>NZ_CP011451.1:938731-1251642 GCF_001007935.1 Nitrosomonas communis
CAGGCGTCCAAGAAACCATTCTCCTGCGCAGATAATAAGCAGCCAGAGGATTAATGCGCGTTTGATCAAGGCTAATGCGCGGTCAATATCGCGGATCTCAGGCTTCTGTCCTGTTCCCAAAAGAGGGCGGGCTTCCAATTTGCCGTGATAGCAGGCAGGTCCACCGAGTGAAAGACTGAGACTACCTGCGCCTGCCGCCATGACTGGCCCTGCATTAGGACTTTTCCAGATGGTTCCCTGAGTGCGCCAACATATCAGGGCATGACGTGCTTGGCCAGTTAGCGCATAGCTGAGAGCAGTCAGCCGAGCCGGAATGAAATTCAAGTAATCATCCAGTCGCGCTGCTGCCCAACCAAAATGATGGTAGCGCTCATTGCGATAACCCCACATGGCATCCAATGTATTGATCAGGCGATAGGCAATAACACCAGGAGCACCGGCCAAGACAAACCAGAAAATGGCGCCAAAGATGGCATCATTGCCATTCTCCAAAACGGACTCAATAGTTGCTTGCGTGACAGCAACATGATTCAGCTCAGCTGTATCGCGGCTCACCAACAAGCCTACCTGTTGGCGTGCAGCTACCAGATTATCTGCCAACAAAGCATGCTCTACCCTTTTGGCATGTGTACCCAGGCTATTCCAGCCAATCGCTAGATACAACACGAGCACATCGATAACAACATGCCAGGGAGTAAAATCAATCCATGCCGTAAGCAAGATCAAGGGGGCAACCAACAACAGCACAGCCATGCTGCCATGCATCCTGGTGTCTGCGTAAAAATAGCGTTCAGTCAATTCTGCTAACTTGCCAAACCCTACCAATGGATGGAACCGACGAGGCTCTCCCAGCCATGCGTCCAGTAGCAATGCAATCAGAACAACCAGAAAGGTGCTCATTTTTCAATGTTGCCCCAGATGTTATGAAAAACTAATTCATCCAATGGGCGCTCATCTGCCCAACCTACCAGCTTTAACATCGGCGCAGGATAAAATGCTTCGACATGACCCAGACATAAAATAGCGATCGGTTTACTGCCTATTGGCATATGCAATAACTCAGCAAGCTGAATCGGATCAAATAATGAAACCCAACCCATACCCAGGCCTTCGGCACGGGCAGCCAGCCATAAATTCTGAATAGCGCATGCCACCGAAGTCAGATCCATTTCCGGCAAAGTACGGCGGCCGAAAATATGCTGTTCACGCTGGTCGCACAAGGCAGCCACCAGCAGTTCGCCGCATTCACGAATGCCCTCCACTTTCAGGCGCATGAATTCATCACCTCGCTCAGCCAGTGCTGCTGCAGTGCGAACACGCTCTTCCTCTACCAGGGAAGCTAAAGCATTGCGCAGCTGAGGATCAGTAATGCGTACGAACCGCCAAGGCTGCATCAAACCTACACTGGGTGCTTGATGTGCGGCAGCGAGCAAGCGCTTCAACACAACCGGATCCACTGAACCAGGAATAAAATGACGCATGTCGCGGCGCTCGGCTATCACCCGATAGATGGCGTCTCGTTCTAATTCGCCGAAGGCATGGGGGTTCATGGTGAAAATAATGCAGCTGTGACAGTCGGGTTTGAAGGCATGTACCAATGCATAAAGGAAACGGTTAAACGTCTTGAATTAAATATTGCTTCAGGCCGAAGCCCTTTTCTTGCTGGTTGTGTCAATGCTGAGGGCTGAATGGCTGTTTCCAAATGTAAATGGTGAAAAGTTTGTCCGCGTAACTCTCCTTGGGGAAATCTGACTGAATGCAGACCTAAATTAACCAGATTGCGCTGCATAGTCGCTTTGCCTGAAAACAAATTTAATAAATCAACTGTTTTGCCATGATGATCTGTCAGGGTTGAAAGCAGATAGAGCATGCCACCACATTCAGCAAGAATCGGCTTACCCGCCGCATAATGGACATGAATGGCTTGATGCATGCTTTGATTGGCCGCAAGTCTTTCCATGTGTAACTCTGGATAACCACCGGGCAGATAAAGGCTATCTGCTTCAGGCAGTGAAGTATCGTCCAGTGGTGAAAAAAATTTCAGTTGCGCACCCAGTGCGTTTAACAGATCCAGATTAGCCTGATAAACAAAACTAAACGCGGCATCGGAAGCGACTGCAATCCGTATTCCTTTGAGCGCTGGCATGATCGTAGGTAAATCCTCCGGTGCCATAAAGGTTATGGCAGGCGGCAGTTCGTGTAAGCTGGTCAAAGCTATATATTCAGCTAATTGCTCCAGATAGTGATCCAAATGATTAATTTGGTTTGCCTGGACTAAACCCAGGTGACGGCTGGGTAACTCACCGCTGACATGGCGTGGGAGTGAGCCAAGCCATGACAAATGTTTTGGCAAGCTCTCTTTTGGCAAGCTCTCTTTGAGCATTTCTTCATGAACAGAGCTTGCAACTTGATTGGCCAATACACCGATCATTCTGCAGTCAGGGCGAAAGGTTGCCAGTCCATGGGCTACCGCACCAAAAGTTTGCGCCATTGCAGTCGCGTCAATGACTGTCAACACTGGAATGCCAAATGCTACCGCAAGATCGGCACTGGATGGCTCGCCATCGAAGAGCCCCATGACGCCCTCGATTAAAATCAAATCTGCAGTAGAAGCAGCCTGATATAAAAGCTGCTGGCAATGTGATTGACCACCCATCCACAGATCCAGCTGATAAACTGGATAGCCAGAAGCTTGCTCCAGAATCATCGGATCAAGAAAATCCGGGCCAACCTTGAATACACGTACTTCTCGTCCTTGATTTCGATGAAATCGGGCAAGTGCGGCAGTAAGGGTTGTTTTACCTTGCCCTGACGCTGGTGCCGTAACAAGTAGCGCTGGGCACTGTTTCACAAATCAATCCCTTTTTGCGCCTGGATGCCAGCCCGATAAGCATGTTTGATATCGCGCATTTCAGTGACGGTGTCAGCTGCTTCACAAAGTGCATCGGGAGCAGCACGTCCAGTAATGACCACATGTTGCATGGGCGGGCGATTGTTTAAATCATGCAGCACCATGGTTAAATCCAGCCAGCCAAATTTGATTGGGTAGGTCAATTCATCGAGCACGACTAGATCCAGGGCGGGGTTACGCAGCATTTCTTGCACAATCGCCCAGCCGCGTTGCGCCGTTTCGCTATCGTGAGCCAAATCCTGCGTGTCCCAGGTGAAGCCTTCCCCCAGAACATGCCAGATCACATTCTCCTGATGCCGGAAAAAAGCTTCTTCGCCGGTATCAGTACGGCTTTTGATAAATTGCGCGACTCCTACCCGCATGCCATGCCCCAGCGCGCGTGCCAGCATACCAAATGCCGAGCTGGATTTGCCTTTTCCATTGCCGGTAAGAATGAGCAACAAGCCTTTATTCTGATCTGCGCGCGCGATAGCAGCATCGATGACTTCTTTCTTGCGCTGCATGCGCTCGCGGTAGCGTTTTTCCCGTTCTGACTCTGCCTTTTTACCCTCCGGTTGAGGGGGAATGCAATGGCACGCAGTTTCGTTTTCACGATCTTCTCCAGAATCTGACATGGTGTTAGCCTGCCGAGGTGTTAGAGGAATCGAATTGCTGGCGTAGCGCTACCAATGCAGCATGAATGACCACTGCAATTCCGGCATAAATCAGGAATGATTCAATATACATCGGGAAATACTTGATTGATCGCTCTGCAAATTCAACCCATGTCGTGGACTCGAAACGGCCGGAGAAAAAATAGAAACCCCCACTGGAAAATAATTCGCACAACATTAAACCTATCATCATACTGAGGGAAAGTGGCATCAAGGTGCGCCAGGAAAATTGATGACGATGCGCGTACCAGCGACCAGCCAGCCATAGTGAAATATATGCAGGCAATAAAAACACATAAGCTGGCGTCAAACAGAAACCGCTGACACCCCCCCAGGTATAAGCTGCAAAATCGAGCCAGCCGCCAAGCGCCAGAAAACCCAGTAATGGCCAGGCTGAACGTAAATAGACACCGGCCAGAAAGAAAATGAGCCAGGAAGCATCCGGCAGATTATGCAATGAGACAAAATGATGGCCGCGGGTAATGATCATCAGTAATACCAGTGCTAGACCGATACCCATTTGATTGCGAGTGGATAAAGTAAACATTTTTGACTCCTTGTTAAGGTTGATAACGTAAAGTAGCGAAGAAATTACGCCCCGGCTGGTTGAAGAAGGCTGCCGTTTCATAGTGTTCATTAAACAGATTTTCAATTCGACCCAGTAGACGCCAGTGTTTGCTCATTATATATTCAGCGCGTAAATCAAATTTCACATAGCTGTCAAGTTTGCGTGTATTGGCTATATCATCGAAGCGTTCGCCTTCAGCCAGAAACATGGCCCCTACCCTGTATCGACCAAACTGGCGATCAATATCCAGGCGAAATGTCTGTTCTGCCCGTCTGGGTAATATATTACCCTTATTGAGCCCGGATGAGCGATTTTCAGGATCCAGGAAAGTCAGATTGCCATTCAATTGCCAGCCCATAATCTTTGTGCCGAGGACAGCTTCCAGTCCTTGGATACGCGCCTGATCGATATTAGCTGGCGCCAGGATGCTGGCATCAAACGCAATTAACTCATCAATGCGGGTTTGATATACATTTAATGACCAATTACCCCAGTCAGGGCTGCCACGTACACCAAATTCAAAGCTGCGTGACTCCTCGGGGCGCAGATTGGCATTACCAAAGCCTGGAAAAAAGAGCTCATTAAAGGTAGGCGCTTTAAAAGCACTGCCAAAACTCGCAATCAGACGTACCTTGTCAGTAATGGCGTAACCCCAGCCAGCGCCCCCGGTAACCCGGCTACCAAATTGCTGATTGTCATCATGCCGCAGCGATAACTGCACATTATGTGCAGCAAGAGAGGCCAGATGCTGGGCAAAAACACCCCAATTACTGCGTGAGTTCACGGTAAAAGCTTCGGTGCTGTTGACCTGATCATGCTGATAATCCGTACCCACTGTCAATTGATGATTCTGATTCAGCATAAAATTATTTTGCCAGGTAATGGTGTCACGCGTGGTATCAAAGCGCGTCATAAAAACCTTGCCCAGGTAATTATCCGCATCATCCCGGCTACGACCTGCAATGATATTTACCCGCCAGAAATCGAAAGGCGAGAAACGCGCAGAGCCACCGAAAACCTGTTGTGCTATAACAGCTTTGTTGACAAAACTGCCATCAAACTCTGTCTTGCCCGCTGAATGCATAAAATTACCCTCGATTTCCAATCCGTTCTGGAAACGATATCCTGCGCGGGCAGAACCGGCCACATTGCGATAACCATCCCGATCCGGATCAGGTTCATCGGTAAAACATCCCGCAGTAGCCGAGCCGGTGCAGGCATTAAAACCGCTCGTGCCAATACCACTTACTGTCATATTGAACCAGCCCTGCTTGCCACCGCCTGAAAGACCGACCGAACCATTGAACGTCGTGTAGCTACCCCCACCAAAACTAAAGCTTGGCTTAATCCCCTCACCCACCCCCTTGCGGGTAAAAATCTGAATGACACCACCGATTGCTTCGGAGCCATACAAACTGGAACGCGGACCGCGCACAATTTCAATGCGCTCAATCTGTTCAACAGGGATATTTTCAAAGGCCGTCGTTCCTGATGTGGCCGATCCTGCCTTGATGCCGTCGATTAATACCAGCACATGATCAGATTCAGTCCCACGCATCTGCAGAAAAGTGCCTTTACCCGGACCACCATTATTGTGAACATTGATGCCCAGTACACCGCGGAACAAATCCTCAAGTGATCTTGCCTGTTGGCGTTCTATATCTTTGCGTGAGATCACCGTCACCGAAGCAAGCGATTCTTCTGTCGTCTGTGCAGTACGTGTGGCGGTGACGATAATGGGCTTTCCTTGATGATCGATATTTTCTGCCAAGACAGTGGTAGCGGCAGTCGTAGCTGCACCTAGCCATAGCACAGCCATTGCCGATAACCGGCATTTTTGCATGATCTCATTCCTCCGCGCACACCCGCGCGTTGTCAGGTTAACAAGTCTGTTTTGCAGAGGAATTCAGAAATAGGCCAACAGATCGGTTTTAAGGAAAGCCGATCGAAGTGCCGGTTATCGCCCTCCGCAATAACATCGAATTTACTTCAGGCCGGTCTCCGGACTCATGAGCGGAATATATTCCTGATCTACGCCTTCCCATGTCAATACACAGTGGCATGATGTAGATCGCTAACCCATTTACCGTTGCGGGGGCAGTGCTGGCATTGCCTGAATCGAATCAGAGCGCACCAGCTTCCCGTTTAACGTTCAAGATAAAAACTTCAAGAAGGCACCTGAGGTAAGTGGCGCGCAGACTACAGAATTAGGGAATGGGTGTCAAGTTTTAAGGGGTGACAAGAATGAAGCGGCTCAATATCCATTCTCTCTCATCTCTGGCTGCTGTTTATGCTTATTGTGAAAAAAATTTGACGCTTTTATTTAGGTATATAAAATTGCTTGGCTCGATAACCGCGATGCCTAAGTTTGAGTTAGTCACGCCCCTAATCCAAAAGACATGATCTATTCATCATATTTGTAGATCTAACAAAGTTTGTTATGATGAGAGCTAAATCGATGCAATTATATAAAACATAAGGAAATAACATGCAACTCACCGTGTTAGATGTCATTTTTGACGTAATATATTGCGTCATTTCGGAGGTCTAATTCTAGTTAGACGGTCAAATTTGCTTTGGCATCGAAAATGAAATATCAAGAATTGATAAATCACTTAACTGACTTGCGTGTATTATTAAGTGCAAAATTTGAAGAGGTCGTGTTTTCCGAGCATTTCGTTCCTGCTGAAAAGCCGGTTATAGGTGATTGGGTCGATCAGAGAAACCTTCCTGTTCCGGTCAAAGGTGATGGCGTTGGTAACAAATCCGGCATTTATTTCATAACCTCGGAAGACCAAGAAGTTCTATACATCGGAAAGGCAACAACGAATAATCTTCACGAGAGAATATGGGATCACCTTCAAACACCAAAAGTTTTAGATAATGGATGGAGGGTGTTCCCAAATAGTAAATTTCAAGCGGGTATAGCAAAAAACTATTCTCAGTTGATTAGCGACGGGAAGGTAAAAATCGGCATTATTGCAATTCATCCAGCAGTGGCTACTTCATTAGTTGAAGTATATTTACAAACAATTCATTTGCCGCCGCTATGCAAGCAAATTGGGTAACTCGTCTAACCCTGCGCTCAAGCGGGACGCGCCAAAAAGCGACGCGCCCCTTAGCTTCACGTTAGGGGGTCAGGTAAAGCTACGCGGATGTCAAACTTCACGAAATGAATGGTCAGATATATGGGTGCGGCCTTTAAATATATCGATATACACTCCTTACAAAAGATTCTCGGTAACTATTACCCAGACAATCTGTTTTCATTTGCCAAGCATCTCGACGCTTGGCTGGTTGGCATTAATGATCACACGGATGTCTCTTCTAATGAAGAGAAAGCAATCCCAGATCGCCTGCTAGCCCATAACCTCAACAAGAAGAATCGCCCGAGCTTTAGCCTGTTGAATTTGGATGTAAATGTTGTTCATACAGTTGAACTCGGAGTACAAAGGGCGACGACTGCTATACAGCTTCGATTTAAAGATGCGCCAGATAGGAGGCGCAAAGAAGATCAGCGTGTAGTTTTACATATTCTCATCAAGTATCCTGAATCTACCCAGTGGCTGATTAGTATACCGATGCAAGCCATTATGAAAGGTTGGGGAGATGTTGAAAGCGGATATATGGGATATTCTCATAGCATCTGCTTTCTTGATGAGAATGGAATTCCGTTGTCAGGCGAAAGTGAAAATGGAATCCCACTACATCAACACTTCTACTACGGAGTGACAAACAGAAATTGGCTTAAACGAATGGGAGAACATCTTTCGGAAGTTAGAAGCGGTAGCAACAAGTCCTTTCACAAAGCGTGGCGTGAATACCAAGGACGTGCGGACGTTGGCCTCTCCTCGGAGTTGGTGGTTCTTAATCTCTCTTATAAGGAGGTAATGGATTGGGAAGAACTAATGGTTGACGAATGCATGGCCGCAGGAAATTCACTAAATATGATACCGGGCGGATTTAAGGGCTTAAAATTTCTCCACGAGCATCGTATTACGGATCGATTAGGCATTTCTCTTGAAGAGAGGGAAAGGGCCATTAACGACTTTTCCAAGTCCCATCCAAGACTCGGAGTGCCAAACCTTATAGTCGCTGATCTCTGGAAAGATGAAGAATACGCTACAAGGATCATATGTGGTGCTCCTGGTCGGTTAAGCGTCCATCAGATACGAGAGATTAGGCGCTTGAACAAAATCGGAGTTCCGATTGAAAGGATAGCATAAATTGTTAAAGCAACTTCAATCGGTCAAGTCACAAGAGTAGTCGAGGGCCATACGTACACAAGGATTCATTAGCGCAATATGGGCGTGTCTACGAAAAAAATTGGGGTCACCCATTAGCCGTCCTAAGTCAAGAGCACGAACAAAATTCTCGCCATTCGGCGATAAGATAACTACCCATAACACCCTTGCTAAACATTTTGCTGAAATTCCTCGCACCCTTTGCTTCAAATTATGATGATGTCAATCGCACCAGTCACCCATCAGGATCAAGCAACAACCTATGGGGTCAGGTCTTACATTTGACATCACTACCCTAATATTTTAACCTTCAACAAGTTTAAATCTATATAGAATGCACAAATGGCAAGACCTTTACGCATTGAATTTGGCGGGGCGCTGTATCATGTAACAGCACGCGGCAATGCACGGGAAGATATTCAATAATGACAACATTGATCGCCAACAGTTTTTGCTGTTGCTACAGAACACGATCAATCGTTATGACTGGTATTGCCATGCCTATTGTCTCATGGACAATCACTACCATTTATTAATTGAAACCAATACTCCAACCTTGTCCAAAGGAATGAAGTATCTCAACGGCACTTACACGCAATATTTCAATCGGCAGCATCAGCGTGTTGGCCACGTGTTTCAAGGTCGTTTCAAAGCCATCCTGGTGCAGAAAGATGCCTATCTGTTCGAATTGGCGCGTTATATTGCCTTGAACCCGGTGCGAGCACAGATGGTGCGAAGTGCCAGAGCGTGGCGCTGGAGCAGTTATCGCGCAACCGCTGGATATGAAAAAACGCTGCCTGTTTAACTACTGAATAGAGCCTTGCTGGAATAACAGGCCAATATGAAAACTTCGAGGTAAAAAAACCGCTTCTCTATCGGGCGCGGTTATCCGCCTATGAAAAAAATGTGTTCAGCACCTGGACGGGATATATCCGTATTGATCAGTAGTGTCAAATGATGATAATGACAGAATATATCTTGATAGAGTGATAGTCAGCGGTATCAACCAGTTGATTTCGATAACTCAATATCAACTAGCTTGTTTATTTCTGGCGAGATAATTTTTAGAAGTATGTCACCCTGTCCATTATCCAAGCCTGCTTTTTCGAATATTTCACTCGTTCTGTCAGAAAATGATTCGTCAGAAAAAAATTGACTTGGCGGATATCCTCTAGCTTGCGAAGCTGTTAATTCAATATACTTTGATGCTAAGTCAATATAGCTACAATAAAGCATTTTATCTGAAAGTCGAGAATAACACCTCGCTACTTTCTCAATCATGCCATATACCCCGTGTTTTTTGTAACCGGCAACTGCTTCCTGTGATGCTTTAGTCATTTCTTTTGTAATGTCTTGAGAAAATTGAGCATATACTGAAGACATAAAAGCACAAATTACTATAAACAGGATTATTTTTATCGTTCTCATATTCTCATTTCCTAGCTCGACCTTTGCCTATAGCAACCCTTAAACCCAACCCTTAGAGTCAGGCCTTACAATTGACATCACTACCCTAATATTTTAACCTTCAACAAGTTTAAATTCACATAGCATGCACAGATGGCAAGACCTTTACGCATTGAATTTGCTGGAGCGCTGTATCATGTGACAGCACGCGGCAACGCACGGGAAAATATCTATCATGATGATATTGATCGTCAACAGTTTTTGCTGTTGCTACAGAACACAGTCAATCGTTATGACTGGTATTGCCATGCCTATTGTCTCATGGACAATCACTACCATTTATTAATTGAAACCAACTCTCCCACCCTGTCCAAGGGAATGAAGTATCTCAACGGCACTTACACGCCATATTTCAATCGGCAGCATCAGCGTGTTGGCCACGTATTTCAAGGCCGTTTCAAAGCCATCCTGGTGCAGAAAGATGCCTATCTGCTGGAATTGGCGCGTTACATTGCCTTGAATCCGGTGCGGGCACAGATGGTGCGAAGCGCCAAAGCGTGGCGCTGGAGCAGTTATCGCGCAACGGCTGGATATGAGAAAAATGATGCCTGTTTAACTACTGAATGGATTCTCGCTGGATTTGATAAAACAAAGCGTGTCGCGCAGCAACGCTATCGAGGTTTTGTTAGGGCCGGCAAAGAGCAACCTTCCCCCTGGCAGTGGTTGAAGAACCAGATTTATTTAGGTGATGATAATTTTATCAATGATATGCAACGCAAGCTTAAATCTGAACAATCACTCAAAGATATACCCAGAAAGCAAAAACAAGCCCCCATCAAATCACTGAGCTTTTTTGTTGATCGCTATAAAAACCGTGATGAAGGTATGGCTCAGGCGTATTTAAGCGGACACTATACGCTCGCTCAAGTGGGTGAGCATTTTGGCGTGAGTTATGCTACCGTAAGTCGGGCTGTGAAGCAGGCGGAAAAGAGCAAGCGGTAGTGTCAAATTAAGGTCTAACCCTGAGGAATCCCTGGGATAATTTAAGCGCGATTGCCTTGGTAGTTCGGTGAGGAGCATCATCACACAGGCATGGAGCCGACAGCGCTGAAAACGCACATATTTTTAGGGTCTACCATTGAATTTGTGGATGACACAGACCGACTAATGCATGTCCCCTATTCTTGTTATAAATCTATTCTTTTAATACGAAGCTAAATGGTTGAAAGGCAATAACAGGTACTGGCTGACCATTTTGCAAGGGAGGTTTACATCGCCAGGTTTTAACTGCAGTAATAGCGGCCTCATCTAGACGAGAGTAGCCGCTGCTGTTAGTAACTTGCGCCTTTTTAACGCGACCACTTTCATCCAATTCCAGTTTTAGCATTAATTTACCATGCTCGCCAAGTATGCGCGACCGGGAAGGATAGGAAGGGGAATTCATGACTGGGCAGATAACCGATAGTTCTGAAGACAACATAACTGGACCAGAAGGCATTTGCGTACCGGATCCTGCTCCGGATCCTCCACCAGCTCCTGGGTGCCCTGCCATGGCTACATTTGCAGCACTGGATGATTCTTGACCGTCTGTAGGTTGCGGTAATGTCGTTTTCTCCTTAGCCTTGCCGGATGCTCGGGCAATCGCTTTCGATGGTCTTGACACAACAGAAGTTGTTTTCTCCTGATGAATTTGCTTGGGTGCTGAGGGTTTCTTCTCCGGCCGATATAACGGTTGCCCTATAAGAGGTGAGGGAGCACTTTGGGTTGCGGGGGCGATTTGGGGGAGTGATACTAATCTAAACGTGATAGTTTCGTCCTCTATCCGATCATTTTTCTGCACCAAATTAATGGGCAACATTGTGATTGCGCTATGCACAAGACATGTCACCAAGATTGGCATAGGCCAACCGTGCAGCTGATTCATGGCGCTTCAGCTTCAGGCTTCTGAGTCGCAATACTCACTGATGTAAATCCGACTACCTGAACATCACTTAAGATCTGCACGAGCCGCTGCACCGGTACTGATCGATCCGCCACTAAAAGCACTGTCTGGTAACGCGATATCTTTGATTGCAGCTCATGCTTAAGCCCGCTTAATTCAATCTCCTCGTTCTCAACCTTAATTGTGCCCGTGACAGGTATGGTGATCACCAGAGATTCAATTTCCGCTTCATTAGATGATTCCGCTTCTGGAACCGAGATATCGAGCGTCTGAATCCGTTGAAAATTAGCAGCAAGAATAATAAAAATGACCAGGGTAAATATACAATCAATTAAGGGCGTGAGGTTGATTGTGGGTGATGTGCGTTGCCGAGTTTCAAAATCCATCTGTCACCTCCGGTTTGGCTTCGTTCCTGGGTGCAACGTAGAAGATGCTCTGTATAATGTCACCCAAGTGAAGACGAACATTGTCTAAACGACTTGAAAGATAGTCATGGATAGCAAGGGTCGGCACTGAAATCGTCAGGCCGGCTGCCGTCGTTACTAATGCCTCCCAGATTCCCGACGAAAGGTCTGAGAGATTGATGCTGGAATTACCGGCTTCCTGAAGGTCCATAAACATTTTGATCATCCCAAATACCGTACCGAGCAGGCCAAGGAGTGGCGCAATCTGAGCGATAAAGGAGAGCAGTGAAAGGTTCTTTTCCAGCTTCTGTATTTGTAGGGTGGCGACCCGTCTAGCCTCAGATTCTGCAAGCTCAGGCCGTTCCGTGAGTGCCTTCGCAGCGGCGCATACCACGCGAGCGGCAGGGTGAGAATGGTGATTACAAGCCCTGCTCACCGCATTGAAATCTCCTAAACGGGTAAGATTTAGTACCTCTTCGAACCAGCTTAGATCGGATAGGTGTAATGCCCGGTACTCTATGAGTTTGCGAATGGACACGGCAAGCGCAACGATCGAACACACATAGAGCGGCACCATTGTCCAACCACCTTGGGCAAGAATTTCTCCGAGCAATATTTCTTTATTACCATTCATAAGCGCTCCTTTACCATAGGTAATCCCACTTAAATTATTGGTAATCCTACTTGCATCATTGCGAGCATCAGAGGCTCTAGAAGAAATCGTAAAGAGTGCCTTAAACGTAAGAGGGACGAAACGCAGAATCAAGAAAATGATTCTCACGAATTCCGTTAAAAGGAAATTTTAGCGAAACTACGTGTTGGCGTAACTATCCATCAAATGGATCAGCGAGAATCAAGTACCACTCAATATAACGATTAGGACACAGAATAGACTTTTCCAACCTCTTAAAACGTTTTAAATCAATTCCCCTACTCTTAGTGACAGTATATTAAAAAACCATTTTAATAAACAAGAAAAATAATGATTACCATTTACATAATCAGCTCTGAAAAATACCTGAGACACGTATGTAGATTGGAATTCATGCGGGATGGTAGACCCTAATATATATTAAAGGGTAGTGTCCCCTCCCCCGCCTTTCCCGTACTCATTCAAACTATTCACTCATCACATCTGGCAGTTGACTTTTCTTTCCGCAGACTTACAATCCCCATTAGCGCCCTTTCCTCTAGTTTAGTTCAGCAATGTTTATCCACTGTCGATTGAATAGTGGTTATTACAAGCTTGGGAAAAGTGATGTATAAGCACTATTCATTTTATGCCTCTGCTAGTGCCACTTAGCCATTATGATTTTTTAAATGGGAAAATACTCAAAGCTTCGCGAAAAAATTTTGGCGGGTAGCGCTGATTCGAATATAGAATTTGCTATGGTATGCCAGCTACTTGTCCGTTTGGGTTTCGAAGAGCGAGTGAAGGGCGGCCATCACATTTTTGCTCGAAATGACGTTGATGAAATTATCAATCTCCAGTCTAAAAGTGGTAAGGCTAAGGCATACCAGGTGAAACAGATCAGAAATATCCTGTTGAAGTATCGATTAGGAGAAAAGAATGTCGATTAGGTATGAATTAATCATCTATTGGAGCGAAGAGGATGGGACATTTGTTGTGGAGGTTCCGGAATTACCTGGTTGTATGGCCGATGGTGAGACCTACGAGCAGGCAGCATCCAATGCACAAATCGTGATCGAGGAATGGCTCCAAACTGCTCGTGAGCTTGGTCGCCCTATCCCAGAGCCCAAGGGTCGTTTGATGTATGCTTAACCAGCCCATCAATTCAAAGCCGGAAAAAAGGGAACGTTACCGGTAGGTGTCAACATACTTTTCGCCTGAATACATTATTTAAGCAACCTTTTCCATCGTGGTTTTTGGTTGCGTATTACCGGGATTAAGCCTGACTGTTGATTCGTGTGACCAGTTTCGGGTTTCGCCTGACCAACGTTCCGGATGCTTCTTTTTCGCTTCCTCATAGAGACGTTTTCGCTGTTCAAGAAGAGTCACATCATCACCATGATGGCGCTGTGTTGGTGTCACATATTTTATGCCGCCATGGCGATGACAGTGGTTATACCAGTCAACAAAATGCAGCACCCATTGGCGTGCCTCGTCAAGACTTTCAAAAGGTTTGGATGGATAAGCAGGTGTATATTTCAAAGTTTTGAATAATGCCTCTGAATACGGATTATCGTTACTCACCGAAGGGCGGCTGAATGATGGAACAACACCCAGCTTCTGCATTGTTACCAGCATGGTGGCCCCTTTCATCGGGCTGCCATTATCTGAATGTAATACCACCTTCTGGTGGATGGGTAATACTTCAGTCAACCGGGTTTTTCGCAAAACATCAGCAGCTCGTTCCGATGATTCATTCTCATAGACTTCCCAGCCTACAATTTTACGACTATAGATATCCATGAACAGATACAGGTAAAAGAATACGCCTTTGAGCGTACTGGCCAGATAGGTAATGTCCCATGACCACACCTGATTGGGTCCATCTGCCATATAGGTTGTCGGTTTCTTTGTCGTGTCTGGATTGGCCGTACGGCCTCGGCGATGCAATTGGCCAGCATTACGTAAAATGCGGTAGAAACTGCTTTCTGACGCCAGATAAATAGCTTTGTCTGCTAGGGCAGGGACAATCTGTTTAGGTGTCTGGCTGCAGAATTCTTTACTGTTACAAACGTCGAGGATATGCTTTCTTTCCTGCTCACTGAGTTTATTGGCAGGCGTTTTCTCGACTATCTGCCGACGATCTTCCAGGCCAATGTGATGCCAGTATTGCAGCGTGCGGCTGCTGATGCCGATCACCTCACAGGCCAATCGTTGCCGTACACCTTGATTCACTGCTTCTGTTATTAATTGTATGGCCATCTGACGATCCTGCGCGCAGATCAATCTTCCTCGCTCACCCCCCAGATGGCTTCGCACTTTTTTGACAGCACCAGCAGCGCGGCTGTTTCTGCCAGTGCTTTTTCTTTGCGTCTGAGTTCAGCTTCCAGACGCTTTATCTGCTTCCGCTCTTCCTGACGATAGCGATTCTTTTCTTTCTCAGCCTGGGCATGGCGTTGATACCCTGACAGTGCTGCCGTTTTCCATTGATCAATCTGTTCTGAGTACAAGCCCCTTTACTGCAGCAATATTCACTCAGTTGTGCGCTATTCAAACCAGCTGTTTCTATTACAACCGCCAGCTTATCTTCTGCTGTCCAGTCATCTGCTTTACTGTTATCTCCCGGCACTGCGATCCCCCTATTCCTGTATTCTTTTCTCCATTTATACAGCGTAACATCAGATACGCCTGTTTCTTTACACAATTGGGGAACAGATACCGCATTGGGTGGCATCATCTTCTTGATGACTGATTCCTTAAATTCTTTTGAATAACTCTTTTGCTTCATGTCCTCTCACTTCGCCCTTCAAGTTTTTAGGTTTCAACTGCGGTGAAAGGTATCCTGACACATAGGGTTACTGAGGCATACCCACCAATTTAACATCCCTTCAACGCGTTGCAGTAGCCCTCTAAAAGAGCTTGCGTCTGCTTCCATATTAAAGCCGATAATTCAAAGGCTGTGTAGCAACAAGCAATTCGGGTAAGAAAATCTACTAAAAGTAGATGGGTTAGCGCAGCTTGGTGCAGACAACTAAAGTCATCTATCCGCTCCAAGCTAAGCGCGCATGAGTCAGCATATTTAAAGCCAAAGTCACCGTCTAAAGACGTGGGTTTTTACCAAATTTATGGAAATAAATCCATTTTTGTTCTGCAAGTCCGTATAATACAAAGTCCCTGCATCTAACCAATCACTGCAGCGGTCTTTCTTCTCATCTAATGATCAGTCCGATATTTTTTGATGTCGACTATTACTGATCCTTTATTCGTCTGCCTCGATTGGTGCTACTTATGAGTAACAGGCCGTCGCAGGAGTATTACCTTGTTTGTTCAATCAAAAACTCTAAAAACAACCCTTATCACCTCTCCTTTCAACGAGCTGGGATTAAGTAAGCCCATCTTGCGCGCGATTGCCGACGCTGGCTACATCACGCCCACCCCTATCCAGCTCAAAGCTATTCCGCAAATATTGTGCGGTAGCGATCTGCTTGCTGGCGCGCAAACCGGTACCGGGAAAACTGCCGGCTTCACATTACCCATCTTGCAATTACTGAGTCAGAAAAAAGCTACCAGTTTAGGAAAAGGCCGTCCACGCTGTTTAATCTTGACACCCACGCGCGAACTAGCCGCACAAGTAGAAGAATCGGTCAAAACTTATGGCAAATATCTATCGCTTACTTCCAGCGTCATATTTGGCGGAATAAGTATCAACCCGCAAATTATGCGCTTGCGCAAGCCACTGGATATCCTGGTCGCCACCCCTGGCCGTCTGCTCGATCACGTTGGCCAGAGAACACTGGATTTATCTGGGATTGAGATCCTCGTGCTGGATGAAGCCGATCGCATGCTGGATATGGGCTTCATCCACGATATTAAAAAAATTCTTGCATTGCTGCCTAAACAAAGGCAGAGCCTACTGTTCTCTGCCACCTTCTCAGATGAAATCAGGGCGCTGGCTGCTACTCTGCTAAGGAACCCAACTTTTGTTGAAGTGGCACATCGCAACACTGCGTCAGAGCTGGTCGAGCAATCGGTGCATTTAGTGGACCAAAGCCATAAGCGTGATCTGATGAGTTATCTGATCAAATATCATAATTGGCAGCAAGTGCTGGTTTTTACCCGAACCAAACATGGCGCCAATCGCTTGGCAGAAAAGCTGATCAAAGATGGGATCGAAGCTGCCGCGATTCATGGCAACAAAAGCCAAGGCGCTCGCACCAAAGCATTATCCCAATTCAAGCAGGGAACCGTACAGGTGCTGGTTGCAACCGATATCGCTGCACGCGGGCTGGATATCGACCAACTGCCGCAAGTGGTAAATTTTGAACTGCCGAATGTACCTCAAGATTATGTGCACCGCATTGGCCGCACTGGCCGTGCAGGTAGCCCTGGCGCTGCGATATCGCTGGTAGACCGTGAAGAAATGAAACACCTCCGCGACATAGAACGACTGATAAAACGTGAGCTTCCCAAAACAACTGCCCCAGGCTTTGTCGCACCTGCCAAAATTGAACCTGAAGCACCCAGGCCAGCGAATCAACAACGACGCGCCATCAACCAAGGTAACAAGCCGAATCAGACCTCCCGCAAAGCAGGAGAGCGCGCTAAGCAAGCAGTCAATAGTCGCGCGAAATATGAACGCCTGGAACAACCCAAGCAACCCAGACAACACAGCTCAAACCCTACCCCCCGCTCAAAACCAGCCGGTACTCAGCAGCGCTCAGACAATGCGCAAAACTCACCCAAGAAACAACCTGCTCAAAAAATGTCTGAAGCTGCACGCCATCAAGCCATGCCCCAGACCACCTGGTTTTCGCCAAAATCAAGCAACTATTCAGGCAAGCGTGGGCATTAATCGATGAGAATTTGGGTAGATGCTGACGCTTGCCCTGTCGCCATTAAGGAAATTTTGTTTCGTGCAGCAGAACGCACCCAAATTGTGACCACACTGATTGCCAACAAACCGCTACGTGTTCCACCCTCACCTTATATCAAGACGCAACAGGTACCAGGCGGCTTTGATGTGGCGGATAACAAGATCATATTGGCACTGCAAGCAGGTGATCTGGTCATCACTGCTGACATTCCGCTTGCGGCACAGGTAATTGCAGCGGGCGGTCATGCCCTTAACCCGCGCGGTGAGCTCTACACCACCGACAACATCAAGGAACGCCTTACCATGCGTAATTTTATGGAAGAATTACGTAACAGCGGAGTAAATATTGGAGGAGCCTCTCCCTTTAACCAGGCTGATCGTCAAGTATTTGCCTCGAAGCTCGATTGGCTGTTAGCACGCTATTTCAGATCCCCTATTCCATGAATTGAAATGCAATTGACTATATACAAAATGTTCTGCACGGATAGGTTATCTGTTTGAGCTAATCAGCTGATTGACAGCAGTTTTTAATTGCGCTGCCACAGTTTCATGGGATCAAATCTTGCGTTGCAACGAATACAAATAATAAGTATCAATCATTGCCTAGTGTGACAAACTTATTTAAGCAATAACGCTTTTTTATTGGTGAAGTACAAAAACAAATTAGTTTAAAACAAAAAGCGATAATATTCATATTATCAAGCGATCGAAGAAATTGCCCAAGAAACCGGTGGATGAAATTGTTGACGGTATTACGGGTAGAGGAAAGATGATGAATGTGATATACCAACGGGACATTACCCAATATTTGGAACCGCAGCGTATTTTAATGTTGATTATAGGGCTGTTATTCGGTTAATTCGTTCATTTTGCAAGCTATTATGACTGATACCTTTTCTACTGTGTCATTGCGAAGATTTAATTCCAGTTAGCTATTCAAGTGATACTAGCGAATCAATGGAAAGCGTCTTGGGAAGGGCTGGGCATTTCAATCACCCCTATGCTGCTTCAGGAGTTTAAAGAGCTCATCGCCCGGTACTCCGAGCCCCACCGGAGATACCATACTGTGCGCCATCTTGAAGAGTGCTTTGCGAAGCTCACCGAGATCTGCAATCTCGCAGAGCATGCCGCCGAAGTAGAGTTAGCGATTTGGTTCCACGATGCAATTTATGAGAAACACTCCAACCAGAACGAAGTTAAGAGTGCAGAGCTAGCAGTAAAGAAAGTACTGGCTGCAGGTGGGACCAAAGATGCCGCTGCCCGTATCTCAAACTTGATCATGGCAACCCGGCACGCCGTACTGCCGCGCAATAAGGACGAACAAGTCTTGATCGATGTAGACCTATCCATCCTGGGTGCAGAACCTGAAAGGTTTAAGGAATACGAACGACAGATACGTGAAGAATATTCTTGGGTTCCGTTTTTCTTGTTCAGAAAGAGACGGAGGAAGATTCTGAAGGATTTTCTCGCACGGCCAACGATATTCAATACGCCTGTGTTCATACAACGCTATGAAAAGCAAGCTCGACAGAATATTGAACGTTCGATGACACGAATGGGTAACTAACCGGGCAATCAACCGAACCCGTTACAAACATGAGACCAGGTCTTGCTTTTTGCAGCACTAGGCAAATACTGACAGTCAAAAATATAAAATTGCCTCCTCCCGTTTTTCGGTGTAATGACGAGTGCGGCTTACGCGAGCTAACCCATTTACCATTGCAGGGGCAGTGCTGCTGGCATTGCCTGAATCGAATTTGAACGTACCAGCTTCCCGTTTAACCTTCCGGGTAAAGAACTCAAGGAGGCACCTGAAGCAAGTGGTGCGCAGAAGACAGAATTAGCAAATAGGTGTCAAGTTTTATGGGATGATAACAGCCCATTGAACTTGCCCGTCGAGTTTGGTCTTTTTTGCCAGGTAGACAAAGTCATGTTGCACTAACAGAAAATAAAATAGCAACCATATCTCTGATTTTCCTGATGATGAGTTGCAATTAAGTAATTTTTTGTTCGGTCAGCAATGTGTTTGACAGTCAGTCTGATTTCCAGTACATTCATTTTTTAGTGAAAAAAAGCGTTTTATTTTTTCTGCGTTACCAGGGGTTTGATATGTACTAGCGATCAACAAGAACCTCGAGTATTGATGTTTTTTCTTGTCGCGTCTCGCTGTCAAATACCCCTGAAAGCCAAAATCCATTTGGAGGTCAGCGATGATGAATAAGATTGCGCTACTGAAAAAAGCACCCCCACTTACTTTATTAATGATTGGCGGTGTTATTCTATTGGCTGCTTGTGCTAGCCCAACGCCGGCACGGCTTGCCATTTCGTCAGCAGATGAAGCTTATGACCGGGCGATCAGCGCCGATTCCGCAAAATATGCGCCACTGCCAACGCACTTAGCCAAAGATAAACTAGATCAGGCAAAATCCTCCCTCAGCAATAAGGACTATGAGATCGCGCGACGGTTGGCCGAAGAAGCCCAAGTCGACGCCCGACTGGCCGAAAGTACCGCCCTGTCCGAGCGGGCACAATCGCAAACTCAAGAAATTCAAAAAGCGATTGAAGATCTTCGGCGGGAAAGCAAAGTACGCTAGCTCTGCACTCCAAACCGACACGCAGCCTCAGTCTATTACGCTCGACGGTGTATAAGATAGTGTTTTACACCGATCAATGAACAAAGGAGACGACGATGATTACTCAAAGCAATCGTTTTTTTTGGTGGAATAATCGCGCATTTACCATTTGCCTCGCTGCTACATTGAGCGCTTGTGCCGCTCCCAACGGGACGCTGCAACAGGCACGGGTAGCTTACGAACAAACTCGACAAGATCCAAAAGTTGTCAACATGGCACCTGTAGAACTCCAAAAGGCCAGTGAGACTATAGTGCGGGCTGAGCAGGCCGGAAACCGTAAGGAAACTGCTCATCTTGCCGGCATCGCCCAAAGACAGTTAGAGATTGCACGCGTCGAGGCTCAACGGAAGGAAGCCGAAGCAGCATTAGAGCAATTGATTAAAGAGCGTGATCAAATTCTATTAGAAGCGAGAACTAACGAAGCTCGCGCGCTAGCGAATGAATTGGCTGAGCTTAAGGCCGAGCAGACGGAGCGTGGTTATGTGATGACGCTGGGTGATGTGCTGTTCGAATACAACCGTGCAACTCTAAAGCGTGGTGCGCAGATGAATCTCTCTCGTCTCGTTTCATTCTTACAATCCCATCCCGAGCAAAATATCCTCATCGAGGGGCACACGGATAATACCGGATCAGAATCTTATAACCAGAGATTATCGGAGCAGCGTGCCCAATCGGTGCAGAATTTTTTGATAAGCAACGGCGTTAATCCTCAGCGCATCACGGCTCAGGGTTTTGGTGAAAGTTATCCGGTGGCTTCCAATCGCAACGAAGCCGGCCGCCAACAAAATAGGCGGGTAGAAATTATATTTCCTAAAGCTGAACAAGCTGGTGCCACGGGCAGATAAGGAGATTTGTTTTTTGTAACGAGAGCTTACTCTGAAATTCAGCAATCTTTTTTGCATTGCCAGGCAAGCTTCGGATTTGAGATGAATTGAGAGCACAAAGCAAAGAAAGAGTAAGGTGCAGAATCAAGCATTCTTATTCTTGCGAACAATAGTCCCAATCGTTGCTGGGTGCGTGAGTGAGGTAGCAAATACTACGCTGGCTGACGCACCCCGTTTGACAAATTGTCATCAATGGTTTCAATGAGGAGATGATAATAATTGTTACCCATCAGACAGTAGCCATGACACAACCAGTTGTAATCTGCAACAACCGCTCCAAGGATTTCTAAAAACCTTAATCAGTCATCATCTTCATAAATATTTTCGCCGCGATCTCCACGTGATGTGACGTGATAAAGCACATTCGGGAATCCTAAACGGAATAGCCCTTGACACATAATCTGTAGTATATCCACTTATTTTTCTTGATTCGCGACCTGGCCCTTATTTTTGACGCTTATTTTCCGTTAGATGTTGGACACAAACTAAACAACAAACCAAGAAAATGCCTAGGGTCTAGGAGACCTTACAAGACGTTCCAAGAATAACAAGGTATAGATGCTGAGAGATTGATGGGTTACACACTTATTACGTGAATTCAAGTTTAGATATTTAGGTTCAAGCCTTCTTTTCCGCCTCATGACTGATGTTGCGTGCTGCCATAGCCATAGCGATTAACAGCCAGCCATTGATCATCATCTCAATAGCCACAAATAAACCAATTACCCAAAACGCAGTTTCTGGCCATCCATAAACAATCAAGCCGGCTAACAATAAATCAATCAAACCACCTACCAGCGTTAGCTGCCATTTCCAGCCACGTTTTCGGCAGTTCCATGCATAACTAATACGTGACAAACCGATAGCAATCAAGAAGCCCGCTAATATAAGGGTAAGGCTGAGTGTACCGCTCACTGGATCCCACACTAACAATCCACCAAATACGATATAAATTAGCGCGATAAGCAGATGCAAAGCACGGCCTGACCATTTAACTTCTTTTGTAGCCAAGCCATGCCAGAGCTGAAAACAGCCGGACACCAGAGCTAAGGCACCAAACAAAATTACGCTGGCCAAGGTCAGGTAGAATTGCATAGCTACGCCAAGCATCCCAAAGATGAGCAGAGCTATGCCGAGTGCCAATAGCCAACCCCAGCTAACTGGCAATTCTAATTTTTCTTGATCTATCATCCTTGTTTTCTCCTATTAAGAAAAATTTTTGAATATCAGCTTGTCACAACAGCTCTAAACCAGCAATTTCTTACATCCTATCCGTGTTTTAGGGATGACAAGCAAGACATTGATTCTTAATTATTTTCTTTCTATGCTCCGGAAAGATAGTTGATTTGTGGTATTGCTAATACAATTACCATTTGGATAATTGATGCTCACACTTATCGAAACAAAATTTTTTATCCAGGTCTCTTCCAATCTTTTATTCAATCTGATCAATATGGCCACGGCTGATTTTGCTTGGGATTTAATTGCCGAGGCCAGATTCTCAGAGGATGCTAAAAATATTAGAACAAGGAATCATCTTAAACAGGTGGTGTAAAAAGGTAAATACCTGATTTTATGACATATTGCCTCTCATATGTTGGCTAGAGTAATGCAAATGTTTAATAGAATTTTATTTCATTACACATCTTAAAATTTGGAAATTTAATCCGAATCAAAGTTCATTATTTTTATAACTAAACTAAAAGGGGCGTGAATCGCGACCTGGCTCCATTTTTGTGCTCCATTTAGAATTTCCGATGCTTTATTACGTCACATCGCATGGAGATCGCCGCGAATATAAAAAGTGTCCGTCATTACATAGCGTATGAAGCACTTTGTTCGTGCATGCCGATCATCATGCTTTGCCTGATGATCAATTCAGAATCTAGAATCTACTTACTCAGACTCATTTCTCGTTGAGAAAACGCAAGCCCTTCAGACTTATTCCATAATGGAAGAGACTAACGTTAGCCGCTGGCCACGTTTGGGAGTACAATCGCCACAATCTCCCTCTCCAAAAAAACGAGGAACAAAGCTTATTGATTTCAGCATCGAATTCGAACAGGAAGAAGATGGTCGATGGCTTGCAGAAGTCCCGCAGCTTGCGGGTGTTCTTGCTTATGGCACGACGCCTGGCGAAGCCATGGCTAAAAGCCTAAGTACTTGTGCTGCGGGTATTGGCTGAACAACTTGAACATGGCGAAATTCGGCCTCAGTTCATCAGTATTTCCCTTGCTGCGACATGAGCCAATGACTATCATGCAAGGTCAGACGTGTACTCGTCGCATTATTGCGCATAAGTTGGCAGGTCAAACGTCAATCGGGGTCTCATCGCACATTATCACAGAATGGTTGGTCTGATGTTGTCTTTGCATTCCATAATCAGGAGGAGATTGGGCCTCATATGCTTGCAAAAAGTGCTAGGTCTAGAATTATTAATATCTCAATAAAACTGAGCCACGGTTTATTCGGTTGCTCTTCAGTCTGATTTACACAAGGCAAGTTTAATACACCCCTTCCCATAAAATTTTGCTTCACTGGAAGATCTGGTTGAAGTAGCACACATAAGAACATCCGAGCGCTTGCATTGTTTGCTAATACCGCTAGTGCTTTCCAGTACGCAAAGTAAATAAACATAATTTGTCATTAATACACAGGCATAAACAGAAACTTCATATTTTTGACATATTTTTCTAACTATCTGAGACCGACTGGCACACTCTCAGCCAAGGTAAAGCACTCTTGACGATTATTACCCTTTTGATAATATGCTGCGCAATACGATAGGTGCACACATATAAACCAAGCGATTAATTCATCTATTTTTATTAAAGCGCGATTGCACTCCACGAAGAAATTATTTGTGTAGCACAAATCATTTGCATAGCATTACTTTCTTATTCTTTAGATCAGCATGTTCAGGTTATTTGTATCAGAAACAAGTCAGACTATTACCAAGTTACTTCAATGGCAAACAAAAAGAACTAACTTTAAAGTCGCACTGATTTGCATTGTGGTGGCGTTAGCATTGACCCTTAATCGTTATTTTGGAGATTATCGTTTTGTATTATCTATTTTGGAAAGCATAGAGCTATATGAGCTTTCGAACTTTTTTCGATCATTCATGCTGCGTCACTCAGACGCTCAGCTACATCAATTAATGTTCTGGGCATGCTCAATTATTCTGTTTTATTTCATTGTGCCGATACTGGTGATTGTGTTGGTGATAAAAGAAAAGCTCAGTAATTACGGATTAGCTCCTAATTACAGTTTTAGCAATTATAGGCCTTACTTAATCATGATTATCAGTATGGCGCCTTTAGTTGTTTATTTCTCAGGGACAGATAGTTTTTTGGCAAGCTATCCTTTTTATAGGATAGGAAAAAATGAGAATTTTTATCCGAATTTTGTAATTTGGGAGTTATTTTATTTTCTTCAGTTCATTGCGCTTGAATTTTTATTCCGAGGATTTTTATTGCATGGCACTAAACGAAGATTTGGGGTTTATGCCATATTTGTCATGACGATTCCCTATTGCATGATTCATTTTGGCAAGCCTTTACCTGAAACAATAGGCGCAATCGTTGCCGGGATCGTGTTGGGTGCGATGAGTCTGAAAAGCAAGAGTATCTGGCCAGGGGTCATGCTTCATTATGGTATCGCAATCATGATGGATCTAAGTGTTTTATATCGTAAAGGGATGCTATGAATCAGTCTATTTGAGATCCTACAGACTCTCTCGCTCATTATCATGGGATGTTAACCTCCCAGTAGCGCTAATATGAGGCTACAAGCTTATTCTCTTGTTCTATCCTTTATCGGCGATAAACATGACAGCAGCCGATGCGAACACTTCGAGACCGTCTTTTGAATGAACATTCATAGCATTTTTTCGAGCAAATCAGTCGCATTATCCCTCGCTCGAAACACATCCCTTACTAGTAAAGCCTGACCCTCAGTGTTCGTATTAGCGTAAAATCAACAAGATATGATTTTATAAGATAAGTTAGTAAGCTCTATTTTAAATTGGGACAATCCAAGTAGCCATCTTGAGACTGTGAAGTAGTCACATTTACCACACGATTTTTCTGATTTGGTGTGTTGTCAGGGCCTGTGGCTTCACCAATCGCTTTAACAATTAACTGGTTAGATTTTGCACCACTTGCTACCAAACGCTCCATCACTGCCTTAGCCCTTCTTTCCGATAAGGCCTGATTGTAATCTGGTTTACCAACAGTATCCGTTGAGGCAGTAATAGTTGCCGTTGCATTGGGATGTTCTTTTAACCAATGACCTATTCTGCTGATGGCTTCATCTCTGGTTTTAAACGGTTCAGCACTACCCGTCTCAAAGTAAGCAACTGAATGGTGCTTTTTACGTGTTTTTTTTGCTCCTTTATAATGGTTATGGCTGTGCACTTCAGTCAGCCATTGACACATCTCTTTCTCTGATTCCAAACGATGGTGTGCTGCTGATCTGGCAGCATTCAAGGCTTTTTGTTTCTCATCGATATTCCAGTAGTGGTCATTCTCAAGGTGGCTTAGCATATTATTGGCTGCTTCCAGATCTTTTGCAGACTGCTCCGCATGTAACATGGCTTGTCCATAGTGACCTGATCTAGCTGCATCAATCTCAGCTTTTAAATCAGCCGTGTTCTGTTTAGGTGTGGTACAGGCTGCCAGCAGGAATGCCAAAAGCGCAAGCAAGGGGTGAATATAATTTTTCATGATAATATCCTTTTGATTGAATGAGTCGAAACAGGTTTACTTGCCATCATCCAATGGACCATAAATAGTCCAGTAACCGGGATAATTCAATCCAATATAGCGGCTGTCCTCACTGAAGCGATCCCAAACATAGGCTGGAGTCGCAAAATCGTAAGTTGGAAACGGTGAAGTCAAGAATTCAGCGCCTCCCACAAACGTTCGAGTCACCCCATGCATAACACCTCGAACCAGGCCCCAAGTCAGGCCTACAAGGATATTATGCTCGTTGCTGATATTGATGACATTCTTGGGGATTTCGACGAACCCAAAGGCCATATTCGCCAAACCCTGGCTGAGTTTGTTGCCAAAACTGGTTAAATAGTCTTCTTCTGCTTGCACCGTTGATGTCATCATTAGTGCACAGACCAGAACGCACGTGGCAAGAATTTTACTTTTATTCATGATTAGCTCCTTGTTTTTCAAATTCAATACGTCGCAAGACCATACACAGGCTTAAAAATATGCAGATCCCGCTTCACTGTTAGCTTGATAAAACATATTTACAGATCAGTGTGTTTTAGGTGACATGCTCCTTTTGTCGCATTGTGGTATTCCGTTAGCTTATCGGGATATGCTGACTTAAAAAATACGTGTAAACACGTAAACTGAATACAATCGGTGGTGATCATCAAGTCACAGTGACTCAATGTTTCAGTTATTCTTTTGATCGGCTCAGATGGTGAGCAAAAGCGATGGATTAAACCAATTCAGCTTTATTGCATCAGGATGCTCAGTAGGATGAATGCATCAAAAAATGGCACTAGAATTAACCGCACTACAAGCTTTGCTATGTTCCAGGCTAAAGAAGTTATTATGGCAACAAGGAAGAATGCCACAAAGAATAAGAATAACAGGCAATTAATGGCATGACTGTGATTGAGAAACCCATCCTTCACGATTGATGTGTCTCATTGCATTCAACGCGTCTTTACCTTTATGTCCATTACTTGTTACATTCTATATCGCACACAAATGCACATTTTCGGCAGGATGGCTGACTATGGCAATCCACCAGGCACAGATCCATGCGATTTACATAGCAGACCAGACCGATGGATTCCTATTCTTTTGTCCAGCCAGCAGTACTTACAGGCAAGCGAACTATGAGCTTATCTACTGCTTGTGATACGCTAGTTATATGCTCGCGTTAAATACTGGCGTTCTGCAGGCTATCGCTCAGCTTATTGGCTCAGTTTATTGGTTTACCTGCACGATATGAAGCGACAGTGCCGAGTAGGGTACGGTAACAAGTAGTCTCCTCTACCGGATTGAAGCCGATATCCGTCATAAAAACCGGTAACAGGCCCAGAATATGATCGTGCACTTCTTCAAACCACCGCACGATCAGAGAGATTAACCACATGCCTGGATCATGCGGTCGACTGAAATCCGCCACATGCAATTCCCCACCGGGTTTGAGGATGCGGAAAACTTCCCTGAGCATTTGCTGCTTATCCTGTCGTGTTAGATGATGAAGCACCAGGCTGGCAAATACGTGATCGAAGCATCCATTCGGATAGGGCAGACAAGTTGCCCTACCCTGCTGAAGGACGATACTTTCTCCTGCCTGCTCGGCCTTACTTCGTGCGATATCCAATACCTGAGGATCCACGTCAAGTCCATATACGGTGACATTCGGTTGAGTTTGTTTGATCAGCATCGCGAGCGTGCCCGTACCGCAGCCGACATCCAGCACATTTTGACCCGGCTGAACGTGCGCTTGTGCAATCAATGCAGTCTTTACTCTTTCTTCATGAAAAAAGAGCCGCATCATCGGATCGTACCAGCGCGTCAACCAATGGAAATGAAACGCCGGAATATAATGGGAGTGTTTTTTCATGATGATCAACCTTTCTCATGTGCTGAAGATTATTTTATTGCAATGATTCATTCCATTTGTGAGTCAAAACTGAGTTTGTCGGCTTCACCGTACCGCATTATGGATATTGTCTGCGGCTCACCTTCGCGCCATGTTTGATGGGGAAATGGAATAACATCACTATGTCCATGAGTCTTTCCATTGACCTGGGCGATGATGTTGAACTTTGTGCCGGTTACTCTCTCCTACTTTTAAAGCACAGAAAATAAAGCAAAGCCGCATGCTCTACGCTGTGCTTAGTTTAAATTCCTTTTTTTGTTTAACTTTTATCCATTTTAATATGAAAGCACTCGTATTTCATAAACCAAAAGACGTAAGAGTTGAAACCGTACAAGACCCTGAAATACAGAAGGAAACTGACGTTATCCTTAAAGTAACTTCCACCGCTATCTGTGGTTCTGATCTTCATATTTATAACGGAATGTTTCCTCAACTGCGTAGTATGGTATTGGGGCATGAATTTATGGGTATAGTAGAAGAAACCGGTTCCGGGGTTACTCATCTGAAAAAAGGAGACCGGGTGGTCGTACCCTTCCCGATTGCCTGCGGACATTGCTGGTTCTGTACGCATCAACTCCCTACGCAATGTGAAGAATCGAATCCTGAGTTTTATGGTCCGGAGGGGCACTTATTGAAAGGTAAGGGAGGCGGACTGTACGGCTATACCGATATGTATGGCGGCTATGATGGCGGCCAGGCGGAATACGTTCGTTTACCGTTTGCGCATTATAGTCCGCGTAAAGTTCCTGATAACATGAGCGACGAGCAGGTATTATTTCTTACCGATATCTTCCCTACCGGCTATACAGCTGTTGACTGGGCTCAGCTAAAAGGCGGCGAGACCGTTGCGATATTTGGCTGCGGTCCTGTTGGATTAATGGCGCAGAAGGTAGCCTGGCTGCACGGTGCGGGAAGAGTCATTGCCCTGGATGTGGAAGATTACCGACTCGAAACTTCAAGACGCACCTGTCGTACCGAAACCCTCAATGCGCACGATGAAGATGTAATTGAAAAAATACGTGAAATGACTCACGGAAGAGGTGCTGATGTTTGCATCGACGCTGTGGGCATGGAAGCAGACCGCAGCTTATGGGACAAAATTACCAACGTCATCAGACTCGAAAGAGGGACCATTAATGCGCTGCGTATGTGTCTGGATGCAGTACGCAGAGGCGGTACCGTTTCTATTGTAGGGGTATATGGTTATCCTTATGATAATTTTCCTATCCACCAGATCTTTGACAAAGGTATTACCATTAAAGCAGGACAAGTTCCTGTACAAAATTATATCGATCATCTGATACATCTGGTAGAAGAAGGAAAAGTTGTGCTGGATGACATTATCTCGCATCGCCTTCCTTTAAGCGAAGCCGCGAAAGGGTATCAGATTTTTAATGATAAGGAAGATAACTGTGTGAAGGTGGTTTTGAAGCCATGATCAGGGTTTTCAGAATTAGTTTTAAAGATTGAAAAACCGTTAGTTAAACTATACTCAGCACGGTAACAATTGCGGATTTTAAAGGTATTGAAGGCCTTAAATTATAAGAGTTTTTCGCATTTCTATTTTCCGCATCTGTGGCCGCGCGGAGTATAGCTCGTGTGTAGAGTCCTTAAATTGGTTTACGAAAATAAATATTTATATTTTTTCTGTTTTAAATGAACGCTGTATCTGAATTTTCTTAACCAGCACATAGACTGCTGGAAGAACGATTAATGTCAGTACAGTAGCTGAAATCATACCCCCAACCATGGGTGCAGCAATGCGCTTGGTCAGCTCTGAACCTGTACCACTGCTTAACATAACTGGCAGTAAACCAAAAACACTTCCTGCAATAGTCATCATTACTGGACGTATTCGCATTCCAGCGCCTTCTTTCACAGCATTATAAAGATCTTCAATCGTGATTTTTTCGCCTGCGGCTTGGCGTTTTGCCTTGATGGCATTCAGTGCCTGATCAAGGAACTCCAGCATCACCATGCCAGTTTCAGCCGCGATCCCCGCCAAACCAATGAACCCCACAGCGACTGCGATACTCATGTTGTAACCAAACCAATACATTAACCAGATACCGCCGACCAGGGAAAAAGGCACCGACAACATCACGATCATTGTCTCGCTTAAACGCCCAAAGTTTAAATAAATAAGAACAAATACGAGCAAAAGCGTAAACGGCACCACCATTTTCAATTTCTCAGTTGCACGTTGCATATATTCAAACTGACCACTCCAGGTAGCATAGTAGCCAGGTGGAAACTTTATTTGTTCACAGACTACCTGCTGCGCATCTGCAATGTAGCTGCCGATATCCCGATCACGGATATCGACAAAAATGTAAGCAGACAGCAAAGCATTCTCGGTACGGATACTCGGTGGTCCTTTGACCAGCTTGATTTGGGCCAACTGACCCAGTGGAACCATTGCTCCCAGGGTGGGTACCAACACTTGTGTCGCAATCGCTTGCGGGTCACTGCGCAGTTCGCGTGGGTAGCGCACCGTGACACCATAACGCTCACGTCCTTCCACAGTCGTAGTAATCGTTTCAGCTCCCAGCGCGGTTTTAATTACATCCAACAAATCGCCCACAGCCAATCCATAACGAGCGAGCGCGATACGATCAGGCTCAATATCGAGGTAATATCCGCCAGTAGTTCGCTCCGCAAAAGCGCTTGTGGTGCCTGGCACAGTTTTAACCGCCATCTCGATTTGCGTACCTAATTTTTCTAATTCACTGAGATCATTTCCAAACACCTTGATCCCGACGGGGGTACGGATGCCGGTTGCGAGCATGTCAATTCTGTTTTTGATCGGCATTGTCCAAGCATTGGCCACACCAGGTATTTGCAGCGCCTGATCCAGCTCGGTAATCAATTTGTCGATAGTCATACCAGAGCGCCACTCACTTTCCGGTTTCAGATTGATAATCGTTTCGATCATTTCCAACGGGGCTGGATCAGTAGCTGTGTTAGCACGCCCAGCTTTGCCGAATACCGAGGCCACTTCAGGAAAGCTTTTAATGATCTTGTTCTGTGTCTGCAGGATTTCTGCTGCTTCGGTAATGGAGATGCCAGGGAGTGTCACCGGCATGTAAAGCAATGTGCCTTCATTCAGCGTCGGCATGAATTCGGCTCCCAGTCTGACAGCCGGGTAACCGGTCAAGCCCAGGATGACGATAGCAATAACAAGGATGCTTTTTTTCCATTTGATAACCCAGGGAATGACGGGTTGATAGAGCCGGATTAAGAGTCGACCTAGTGGATTATCCTGCTCGCGCGGAATGCGGCCACGAATCAGCAGCAGGATGAGGGCTGGAACCAGCGTGATCGAAAGGATTGCTCCGCCCGCCATGGCAAATGTCTTGGTAAGGGCGAGCGGCTGAAACATACGCCCTTCCTGCGCCTCAAGCGTAAATATCGGCAGAAACGATACCGTGATAATCAACAGGCTAAAGAACAATGGTGGACCGACTTCCTTGCATGCAGCAACAACGGCTTCCACACGTGCCGAGGACGGAGCAAGCGGATCGAGACGTGCAAGATGTTTATGCGTATTCTCAACCATGACAATGGCTGCGTCAGTCATCTCGGCAATCGCAAGCGCTATGCCAGCCAGGCTCATAATATTGGAATTGATGCCAAGATGAAACATGACAATAAACGCGATGAGCACACCGATCGGTAACATGATCATTGCGACCAGGGCACTGCGCACATGCATGAGAAAAATGGCACACACCAGCGCTACGATAATCACTTGCTCAACCAATACTTCATTCAGCGTGTCGATGGCACGCTGAATCAGTTCAGATCGGTTATAAACTGATTGAATTTCAACGCCTTCCGGCAGACCCGATTTAATTTCATTGATTTTCTGTTCGATATCGTGGATGACATCGAGTGCATTTTCACCATAACGCGCGATGGCAATGCCTGAAACGGCTTCCCCTTCACCATTAAGCTCAGTAATCCCACGTCGCTCATTAGGTGCCAGCTCTAACCGGGCGATATCACGCAATAATACCGGCATACCTTCATGCGCCTTGACGACCAGATTCTCAATGTCACTGATATTGCGCAGGTACCCTCTGCCACGCACCATATATTCGGTTTCCGTGAGCTCGATCACACGCCCGCCTACATCCCGATTACTCTGAGCAACCACATCGATTACTGTTTTGAGTGGTATGCCATAGGCTTGTAAATGCTGTGGATCGACCGTAATCTGATAAGTTTTTTCGAACCCACCGACACTGGCGATTTCTGAAACACCTTCTGTGGCAACCAATTGATAACGCAGGAACCAGTCCTGGATGCTACGCAGCTCATCCAGTGTACGGTCTCTAGCGGTAACGGCATACTGGTAAACCCAGCCTACCCCGGTCGCATCCGGGCCAAGTGCAGGCCTGACACTTTCCGGTAATTTATTGGCGGCAAAATTCAGGTATTCCAGTACACGTGAACGCGCCCAGTAAATATCCGTACCATCTTCAAAAATGATATAGATAAACGACACGCCAAAGGCTGATAACCCACGCACTACTTTCGATTTCGGTACGCTCAGCATAGCTGTGGTCAGTGGATAAGTAACCTGATCTTCCACTACTTGAGGCGCCTGGCCCGGATATTCAGTATAAATGATGACCTGAACATCGGATAAATCAGGAATCGCGTCAATGGGTGTTTTCCATACCGCATACACGCCCCATACAATGAGAGCAAATGTTGTCAGCAATACCAGAAAAACATGTCGTACCGACCATTCGATTATTTTTCCCACCATCTTCAGTGTCCCTCGTGCCTGCCGGAAGCAGCGCCGTTATGCAAGGGAGAGATACTAACAATGACATACTCCCCGGCTGTTCCCTCGGTAATTTCGAAGGCAACCTTTTGACCTGGTTTTAATGATCGCAGTAATACTGGATCAGCAACCCGGAAATCCATCAGCATCGCAGGCCAATTGAGACTGGCGATCGGTCCATGAGTCACCGTAATGGTGGCATGCACAAAATCAATTGACTCGATGCTACCTTCACCTCGATGAGTTTCCGGTTGGTGGCTTTCAAACAATTCACCGGGTTTAGCATGTGATTTTTTTCTGGATGCCACAGCATGGTTTCCATGACTGAAATCGCTCAATGCTGCCTTGAGATTGCTTTCTGCATCAATCAGGAAATTTGCCTTGACTACCACAACTTCTCCCGCTTCAAGTCCTCCTAGTACCTCAGCATAACCATCGGCGTGCATGCCAAGTTTGACCGTTCTCGGCTCAAACCGACCTTCGCCCAGATCGACCAGCACCAGCTTCCGTGTGCCGGTATCCAAGACTGCTGAGTCAGGCACAGTCAGTACCTTTTCTTTACTATGAAAAGAAGCAAACTCCACGTGCGCGTACATAGCAGGCTTAAGCAGTTCATCAGCATTGGGCAATTCAATGCGAACGATAGCAGTACGCGTTTCTGGCGTGACTTTGGGATAAATGAAAGCGACCTCTCCACTAAATACTTTGTCCGGATAGGCATCGACTCTGATGGTAGCCATCTGCCCAGGATGGATCATGCCGAGATCTTGCTCAAACACATCGGCTAGTACCCACACGCGGGATAAATCAGCAATTTGATAGAGAACTTCTCCAGGCTCAAAGCGTTTTCCTTCAACAGAAGGTTTTTCCAATACCACGCCATTGGTTAGGGAGCGCAGCGTAACATGCTCTCTGACTTTGCCTTCACGCTGTAAGCGTTGTAATTCAATTTCCGATATATTCCAATTGCGCAGTTTCTGTAAGGCACTCTCAGCCAGTCTTTGCATGGCAGCTTTGATATCCGGATCACTCTCAGCGACCAGCCTCATGCCTTTCTCTGCAATCAGATATTCCTGTTGCGCGGTGATGAGTTCAGGGCTGTACACATCCATCAAAGCTTGCCCTTTTTTCACTGCCTGGCCAGTAGTATTAACGTAGAGCCGATGTATCCAACCTTCAAATTTGGTCACTAAGGTATACAATTTGCGCTCATCTGGCGCAATCGTGGCCACGGCCCTGACAGTACGAATCAACTGGCGTGGTGCTACCGCTTCAGTTCTCACTCCCAGCTTTTGTATTTTTTCAGTACTGATCTTTACTGCTTTACTATCCGATGGCGATTCCTCCCCTTCATAAACAGGGATGTAATCCATCCCCATCGGATCTTTCTTGGGTACGGGCGAGGTGTCTGGTAATCCCATGGGATTACGGTAATAAAGAATCTTGCCCTTGGGGGTAGTAACCTCAGGTGATTCGGCCACAAGCTTAACAGACTGGGTATTTCCCCACCAATACCCGACAACGAGCGAAAGTGCAATCAAAGCAACAATAATGATGACTTTAACAAGGACTCTCATAACGAACTCCATTAATGTGGAGGCACCAATTCATCAGGGATTTTGCCAGTAAGCAGATCGATTTCTGCGAGCGCCTTGTTATAGTTGGCTATCGCTGTCACCAGGTTGATTTCATAGTTAAATACTGTCATCTGGCTATCGAGCAGCGTGAGAAAATCGACTCGATTAACTCGGTAGGCGGCCAGCGCTGATTCAACCGTCAATCTGGCCTGTGGCAGAATAGTCGTTTGATATAACTGTACCGATTTGAGATTTTGCTCAGCCGTTGCCCCTTGTTGACGCAGTTTTGCCGCAATCTCGTTAGTTTGCACCTGATAAAGATCCAATGCCTGATGGTGCATCGCTTGCGATTCCGCAATCCGTGGTTCGATTTTACTGTTACGCCATATTGGAAGGTTAACCGCCACAGTCAGGCTGATCATGTCAGGGCGCGATGTGTTATCCAGCATCCTATCCCGCTGACCATACGAAAGGCGCACATCAAAATCGGGGTAGTATTCTTTTTGCACGAGCTCCACTGCTTTTTTATTGCGGGCAGTAAGGCTTTGCAATGCTAATAATTGCGGCCGCTGCGTCATGGCTCTCTCTCGCAATGACTCCAGATTTAAGGAAGTTTGATGCATGGGTAGCGGCTCAGGTATCAGTTCTCCAGCATAGGTACTACGACCAAGCGCGCGAATAAGCTCTGCTTCAATCATGGGCCGTTCGCGAGCCAACCTGAGCAGTTCATCCAACATTCTGGAAATCTGTGTCTGGGCCTTCAGGACATCGGCCTGGCTTCCTTCCCCTACTTGATAACGTCCTTCGGCAATCTGCAGAAAGTGCTCAAGAATCAGCTTGTTTTTTTCGACCAATTGGGTCATTTCTACGATAAGTCCAAGGTCAAAATAAGCGATTCTCAGATCACGTACTACCCGATTCACAGTTTCCTGATAGCCATAACTAATCGCTTCTGCATCTTTACTCGCGACTTCCTTGCGCAAACCACGTTTTCCCGGAAAGGGAAAACGCTGAGACAGGCCAATCATTTTCATGGTCATATCCTCGCGATTGAATGGCGAAGATGCCAAAGGCGCATTGATCACTCCCGCTTCCAGCATGGGGTCATCCAGTGCTTCTGCGGGTGATATTCTCTGCTGAGCTGCTTCGCGCTCCCGCAGTGATGCTTGAATTTCCGGATTGTTCTGCAGAGCCTCCGTGATGAGGGGGGTTAGCGGCGTAATCTGCTTGCCACTGACTGTGGGTTTATATTGCTGAAACATCATTGGATAAGCTGAGTTTGAAGCACCTGCCTGTCCATCGAGCGGAATCATCGCTCCTGCAATCCATACTGCGATCATTCCATTACTGATTATGGAAAAAATATTTCTAGCATTGTCTGGCGATGAGGCAATCATTTTGCTCTCCCTAACGTATTTTAGTCTAGATATCTATTCCTATTTTCTCGGCTGAATATGCGTAATTACATAGTCCCCATTCGATTGAATGAAGTTAAAAGCCACACCGTCACCTACCTTGATTCCTTGCATGAGTGTATGCTCCTTGATTTGGAAATTCATGGTCAGAGCAGGCCATTTAAGCGATGCAATCGGACCATAGGCAAGTTTCACGATGTTCTTGTTCCAATCCAATCGCTTTTACCATTGCTGTTCCCTTATGAGATACAGTGGCTGCATCAGCAAACTGCATGGTGATCCATCCAACCATTAAAATACAACACAAACACTGACAAAAACATTCATTACATTTCGTTTCATGACCCTCACTCCTGAATAAATAACCACTCTCTGCATACAAATCGATCTGACGATCTAAACAGACAAATTTATCCTGGCACACTGGCAGGACACCCTGCGCTTTCCTCTCAGCGAGGCAAGCAGCACAAGTTTGGAAAACTATTAAGAATATTTATTGAATCGAATGGGCTTTGCTGATGTCAACAGACGTGCAGCCCAGTCAATCAATGAGGAGAGGAAGGAATGGGAATGAAAAGGCGCAGGAACAGCAGATATAACGGCGGCCCGATGGCAGGTATGAACGCAATATAAAAAGTATGGGGTGAAAAACTAAGGAGAACACCCATCACAATCATTATTACCGGTAACCCGACGATAACATCGAACGACGCAATCTCACCTGTAAGCTTGGGTTTATTTACCGAATACTCACAATTAGCCAAACAAACTCGCTCACTAGGTGAAGCAGGCTCGGCACAAGGCCCCTCCGTATGCTTCATGCTCTGTGGTGCTGGCAGATAGGGCATCACCAGACAACCCTCCAGCATGATCTTTGCTTGCACTACTAACAACGATATGAGCAGTACTCCACTCAACATACGTTTTGAATAGTGCAAGGAAAACTGACGGGAGCAAGTAGAAAGGGTCCAGTACTTCATGCTGAAAAGCACATCCTTAAAACCGGGAGCCGAATCTTGCTACTTTGCTGAGTAAACATTACTTGATCTCTACAGCCATTTTACGGTGGGAATCAGCCATATCCATATTCGCTTTTGCAGCCTGTTCGTGAAGATGAATCAAAGCCTCAGTATGGCTCTGTAAATTTTGTGCCTGTCTACCATAGTGGGGAGCGTTTGCATCGTATTTCTCAAGTAGCTTCTTATACTCTTGCGCTTTTGACTGCATCTCCCTCGCCGTCGCTTCATAATGTTTGGCTAGCGCTTCATGGTCAGCAGGCGTTTTAGCATTCTGGATAGCCTGCGTCATATCCATTGGATGAGGATGCATGTGTGCGCAGGAAGTCAATGAAGCAAGAACAATCAAAATGACAGAAACCTTACATATTTTCATGGCATCGCTCCTGAATGAGTTGAAGTATAGCGCTAACAATTAAGACTAATTCTTGAGACGACTTACAGTAATGCAGTCTACTATTAAATTTTCTCCGAAAAAAGAATTTTGTAGACACGGCCTAGCTAACAACCCTGGTGTACTCCCTCAAGCATTTCTTGGATTCACCCCGGTTCTCATCCCCACGCATGTGGGGAACACGCAAATGCTGAACTGCCAGATACTGTTAAGACCGGTTCATCCCCACGCATGTGGGGAACACTGCATTCATTGCCGGGTGATAGCTTTTGGTTCCGGTTCATCCCCACGCATGTGGGGAACACCACATACTGAAAACTTAAATCGCTGAAAGTGGCGGTTCATCCCCACGCATGTGGGGAACACAATGACGCTGTCCCAGAATTTTCTTTTGATCTCGGTTCATCCCCACGCATGTGGGGAACACCGCTGAGGGGTCTCTCATCGTAATTGATGAGGCGGTTCATCCCCACGCATGTGGTGAACACACTTCCCCTATCTCGCTGATATTTCAGCGGTAAAAAGGAAGGTAAAATTCTACCAAATTTTTAAGGAGCTTCTCCTGTTTCTTCAGGCAAAAAAGAAACCAACTTTGCACCATCTATTTCATTTGGTATCCTTCGATTAGTGCCTAGCGTTACAAAATCAAAACCGGCCTCGTTATTGGTGCGCCATGCCATCACGGCATTGCCCTCTTCAATTCCTTTTTCTACCTGGTTCCAGATGTAATCACGTACTTTGACTGAATAATTTCCAACATACACACCTGCACGAATTTCCAGTAACCAGATAGCCAGTCGTCCGCGTAAGCGGGGCGGAGCATTTTCAAGCACGATGACCAGCATCGCCCAGACTCTCAGGATTTGGTATAGCTGGCTGTACAGCACTATCTGGCGCAGCAGGTGGTGAGATCTCAGGGCAATCGCGCTTAAATTATCCCAATAACCCGACGTAAATACTCATTATCCCATCCGGCTTTTAAACGCTTGGTCTTGATGCCAACCTTGGATGTTTTTTCGGTCTTGATCAGATTCAGGGCGATATGCCGGATAACAGCCAGATTCGCAGCACTATGTCCCTTGCGAGTCCGATTGCTGTCTTCATCAAAGGCGATATCAAGCACCCAGTGCAAATTGTTCTCTATAGCCCAATGCGCCCGCACCACACGCTCTAATCGCTCTAGATCATTCGCATCAAGGCTACTGATATTGAGCGGGTTTCAATTCGGCCATGCCCACCTTCATAACTAACCGAGGTTACTTTCGGCGATAAAGATGACGTGAAAAATGTTTTCACATCGTCGTGTAGGTCACGCTGATTGCCTTTCAGGCTAAACACATAATCACCGCCTTGCTGTTTAATCTGTTCGGCAATTTTCTTTTGGCAGCCCATGGCGTCGATAGTAATCACTGCCCCTGCGATATTCAGTCTTGAAAGCAATTTGGGAATGGCGGTGATTTCATTTGATTTGTCATCGACTTTAGCCTGGCCTAACACCAGATTGTTGTGCTGAGCCCAAGCGCTGACCCTATAGATGGCGGCTTTTTTTGAAGCTTTGTCGATGCTACGTCTTAAACACTTGCCATCTATCGCAATCACTTCGCCTTCGGTGAGGCTGGCCACGTCAGCAACCCAACGGGAAAAAACAAACGCTGAACTGCTCGTTATCAATGGCGGCGTAAACTTCTCCGAAGCTATCGTGCGAAGGTATGCCATGCTCCAAGCCCAGCAATTCAGTGAACCACGCCTCTTTTGCCAAGCCAAATTGTTCAATGGAACCCACATCTGCACCACAAATAGTAGCGCAGATGCTGATAAAGAAAATATCTTGTAGCTGATGTTTCTTTTGTCTGTTTACTCGGGGATCTTTAATGCTCGAAAAGTGATGGATAATTGAAGGTGTTGGCTTTGCTATCATTTAAAATCAAAATGATAACGCTATTACCCTATCTAAATTCTATTTTCAAGCACTTTTAAGCGCGATTGCCCTGAGCAGAATACAGCTTTATATTGCCTCATATTACTGGTAAAAAACCTAGATTTTTTGGAGACTTTTATAGTTATCAAATTCTAAAGCAGTAACCAACCTGGAAACTTAGTTACACCGTAATTGCTGGGGAACACTCACATTTTAGATGTATTTTATCTCTTGGTGAGTAGTAGTCATAAATATCTCTTCTATCACTGCTTCGACTTTTATCATGCATTATTTTTGGCGGATTAGTAGCATTTTAAAATTATTTTATATCCTGGTAAGCAGTAGTCATAAACATCTCTTCTATCAACGCCTCGACTTTTATCATGCATTATTCTTGGCGGATCAGTAGCATAAGGGTTATTGTATAAGTCATTGGGATATTGACTGCCATACCCTCCATACGGATTATTGATTGAATCTGGCGAGTAAGGAATAACCGGACGACCATAAGGGTTAGACGTTGAATTTGGATCGTATCTCTCGGTGCTCAAATTACCTAAATATTTACCAGTTTCTCGGTCAATCGAATAGGGTGGATCTGCAAATGAAAGGCTTGTTAATGCACCCAGAATGAGTCCAGCGGAGATTTTCATAAACTTCATTTGCCTCGCTATACTTGTTAATAGTTACAAGATCCACTTCTACGAGGCCTAAAAGCCCAACATAACACCGACATTCCCCGTGTTAATACCCATGAATAAATGACCCGGTGCTACGCCATATGCAGGTGCAGGTACAGGTGCGTATGGATAGTATGGTCGGTTGTAATAAACATTTGCTGGAGGAACGGGTGGATAGTAAGGTTGGCCGTAATAAATATTCCGTTGATAGTAATGATTTTGCCCATGGTGAAGATGCTTATGCTTATGGTGATGATGGTGATGCCCATGATGATGGTGATGGCCTCTTCCAGCTTCAGTCACCACGGGAGTAGCTAAAACAACACTCAACAATATTCCGGATAATAATTTTACTGATGTGTTAGTTTTAGTTATTGTTTTCATGTTAAGTCCCCTTGATTTTTGTGGAGCAGAACTTCTTCTGTTGGTATCAACTTTATACTGGAGAACATGAATAGAAACTGAACAATCTGAGAAGAATAAAAGTGGGATTACATGTACCTTGTTAGGTAAAGATTAGGAGGTTTACTATTTTTAAAATAATACGCTTTTTTATTCCTGTTTGGTGAAGTGGGTGTAATTTATATAGTTCCTGCAAATTTATTTATATTAAATTATTAACTTGTCCACAGTTTCTGTGGATAACTATGTGTGTAAGTTGTAAATACTGATGCTAAGATGGTTATTTATAATAATCTTTTTTAGATCGATTAAACTTTGTGCATATAAAAATATTATTTATATTCAATGTATTATCGATGTGTATTTATATATTGACTACTCCAATGATTTTGGTTGATATAAATTGCTTCTTAGAAAATAGTGTGGATTATTTTAAATTGTCAAGAGATCAATCGCACGCACACTTCTATTCAAAATATTAAGATTTAGGTTGTACAAAGAAGAGCTTGGAAATTCTTCAGCAATTGTGAATCAACAAATGAGCGTTACTTTTTTTATGTTTAATAAGGGATCTGGTATATACACACACTAACTTGGTAACGCTCTCTATAGTTCATCTTAGCAAAGCTGAAGAGTCGCTATACCTTGTTTCTGTGCACGGTCATGTGTAGAAATCAGATTCCCTTTCATATCGTATGTCTTACTCAAGTCGTAGGCATAGTTGATACGAAAGCCAACAGCTTCCCCGAAGAAATCAAATAATTTCTTCAATCTCTCCTCACTGTTTACCTCTTTAATCACATTTTAGGAGAAGTCATTCTATTTCTAAATCAAAACTGATAATCCTCTAGCCAGCCTCCTCGCAGCCAGTTGTTAAACTGGCTGCTGCAAAAACGATGAGGAGACTGAGATGCAACATTACTGCGGAATTGATTTACATTCAAATAATCATGTAGTGGTAGTCATTGACGAAGAAGACAAGCGCGTGTTTGAGAAGCGGTTAAGTAATGATTTATCGCTCACACTTCAAGCACTGAAGTGGTACCCAAAAACTGTACAGGTTGTTAAGCTCTGGCAGAATTAAAAAGGAGCTTAATAACAATGAGTAAAAAGCGCATACAATATTCGAGCGAATTCAAAGCAAAACTAGCGCTGGCAGCGATACGTGGTGATGAAACTGTCCCCCAATTAGCAGCGCGTTATAATGTACATCCCACGCAGATCAATAGCTGGAAACGGCAACTCATTGAGCAAGCTGCCGAGCTGTTTTGTAAAAATAATACTGCCGCCAATAAGGAGCAGCCTACAACAGATGACCTGCACCGGGTTATTGGTCAATTGGTGGTAGAACGCGATTTTTTAGCAAGAAAGCTCAATCATTAAGTCTTGTAGAACGCAAAGAGATGATTGAGCCCCATGGCAAACTTAGTCAAACTCGTCAATGTCAGCTGCTGGATCTGGCGCGCTCAACTTATTATTATCAACCGCAACCAATCAGTAATGCTGATCTGGTTCTGCTGCGCATGATGGATGAACAGTACTTAAAGACGCCACAATATGGCTCACGCAGTTATGCTACCTGGTTTCAGCGCCAGGGAATCATGTTAGGGCGCAAGAAAGCCTCTTCCTTAATGAAGACACTCGGTATTGTCAGCATAGCTCCAAAACCCAGGACCAGCATCTCAAGCAAACAGCATAAGGTCTATCCTTATCTGCTTAGAGAACTTGTCATTAATAAACCCAATCAGGTTTGGGCTGCCGACATAACCTATGTCCCCATGGAGAAAGGCTTTGGCTATCTGGTTGCCATCATCGACTGGCATTCGCGTAAGGTGTTGAGCTGGCGCTTGTCCAATACCTTGGATACTGACTTTTGTACTCAGGCGCTGGAGGCAGCCATCCAGGATTATGGCTGTCCACAGATCATGAATACCGACCAGGGCGTACAGTTTACCAGCGAAGCATTTACCTCCATACTAAAAGATCATCATATTCAGATCAGCATGGATGGCAAGGGGTGCTACTATGACAACATTTTTGTTGAACGACTTTGGCGGACAGTTAAGTATGAGCTTTTATATACCAGAGAATTCAATAATCTGAAGGAGATAAAGCAGAATTTATCCACATGGTTTGAATGGTACAATCAAGAACGATTTCATCAAAGCCTTGACCGTCTTACGCCTGATGAAATCTACTATAGTGATCCAAGAATTGATCGGGTTGCCTGAACCTGTTTAACTATACATATCAGAGCTGAACTTTCTTTCAGGTTGTCCAGTTACAGGGAACCACATCATTTATCCGAAAGAGCAACGAGCGATCAGAGACCTGTTGCGGCGGCGACTTTCACTGGTGAGAGCAGCCAGTACGCAACTGATTAGTGTGTAAAGCCAAATATGGCGTTGCACGGGGATCAGGGTAAAGTCAGACCGGTTACGCCGAGCTGACTTTGAGCCACCTCAAATGGATAGCTACACGCTGCAAGCAGTTCAGGCAGGTTTGGCCGTCTATCATGCAATGCAAGCAGAAATCGATGTGTTGGAACAATCTGCTCATCAAGCAGTAAAATTAAGCAAGGAGTTTGAGATACTGCAAACGATCAGAGGCATTGGAAAAATACTGGGATTGACCATCATGCTGGAAACAGGCGACATCCATCGTTTTGCCAGTGCGGGTAAGTTTGCCTCCTATTGTCGCTGTGTCGATAGCCTACGCACCAGCAACGGAAAAAAGAAAGGATCAGGCAATGTTAAAGCAGGCAACCCCTATCTTTCCTGGGCCTTTTCTGAAGCAGCGCATTTTGCTGTGCGCTATGAACCGCTGGCGCAACGGTTTTATGAACGAAAGAAAGCGAGAACGAATGGCATCATTGCTATTCGGGCGATTGCGCGCAAGCTGGCAAGAGCCAGCTGGATGATGCTTAAGCATCAACAACCTTATGAGGCCAGACTGATGTTTCCAGGTTAAGTTTGGGCAACCGGGATGAGCCAGGACTGAGTCTGGTCTTAACCATAAAACTGATTGGATATCCCGGTTGACCATTGTTGTTTAGGTTCCGCCCAAACCGTGAGCTATATTAAGTCTGGACAGCCAAAGCTGAGCCATAAATTCTGTGAAATATTTTGGACACGGTTTGGTACCGAAGATTGTGTGGGGTAGTGAACTACCAAGGGCTTGGATAATGAGTAAGATTTCCTGCCTTAATCCAGATGGGTGACTGGTGCGGAGCGTATGACTTCGACGCCAAAGACAACGACATAACGGGCGCGGGTATTCATAGCAGCAATGGGTAAAGTTAATTTTTATGCTATTTTTAATGGCAGGGTATTATTTAGGCTATTGACAGAGGTCGGCTAATGGGTGACAGAGGTCGGCTAATGGGTGACTTTTTCGGCTTTTCCTTATTATATTATTGATACTGTCTGCGGTTCACCTTCGCGCCATTTTGATTTGGAAATACAATAACGGCTCCCCACCTAAATTAAAAAAAGCTAGTAGATGAGGAGTGCTGTCTTGTATTTGTATCAGATAAAGATAAAACTCAATCCTGCTCTGTTTTCAAAATATTCCCATTGGGATCCAGTTCGAGTTCGAGTTTCTTCCCTTCTGCCTTGATTTCTACCTCGTAACCAGTAACCGTCCCATCAGGTTTCATTAGCTTCTCTGCCTCTTTGATGGTCGCTTTTGGGTGTGTCTTGGAAATGGCTTGAACTACTGCTTCAGGTAGATCCTTAACATCGATGGTTTCTTCCTTCTGCAGGACCTCGCCCTCGGAGCTATATAGAATTTCGTACTCTTTGCCATTTTCCTTGTATTCCACTTCATAAGCTTCTTTACCTTCGAACATCTCCTTCTCGAATTCTACCTTCTTAGCATTGGGGTAAGCCTTTTCAAAAGCTTCGAGGACTGCTTTGGGTACTTGATCCTTGCTCACTTCCTTTCCACTGGCATTTGCCTGGCTGAATGCTGCTAAAAAAGTGGCTAGTGCCACCACAATCCAAAGTTGCATTTTCATAAAACCCTCCTTTGGCCGTAGCCGAATATGCACTCATTAAAACCTATCAATCTGCCCGCCTTTACGAGTAAAGATCGAAAAGATCGCAACGAAAAAATTTTCGTTGATTTCTATCTACTCTTTAGCTGAACGATTGTCAATATTTTCATAACTATTAAAATGGTTCAAAGTAACGAATCTGGCAACGAGATAACCTGGTTCCTATGCGCTGCTGGTAAAACTGGTCTAGAAGATGGCAAATTTGATTTATGGTTGCGATCGATCATATTCAATCAGCGAAGCTGAGTTTGCTGCTAATTTCATTTCCACATCAAACCTGACACGAAGACGAGCCGCAGACAGTATCAATAATATGGCAAGTAAAAGCGGACAAAACCCTGTTTAATTGTGAAATGGAATAAAATAAAAATTGGCATAAAAAAGTCTAATACCCAATTGAAAAATATATTGTTACGGTGGTTTCCGGAAAAAACCAAAGTCCATGCACATCAATGGTTCTTTTCGACAGCATGTGTTTATGCCATGCTGATGGTGCCATTGGCTATGCTGGCGAGGCATGGTTACGGGCCGGATGCACTGGCCGCACCAACTGGCCATGCTTTTGAAATGCTGTTCGGTTTCGCTTTGGCTTTGGTTGCCGGTTATCTGCTGGGACCTATGCCTGCGCGACGATTAGCCCTATTCATGATTTTTTGGCTATTGGCACGGGTAATGGGATTAGTCGGCTCTGCCAGTTGGCTGACTTTGGTCAGTAATGCTGCTTTTGTCACGTTGTTTGCCTGGCATTTACTGCCTCGTCTGTGGGTTGCAAAGAAATGGCGTAATCGGACGTTGGTGCCTTTGCTCGGTCTGATTTGCACCATTACGATTATAATCATTTTGATGAATCAGCTTGACTATCGCGGACTGCATCGTTATTTGCTGGATGAAAGTGTGCAATTATTCGCGTTATTAATGCTTTTCATGGGAGGACGCATGCTGGCGCCAGCAGTAGCCGGCGAGTTTTATCGTCAAGGTAAGGAGCTTGAGGCAAGGGTGCAGCCGCATATCGAAGGCGGGTTAATTGTGACCGTTACAGCGGCTTTCGTGCTGGCTCCAGTCGCGACTCTCGTATCAGGTATTTTGCTGATTATGAGTGGAATTTTGGCGACTATCCGGCTGTTTCGCTGGCAGTTATGGCATTGCCTGGCGCGACCTGATCTCATTTGTTTAGGGTTAGGCTATTGTTGGCTGGCAGTGGGGCTCGTGCTATTGGGCGGGGTAAAGCTGAGTGGAGGCGACTATTTTAGTACCGCAGTTCACGCCATCACTGTGGGGGCGTTAGGTACCCTTGCCAGCAATGTGATGGTGCGCGTGACCCTGCTGCATGTTAAACAATATCCTTCGCGTATACCGCAGATCATGATAATCACTGTTATCATGACCATTGCCGCACTTATGCGCATAGGCGCTGATTTTAGTGTTTATCGGGAAATAATATTGGTTACCGCAGCAGTAGCATGGAGCACCAGTTTTTTGCTCGTTTTATTTGTTTTGCTGGATTGCCTAGTTATCACATCGTTTCGCAAATCTGTGAGACAACAGTCACTGGCGGCAGATAAGACTTAATCCAATTTTCGATTTATGATTTATCTAGCCACAAATAGAAACATAGAAACTATAAATTGATTGTCTACTTAATACGATGCAACACGAATAAAAACCAATTGATCCAACAGCAAATGGTGTTGGTTTCATACATACTATTTTAATCATATCTCAGCTCCACCTTACCAATCTGAGGTTCTTTCCCCTCGATCAATTCACTTAAAAAACGATAAAAAGTATCGGCCGAGGGTGGGCAGCCGGGCAGGAAGTAATCTATTTTGACCACTTCGTGGACGGGGTACACTTTATCGAGCAACAAGGGTAATTCCGGATCGTCCGGAATATGCGGATTGATCATGTCCGGGGTCTTCACATAGGCTTCCTCCAGACATTCCTTCAGGCTGAAATGATTACGCAAGGCGGGCACACCACCATTGATGGCGCAAGCGCCGACTGCAACCAGAATCCGGCAATTAGCCCGGTAGGTACGCAGTACATGCACGTTTTCCGCATTACAAACGCCGCCTTCAATCAGACCAATGTCACAGTGGTCGAGCTGTTTGATATCGGTGAAAGGAGAGCGATCAAATTCGATATGCTCCAGCAACTCCACAATTCGCTCATCCATATCCAGGAAGGACATATGACAACCGAAGCAGCCTGCTAGCGAAGTAGTCGCTAATTTAAGCTTGGGCTTATGAGTCATCAGATTTGGCTCCTGCGATGTATATTTTCTCCAAACCGATTTCGTTGATTTTGTGTTGGTCGAAGATGCGCTTACCGATGGGGGCGTCGTAGCCATGCTCCTTAATCAGGATGGCGCCTACCGGACAGATCCTGGCAGCTAGATCGCTAGGCTCAATATCGCTATCAACCAGCTTGCCATTGGCTGTATTGACAATCAGACTGGCATGAGTGCCGCGCCCGGCAATGGCAAAAACGTTTTTACCATCCACTTCGCGACTGGCGCGCACACATAGGCTACATAGTATGCAACGATCCCGATCCAGCATGATGGTCGGATGGGAGGCATCAACCTCGCGCACTGGGAACTGGGCTGGAAAATGTCCATGCAGCATGCCAAGATGATAGGCCATCGCCTGCAAAGGACAATTACCGGTTTTCTCGCACGAGGGGCAGATGTGATTGCCCTCGATAAACAGCATTTGTGTTAGCGCTTTACGGGATTCGTTGAGTTCAGGAGTATTGTTGCGAATCCGTTGTCCGGCTGCAGCCGGGCTGGTACACGCCGCTAATGGTTTACCATCGACTTCGACGGTACACAGCTTGCAATTTCCTTGCGGCGTGATACCCGGAAAGTGGCAAAGATGGGGAATATAAACACCTGCTGCCAGTGTAGCATCCATGATGGTTTGCCCATGGACAAACGGAATTTCCTGGTCATCGATACGAATAAATTTAGATTCTGGCTCTGTCACCATGCTAATCCTGCCCTTGCTCAAGATGTGCTTCCTTACCATCATGCCGTGTCAACTGGCGGGCTTCCTGCAAAGCAGCATCCAACTTGAACCGCGCAGTAAAATCATAGGGCGTCAACCGCTGCTCAAAAGCCTGCGAAAAATACTGCAACCCATCCAGGATAGGATTGGCCGCAGTATGACCTAGCCCACAATGGGAATAGCGCCTGACCAGCTCGCTGACACGCTGGAGCTCAGCCATATCGTTGCGTGCCCCCTGCCCGATCATAATTTTATCGAGGCCTTGCTTCAGCAAGATCGTTCCAACCCGGCATGGCGTACAAAAGCCGCAGCTTTCATGGGCAAAGAAGGCAGCAAACTGATGAATGATGGTTAGTATGTCACGCTCCTGATTAAAGATCATAAAAGAGCCGCCAGTACCTACGTCCTCAAAAGCCAACTGGCGGTTAAAAGCAGTCTGGTCGAGCAAAGTACCGGCAGGGCCTCCTACCTGCACCGCTTGCACATTAACAGCGCCACACTCATCAAGAATCTGCTGGATCGTGATCCCAAACGGATATTCATAAATACCGGGAGCGGCACAATCGCCGCTTATACTCAACAGTTTACTTCCAGTAGATGCAGGTGTGCCTAATGCAGTAAACCATGCGCTGCCCTTGCAAGCAATATGGGTTGCTGCGATCAATGTTTCGACATTATTTACCACGGTAGGCTGCCCAAGGTAGCCGTGCGCCACCGGAAAAGGTGGGCGGCTACGCGGAATACCGGGCTTCCCTTCGAGCGATTCAATCAGAGCTGATTCTTCGCCGCAAATATAGGCGCCTGCTCCGACCACGATATCAATATCAAAATCAAACTCTGTCTGCCCCAGAATAGCTGTTCCCAATAAGCCGAGTTTGCGGCGATGCATCAGCGTAGCCTGTAGATGCGGCAATAAATACCGATATTCTCCACGCAGATAGATAAACCCTTGATAGGCCCCGATGACATAGGCACAGATCGTCATGCCCTCACACAATGCATCGGCATGCTGCTGTAATAACATTCGATCCTTGAAAGTACCAGGCTCCCCTTCGTCTGCATTGCATACCACATAATGCGCCTCCCCCGCTGCTTGCTGGCAAAGACGCCATTTCAGTCCCGTGCTGAATCCGGCACCCCCTCTGCCACGCAGTTTTGATTGAATGATTTCGGTAAGCGTTCCCTCTCTGCCCCGCGTTAGTGTTGCACGTAAACCATCGCCAGCCGATAGACTACTATCCAGTAGCAGTCCTCGTTTATAAATGTGATCCTTGACGTGAAACCAGGCAGGTGGCCATCCATTCAATGGTTTATCGGCTTCGATCAGAGTAGCCATCTGTTCAATCTTCTCCGCATCCAGATGGACCAGCGGTACACCATTAATGAGCAATGAAGGGCCATGGTCACACATACCAATGCAGGAAGTTTCATCTATGCTGACCTGCTCGTCTTTACGCGTCTGGCCTATGTTGACGCTCAGCTTTTGGGAAAGCAGGCGAAGTAAATCGGTTCCTCCCGCTCGATAACCGCAGCTGGTGCAATTACTGAACAGAATATGATAATGACCACAAGGAGTAGAATAAAAGAAGGCATAAAACGCAACCACGGCTCTTACCTGACTGACAGGCAAACTCAATTGTGCAGCCACCTCGCAGATCGATTTCTCCGAAATATACCGGTGCTTTTGCTGCAATTCATGCAGAATATGTAGCAAATGCAGGTGTTCTGTCATGGTTACTTACGTACTCTTGTGTGCGGTTACCTGAATCTCGATTCGCATGCGCGGATCGGACAAGCCAGCCGTAATCATCATGGCCGCCGGGCGCACCTTACCCAGATACTTGCGAAAAATTGGCCAGCACAGTTCAAAATCAGCTGCATTGGGTAGCACATAAGTCACCCGCACAATATCTTGTAAACCGGAGCCTGCCTGCCGCAGGGCTGATTCAATATTCTTGAAGCACTGCTCGGCCTGCTCAAGCAGATCTTCCGAAATAGTCATAGTGGAATAATCAAAGCCTGTCGTTCCTGAAACAAAAATCCAGTCCCCTTCCACGACTGCACGTGAATAGCCAATTTCTTCTTCAAAAGTGGAACCTGAGCTGATCAACCGCCTTGTCATATACTATCTCCCATAGAAAAGATAAAAGCTTTGTTCGACAATGATCGACTGATATAGCAAATAAAGTCAACTATGTAGATTAAAATGTGAATAACTGATCAATTAGCTCTGCTCTACCAAAGCTACTCAAAGGCAGTAACAAGACAGTAACAGCGCCTGCAGTGGCGGGCTGCTGAGTAAATGGTACAAAAGCGCTCTCGTGCTTATATGAGCCCGCTCAATCAGCCAATTAATTTGCTCCGCACGAAAAAAAGCTGAATCAGCGATTCTGATGGTGTAAGTCGCAGCAGAATTAGCTCTTACTGAGCCATATTGCACGCATAACATCTGCACTTTTATTCAGTCATCTAACTGGATACTGTCTATAGCTCGCCTTCGCGTCATTTTGGTTTAAAAATGGCATTATTTATACTGACCACATCTTGCTATCGCATCATGTTTAATTTGGAAATGGAAAATGGAATAAGTTCAAGAGAAAACCAGGATATCTACATTCATTGCTTAATGTTATGTCATCCTTGCTATATATGGCCTTCTTCTGCAGGGTATGCTAGTTCTTCATTCCGATCAGTCAAAAAAAATTTGACGCTCTTATCAGCCGGGTAGATTATGTTACTTGAGCATGGTATAAGAATATAAGTTTTGACCAGATATTCATTTTGTAATTTGTCATAAGTCATTCATCAAACGCCCAAACAATGTATCGCTGGATTCTGCTTCAAAGTGCTTCAATACTGGTCGCTGTCGTTATCAGTATGGTTCTTATTGGCGAGATTCTGACCGGACCCGCCTCGACTGTTGTTGGCATTTTGGTACCCGATTTTCCGGTGGATTCGGTAGAGATTCCAACTAGCCAGAACTATAAAGTCCATGGCTGGTTGGCACGAGGCATCAGGGGTCATGGCGCCGTAGTGCTTGTCCATTCCATTCGTAGCAATCGCCTGGAAATGCTTGGCAGGGCCAGATTTCTAAATGAACAAGGATACAGTGTATTATTGATTGATCTGCAAGCTCATGGAGAAACACCGGGCGAACGAATTACTTTTGGTATGCGTGAGTCGAAGGATGTTAAGGCGGCTGTTGACTATCTGCGAGATAATTTTCCCGGTGAACGTATTGCCGCCATCGGCGTCACCCTAGGTGCAGCCGCGATCACACTGGCAGATCCACCTTTGAAGCTCAATGCTATTGTGCTGGAATCTCTTCATCCGACATTTGAAGAAGCCGTTGAGAATCGACTAAAACTTCATCTAGGTGAATTCGGCATATGGCTTAAGCCTTTCTTATTATCCTACTTATCCTTGCTTCTGGATGTTTCAACGGATCAACTCAATCCCATTGATCGGATAAGTAATCTAAATACGCCTATCCTCTTGATTTCAGGTACGCACGACAGACATACGACCCAATCAGAGGCTGAGCGTTTATTTGATGCCGCTCTTCCACCCAAAGAACTGTGGATTATTCCAGGCGCAGGACACTATAACATGCACACTTATAACAACAGAAGCTATGAGGAGCGCGTTTCCTCATTTTTGTCCAAGTATTTATGGCAGTAGAATATTTTTATCTTTTTTATTGATCAAAATGATACTAATTCCATTTCCAAATCAAGAGTGAAACGAAGGTGAACCGCGGGTAGTATCAATAATACGGCAAGGTGAAGCCGACAAAGTCAGTTTTGATTGAAAAATGGAATTATTCAATTTTTTCTTTGTAGATATTAGCTACCAATGATGAGTTCAACTATTTTATAACCTGCAATATAGGTGCCAATGATGGATCCCAATGAAGAAAACAGAAATATCAGTAAAATACGAGTTACTCGATTATGCCACCAGCCTTTTAGGCTAGCCGTATCACTTCTAAGACGACTAAAATCTCCCACTGTAGGTTTGCGTAAATAGGCCTCTACTAAAGCTGTAAACATTCCAACCCCTGTTGTTGGATCAAGAGAGGTAATTGGAGCAGCTAGAAAAGCAGTTAAAATTGTGAGTGGATGAGCCAGTACGATGGTAGCACCTAAAGCGGCTAGGCCACCATTGATGAGTATCCAATCGATTATCATTGCCATACCAATCTCATGACTACGCATAAACCCTATTGTAAAGCCCGTCAGCACCATGGCTACGATTACCCATGGTAGAAATTTGAACCAATTGGTGGATTCTGGAATGGTGTCAAGCTGCTGAATAGTTACATCCGGATCGTTAATCCTGCCATTCATCATGATTTGCTCAATTCCTTTCAAGTGCCCCGCACCTACCACGGCAAGGGTATGTTCATAGTTGTTTTCCATACATTCTTTCAAGAGACGTGCCGACATATATTCATCACGTTCACTAATCAGTGGTTGATATAAATGTTTTTCATTTTCTGCAAACTGTGAAAAAGCACTTTCTAACACATCACCTTCTTTCAACCGCTCGATTTCTTCAGCACTGACTGTCTCCCGTGTAATAATGCTGGCTAACAAACCACTATATAATTCTATACGTCTCCACCATGGTACGTTGTGATAGATGCGCTTAAGCGTGGTTCCAATCTCTCTATCAATCAGTAAAATCGGTAACTTGGCTTCTGTTGCGTCTTTAATAGCGGTTCGCATTTCTGCGCCTGGTTCGACACCTAATCGTTCAGCCATCCTCTGCTGAAAAGCTCCTAGCGCCAGACTGGCAGCAACCATACTTGCTTGACCTTTTTTAATAACCTGGAAGAGATCCATTTTGCTTAATAGATCTGGATTGACAATGGCCTTATGCCTGCTGGGGCATAATTCGACAGCCACTGCGTCAAATTCACCCGTGGCAATCAATTCTTTCACTTTGTCCGCACTAGTTTGAGAAATATGCGCGGTACCGAGAATGGTAATTTTATGACCATCTACTTCCAAAGTCTTAATTGGTTCTGTCTCGGTCTCTTTTTTTATTTTTACCGGGGGCGGTATCTGTTCTTGTATTAATTCAGACATTATCGATTAAAGCTTGAGGTAAGGTTATTTTAATTAGTAGAAATATCGCTAATTCATTTTTTTAACTAAAGATATAAGCCCTGATTTATTCAGACTGATCAGTCATAAACAGGCAGTATAATCGATATCACAAATAGAGAACGGTAGATGTTAAGTGAAAAAACCAGCTCTATAATTCTATTTATTCGATGTTACCACATACAAAAAGTATTAAGGTTATGAGAGTTCGATACTTTTTATTGTTGGAAATCTGCATGAAAATATCATGTTAATTATCAGAATTCAAATTTACGGTATTACTGTCCATTACAAGTCAGCTAGTTATAAAAAATAATTGATTTTTCATCAAATAAGCTAAGCACGTATTAGAATAATATGCATCAGCTGGTATTCCATAGCAATACATTGAAAATATATTAGCAGTATGCATAACAAAATCTATTTAACGGCATCTCTAAAAATTTATATTTGTGAGCATCCGCTTCGCGGATTACCTGCTTACCCCGTTTCGTCATCATACTTCGTTGCTCACAAAAAATGTTCCCTTACCTATCAGGTATAGGCTGCGTCAACATTTTTTATTCTCGCCTGGTCTTATTTAGTATTCTGAATTTTTAGAGACGCCCTTAATTCCATTTATAAATCAAAATTGACTTTGTCGACTTCACCTTGCCGTATTATTGATACTGTCTGCGACTCGCCTTCGCGTCAATTTTGATTTAGAAATGAATAATATAAATTATGTGATTGCCAAATTCTCATTTTCGATCAATTCTATTTATATGTGAATTAAGAGCTGACTCGTAAAAAATTCCAGAAAAACAGAGCCGCAGCCAGCTTTCCGAATACATGTACCATAAGCCCGTTATAAGAACGCACTTTGCTGGCACATTCAATGCCTGTTTTTTCTTCAATCCAGGCAAATAAGGCTTCAATCGGTTGCCGCACGCGAGAAACTGCTGTCGATAACCATTGATCCTGTGGTTCCAGATGGTGCTGCCCTTTTTGTTTTTTAACCGGTGTCAAGACGGTCAGATTCTGAGCTCGCCTGATGCATTCAGCGTCAGGCCGTTGATAAGCTTTATCACCGTACAGCTCATTGTTGTACAATTGTGGTCGAATCTGATCAAATATTTTGCCATCATGGTCGCTGGCGCCAGTCACACCAATATACTCAGGAATCGGCAGTGAGCCTGGTTGGCGGCGCCCTATGATATGGACCCGCACACCATGATAGTACAACTTCTTGGTAGAGCAGTAGCCCGAATCCGCCAACTGTTTCGCTACACACGCGTTAAACCGACGACCTTGCCTCGCAAGGATGACCGGAAATGAATCAGTCAACCAAACCTGCCCGGCATTCCTGGTTTCCTGTTCTTGCTGAATCAGTGCTAATAAGGGTGCAAACACATCGGCTACCCGATTCAGACGCTGAACATAAGCCACATAACCTGGAAGTCGTGGAAACCAATCGCGTAAGTGGATCCGCATACTCATAAATACCTTTGATCTCTCGATGCTTGTCCATTACACCGAACAGGAAGAGGGTAATGACTTCTTCGTCGCTAAAACTTAAATCCGCGTGGTTGCTCATTCTTTGACTATAAACCCAAAGATTTTGCTGATAATGCTTGCAAACATAGAGATAAATCGTTATTAATCGATTTTGCCAGTTCATTGGTTACTTTGATTGATTGAGGTTGGGTAGTGTCTTCCTCAATAGTTTAACGTTATTGATGGACTGGCTTCTATTTCAGCTCTTAATTCGCATTTATATAGATATGTATCTAATAAAGCCTAATATTATGTTTCAGAACAAGATAAACCCTGAATTTCAAGTAACAATTCGCTTCTGAAGCTAAATATTGCTTTTTGGCTGCTTCTCAATGTGTTCAATGGCATGCTAGATTCTCTGGTTCATCCTTTTTAAATATGGAAATTACTTTTTTATCCTACGCTTATGTTTCTTATTGATTTTATTCTCCATATTGACAAGTATCTTCATGAACTCGCATCAGAATATGGGCTATGGCTTTATGGCATTCTGTTTTTGATTATATTTTGTGAGACCGGGCTTGTCGTGCTTCCCCTCTTGCCCGGTGATTCTCTATTATTCGCTGCAGGTTCTCTCGCATCGTTACCAAACTCACAACTCAATCCGCATTTTTTACTTGTTGGATTGTGCATCGCAGGTATTTTAGGGGACACTGTAAATTACTGGATCGGTAAAAAAGTTGGACCAAAAGTTTTTATCTCGCCAGAGTCTCGCTTCTTTAAACGCGATTATTTAGATAAGACCCACGCTTTTTACCTCAAACACGGAAGTAAAACAATTATCATTGCTCGCTTTATTCCTATTATTCGCACATTCGCTCCATTTGTAGCGGGTATTGGAACCATGCCCTATCGTACTTTCATTGTATATAACATAATTGGTGCTGTACTGTGGGTAGGGTTATTTGTTTATGCCGGATATTATTTTGGGCAACTCGCATTTATTCAGAAAAACTTCAAATTTGTTATTTTTGCAATTATCATTCTGTCAATATCGCCGCCCATCATTGAATACCTCAAACATCGCTATAAAAAACAATGAAATAGATTGTAATGAATTAAGATCTGAGTTTCTGCATTATCAAAAACCGATTTATTCTATTTATAAATCACACCTGACTTTGTCGGCTTCACCTTCTTACATTATTGATAGTGTCTGAGGTTCACCTCCGCGTCATGTTTGATCTGGAAATAGAATTACAATTTCAGATAATTGACAATGCGTTTCTCAGTAAAAAAGTTTAACGTAACCAAAATTCATGATTTGGCATACTGAGCAGGCATCCGTAGCAGTGCTGGTAAGATGATGAGAGTACAAATCAACGTAAAAGCTAACCCAACAGTAAGTAACGCACCCATGCTGGCGGTACCTTTATGCGGTGAGAACATGAGGCTTGCAAAATCAACCAAGGCAGTTAAAGCACTATAAAAAATAGCGCGCGCAGTACTAGTGTGGATCAGGATTTCGCTTTCTTGATGGTTATCTATGCTTCGATGCACCATATGCAAGCTGCTATCAATACCCAGGCCAAGTAATAACGGCAAAGCGATAATATTGGCAAAGTTAAACGGTATATTCAGCAAGACAGTGAAAACACCAGTAAATACACTAGACAGCAAAAGTGGAATTAGCACAAGTAAAGTATATTTTATGCTGCGCAATAATATCAGAAGGGCTACTGTAATTCCTATCAAGGCTAAAGAAAAAGCTTGAATGAATGCTTCTACTACTGCCTCACCTGCCTCAAGACTTACCACCGGCATTCCGGTTGCATGCGGCGCTATTTGCTGCACTGCTCTTACGAAGCGCGCCAATGCTTTATTGTCGCCGATATCTTCTGATGGGTATACCGCAATTCGATATTCTCCTGTATGGCTGAGCCAGCGTCTGCTGAGTGGTTCGGGCAGATCTTGTTCGCTAAAGGGTGTGGCTTCAACCGAAGTGCGTAAACGCTGAATGGCAATAGGTAATGTATAAAGTAAATCCTCTTCTATTGAATGCAGTAATTTTTTCTTATCGCTGAGATCCATGCTGTCTAACAGGCTAAACAGCTTTGCAAGAGATGTTTTGAGCGTACGCGCAGAATCAGATAGGGAGGATTCGGGGTGTTCCTTAATATAGTGACCTAATGCTGTACTCAAGGCATTTAATTCTTCGAGCTGCTGCATCACCATTTGCTTATCTGTCGAAGGCTCCGATAATGAGAGTATGAGTGGACCGATGATAAGTGCCATTTCCTCAATAACTGAAAGTTTCTCTTCCTGCTCCGTTGGTACAAAATCAAGAAATGTAATTATTTTGCCTACCTCAGGAAGCTCAGCCAAGCGCTCTTTTAATTGTCGCGCTTCTTCACGATCCTTGGTTAACACAATTGCATACCAGGGTGAATGTTCAGGGAGCGCTAGTAACTCCCGAAAAGTTTGTACCGCTTTTCCTTTCGGGTCTTGCATATTAAGTAAATTGTAGTCAAACCTTATCTGAGGCAATAAAGCGATAGCAATAAGTAGCAATACCAAAATAACGGCATACGTCAATTTGCGCCAATTTAAAGAAAACTCAAGTACTTTTCCCAGAGAGCCCCTGTTGCTCGTTTCAGAAATAGGTCGTTTCGACAAATATCGTAACAGGGCAGGACCTATGATGAAGGTAACCAGCAAACTGATCAGCATACCCGTGCCGGAAATAATGCCTAATTCCGCTACTCCACTGTAACTGGTGGGTATAAATGCATAGAAACCAATCGCATTGGCAATTGTGCATGCAGCCAATGCACTCCCGGCTTCGCCACCCGCCTTATACATGGCTTCTGTTGAAATTTGACCATTCTCTAACACTTCACGATATCGTAACAAAAAGTGAATAGCGAAATCTGCGCCAAGACCTATGTATAGCACTGCAAAAGCAATAGAGATAACATTCAGTTGACCAATGGCAGCGGTAGCAAAGGCTGCTGTAAGCAACAATCCTAACGTTAAGCAAAGCAATACTGCAAGCACCATACCAATTGAGCGCATTGCAAAATAGAGGACTATTGCCACCAGCACGAAGGTGATAATTCCAGCATATTCCATGCCACTGAGTGAGCTCTTGAGCTCATCATTAGCTAACGCCATATCACCCGTAACACGAAGCTGAATTGGACCATCTTCTGTTAAACCAATCTCTCTCGCCGCAGCATGAACTGCAGATATAGCCTGTTCACTTGCAAAAAGCTGTGAGTAATCTGGTCTTGGTTTTACCAAAATTATTTCTTGATAACTATTTTTCTGTGGTTCACCGCGAAAAAGTGTCTGCCAGGATAGCTGCTGTGGCTTCCCTGCAAGCCGCGCATCCAGAGTATCGCTCATACTTTTTAACACCGGCCCCAGCTCCAAGCTACGCCCTTTACTTAATTCTTTTATTGCTCCAGTAAGCACTGAGGCAAAAGTATGGAGTGATGGACTATCCGCAATACGCGCGATTAATGGTTGTGCCTCTGCCAGGCGATCAGTAATGCGTCCGAGTTCTGAAATATTCTCGTAAAGTAAGCCATTGCGTTCAAAAAAAACATCAACATTGGGAGCATAAACGTCGATAAAATTCTTAGGGTCTTTTTTCAAGCGCGCTGCAAGCTGACCAGCAGCAGAATAAGCCTGTTCCGGTGTAGGCGCATCCAACACGAGCAGCAGAATGTCCATCTCCTGGGGAAATGTTTTATTATAGTGTATGCTATTAACGCGAAATGGCAGATCCTCAGAGAGAATATCTGTAGTATCGGTATTCATACCGAGGTTGCGCACGACATATACAGTGCTAGCTATAGCTATCAGGAATGCCGCAAACAGAATCCAGGGAGCATAGTGGTAGGAGAAGCGGGCGCATCGGGCAAAGGCTCTATAGGTATAACTGTGTGAAGCTTCCATTTTTCAATTTCCTTCTGGAAACAGTCTGAGAAATTTAGCTTTAAACTGCCAGTGTGCCGGTGCTAATCCCATAATGATAGGATTTAAACGGGTTGCTGACAGTTTCTGCTGAAGAAAAAAGCTGAGAGTATTTCATAATAGGGGGCGTTATTCAAACCCTTAAGAAGCTCAGCAGCCATCATTAAGTTAAGGAAATATAGTCGACTGATTCGATTCTATTTAGCCAGATCAGTAACTTTCCAACGACCTGTTTGATAAAACTGTTAAATTGCCCTAGCGCTCCCATAAGCGCTAATTATTGAGTGTATTTATCAATGTTCCATCGTATTTATCGGACTACACTCATCAGCGTTAGAAATTTTTCATATAAGCTTATTACATAATATTATTTCTCATTTACCTTGAGCAAGACTATAGTGCCAGGCATTTAAGGCCATTAAGTTAAGCTCATGAAAATCCGCAATTTAGACTTGACACTCAATCCGGTAAATGAAGAGCACCAACAATTTGGGCTACCACCTGTTGAAGATACGGTATCTCACTTAGAGGCACACCCCTTTTTACGTGCTTCCGTCTGGTTTGCCGTCATTATTTTAATTTCGCTTATTTTATTTCTAATTGGTCGCTTCTTTCTTGCACAGGATTGGCTCGATAGTTGGTTAATCATTAATGGGACGCTCGATAGCAGAGTTTTTTGGAGCGCTGTTGCCGTTGGTTTTCTCGCACAAGTAATCGATGGTGCATTGGGCATGGCCTATGGCATTACAGCAACGACTTTTTTACTAGCATCAGGTGCAAATCCCGCAGCAGCTAGTGCTAGTGTCCATATTGCTGAGATTTTCACAACCGGGGTTTCAGGCATTGCTCATGCCAAATTTGGCAATGTGAACAAACACCTCTTCACGCGCTTACTGTTACCAGGCATACTGGGCGGTATACTAGGAGCAGTATTAGTCACGCATATAGACGGTACATTATTTAAACCTTTTGTCTCGGCTTATCTGCTTCTGCTAGGAATTTATATCCTGAGTAAGGCTTTTCGTCAATTAAATATTCGAAAAGAAGCTCCAAAACATGTAGGTAAACTGGCACTTTTTGGTAGTTTTATGGATGCTGCTGGTGGCGGAGGTTGGGGACCGATTGTAACAACAACCTTGGTGGGCACAGGTAATGATCCCCGTACAACAATTGGCTCAGTCAATTTTGCGGAATTTTTCTTGACACTGACTAGTGCAGCCGTTTTCGCATTACTAATGGAAACTAATACTTGGCCAATTATTATCGGCTTGATATTCGGAGGTTTATTTGCAGCACCTTTTGCAGCTATCTTATGCAAGAAATTTCATGCACGCACATTACTCATACTAGTAGGGATTTTGATTACTATCATTAGCTTATTTAATCTTTACAAGGCCTTTATCTCTTTATAAAAAAGAAACATTCGGCAGAACCACATAGAATAGAATAAACTCATGACGATAAGAATGGTATTATGAGTTAGTTGTAACGACACTCGTTATTCCATTTCTAACTCAAAACTGACTTTGTCAGCTTCACTTTGCCGTATTATTGATGCCGTTTACGGCTCGCCTTCGCGTCTTTTTGATTTAGAATGGAATGACTGGAATTTTAGCAGTACACTGACACTTGGCAAACAGGTTATAATCTGCAATTTTTGCATAATAAACTTGTCGCGGTCATTCTTGAATTCAGCCTGGTCGGCAAAAAATCTTAGTCATCCCGCGTAGCACACATAGGTCTCACCTATGTAGCATCCCTGCTTATAACAGTAAATACGATGAGGAATGTATTCCCTTATTCTTGTCTAAATCTCTATGGCAATAAAATAATCGTTTTTAACAGTCAGCATTATCTTGCTCAATTAAGGACTAACTATGGCCGATTATCAGCATATTTTGTTAGCAGTCGATTTCTCAGATGAGGATACGTATGTTGCCCGCAAAGCTGAGCGTTTGGCGACCTTCTTCAACGCGAAACTGAGTGTTATCCACATACTGGATAATATTCCAATGCCAGATACCGCCTATGGCACAGAGATTCCACTTTATTCGGATTCACCCTATGAGCTGCTTGAAATAGAAAAAAATAAATTGATCCATACGGCTAATCAATTAACGATTGATCCCACCAATCTATGGTTAATCTGGGGCAAACCAGAAATAGAAATTATTCGAATTGCTAATAGAGAAGATATTGATTTGATTGTAGTAGGTTCGCATGGACGACACGGCCTTGCATTACTTCTAGGATCGACTGCCAGTAGTGTGCTGCATCATGCCCAGTGCGATGTTTTGGCAGTCCGCTTACAAGATGAGTGGGCTGAGTCGACAATATTCGCTTATTCCTAGAAATACTCGCGCTCTCTCCAACAGGTCACGCGATTACCATATTTTCCACCAGGATTCTTTCCCTAACGAATCTGAACCTGACAGGTATTCACTTTGAGGAAAATTCTTTCTCATGACCCTTTCCACATCTTCTCGTAAATCATTCATTCCCATTCTATCATAGGCTCTAGCCATGATATACAAGGCCTCTTCTGTAGCAGGGGTTTGCGGATATTCTTCCAGAACATATTGCGCGCGCCTGACCGCAGCGACATATGCTTTACGTTTCATATAATAGCGCGCAACATATATTTCACTTTTCGCGACCACGTTAACCAAATGTGCCATACGCTTAAGCGCATCAGGGGTATACTTGCTTTTCGGAAAGCGGGTAACCAGTTCTTTGAAATTTTCAAATGATTCACGCGATGCTTTCGAATCGCGCTCACTCATATCCTGATTAATAATTCTCGATGAGATATAGCCCAGGACACCCAAGTCATCATGAAAATTAGCTAACCCTTTAATATAATATGCATAGTCAACATTTGGGTGGTGTGGATAAAGCTGAATGAAACGATCTGCTGCCGCAATCGCCGAAGCCTGTTGCTGATCTTTATAATAGGCATATGCAATTTCAAGTTGCGCTTGTTGCGCAAACCGCCCATAAGGATAGCGCGCTTCCAGTGCTTCAAATAATTTTACGGCAGCTTCATAATTACCATTATTTAGTTCATTCTTAGCTTCAGAGTAAAATTTATTGGGAGACCATTGGCTATTGTCCGTTGTTTTTTCTTTCAATAAACCGCATGCTGATAACCCAAAAATTAAAATTAAAATTAAAATTAAACGATGCCACATGAAATTTCCTATAGAAGCCAACAAACCTATCCAAGATTATAGCGTAACGCCATCTTCATTCGCATTGGCTGGACAAACTGAATCGATTATTGAATTGGTTGCACCTCAAAATTGTATTGGGCTTCGTCTAGACTTTGTATTAGCACAATTACTGCCACAATGGTCGCGCAGCCGTTTACAATCATGGATACTTGAAAAACGTGTAAACATAGATGGCAAGATTGCCACACCCAAACAAAAAATTTGGGGGAATGAAAAAATTAGTGTTAAACCTCATATTATACCAATCAACGAGACGCATGTTGCAGAAGCAATTTCACTTGAGATCCTTTATGAAGATAATCACCTACTTGTCATCAACAAACCAGCAGGGATAGTGGTACATCCTGGCAATGGGAATTGGCGGGGAACACTATTAAATGCACTCCTTCATCACTCCAAACAGCTTAATGATATTCCCAGAGCGGGTATCGTCCATCGGCTAGACAAAGATACCAGTGGTTTACTCGTAGTCGCGAAAACCATAGAGGCCCAAACCAGTCTGGTGCGGCAATTGCAAGAGCATAGCGTCGAGCGGAATTATTTAGCAATCGTATTAGGTGAGGTCAAACAGAACGGTCATATCGATGCTCCCATAGGGCGGCATCCCGTACAGCGCACCAAGATGGCTGTAACTATCCATGGCAAGCCAGCACGTACTTATTATCAAATATTAGAATCATTCAACGGTTGCACTCTGCTTCGTTGCAGGCTGGAAACCGGACGTACTCATCAGATCCGCGTACACATGCACAATATGGGCCATCCGCTCGTGGGAGATCCGGTCTACACTGGCAAAACCAGGAAACTACCTATGGAAATAACGCGATTGATTACACAATTTCCGAGACAAGCTTTGCATGCACAACAGCTAGCCTTGGCTCATCCGCTGCATGGCAAAACAATGATATGGAATTCTGAACTACCGGAAGATATGAATATGTTGCTGCAGGGGCTACAACGATGTGGCATGCAGCCAAGTCTCTCATCATTTTAATTTCTTGAAAGAGAACGAGCCTACTGAGATATACAAAAACTAAGAGGCAATATAAGAAATGCACCGGCAAGGTGCATTTCTTGAATAATTTAACAACTGACTATCTCCTAGAAAAGTTTTAAACTAGAAAGGTAATATTGCATCAAGTGATAATAAGACCTGATCATTGTTACCCCCAAATGGCCTATAAGATGAACCATGAAGGGGGTCTGCTACATCGTAGCGAAAATTTGGTCGAATATTCAGTTGCCGCAGGCTATCGGTAAAATTAAACATTTTTCCTGGCTTCCAATTCAAACCCAGTGTTACAGCATAATAGTCTGAAGGAGCACTAGTGGCAAGCTGAGTTGAGCCACCCAGTGCATAGCTCTGGCCCAAGTGATTGGTCGCAAGTGAAACCCGGCCTGGTGAAAATACACGGAAACCATCCCTATCACGAAACCACTCTCCCCGCACACCAATCGACAAGTCTGGTGTTACATCATAATAAAGGTGCATATTGATGCCATACCACTCGGCATTCTTGTTTACATTAGTAAAATGGAAGTTATTAAGCAGCACATTATCAGCAAAACCATGATCATGTTGCAAAACAAAATGAGTTTTTGAAGTAATCATATGTTTCAGCACAATGCTGAACATGCCCCAGAAATCACTATGTCGAGTAGAAGTTGAGCTGCCCGTACCGCTGATATTGAGAGAGGTATCGCCATCGTCGCTCGTCCAGGTTATGCCACCTATAGCACCCCAATTAGCCAATTGCTTATCAAAATTACCATCCCAACCGCCTGTTCCACTCCCTGTCAGTGCCCCAGCAATCACAGACCAATTATCGGTAATGGCATACTCACCCAATAGCCCGGTATGGGTGAAAGGCTCGGCATATTGCATGGTATAAGCATGGGTGTAGAAGAAATTATTAGGTGCCGGAACCGATTCGTAACCAATTGGTGTGTAAAAGTGTCCAATCTTTACATTAACCCCTTTGTTGTCGGTAATGGGTGCATACACCTCTGCAAAGGCTTGGGGAAAGGCGATACCATAAGTACGACTAGAGTTACAACAAACATCCAGATCCCAATTACCTCGGTCACTTAAAGCCCTTCCATCATTTACATCAAATGCAGGGTTTCCATAGGCTTGTGTAAAAATAGCATCTGTACCAAACATAAAATCCGCCCGGAATCCTATATCCCATGTATTTCCTTCTGACACGACGGGTCGTTCAAAAAATAAGTTCAGTTGATTGAGCTGAAATCGGTTAGCCTGATCTGCAAAGGTGACCGGACCGTTAAATCCATCGGTTATGTACGGATTGAAGGTTGCACCCCCATGAATCCAGCCGCCAACTTTAAGCCCATATTGATCAAGATTAATTCCAGATTTATCAAGAAAATTCATGGCAGTATTTGCAACAACAACGGTCGAATTCATACCAAATAATAATAATCCCATCACTGCAGCAGAGATTCTCTGCTTCCTGCATTTAGAATTAATTCTCATTTTCCCCTCTTCCCTTGGATTTATAAATTAAAAATATAAAAATGAAAAGTTAATACCCTTATTCTGCACAAGGATTTGACTTTACACATAACATACGGCCGGGTCAATGTAAAATCTATCCGACATAAAGTAAAGCGATTTAAACCATCAACACTAGGAGTTAATCACAAGAGATAGTGCAACAGTAAAAATGAAGGCAAGATTGGAATTTTAATACTTATGCAGACTGTAGAGCCTTGGGATAAATTAGCAAACAAAGGAGAAGAGAGAAGCGCAGAAACACGCCAAGAGAGAGAAGGAAATTGCTCAAGTATGCAATTTTAAAGCCGAGAGACCTCCACTGATGATTAAGAAAATAATGGAATATGTACTTCTTTCCCTATTAAAAAATTATCACCATAGTATAAATTTTTTAGTTTATATAATGAATATTAGATTTCTTTAATTCAGCATAGAAAAATGCCGCACATCACTCCTTATGGTATAGAATGTGCGGCTATTATTACTAATAATAATTTATCGATTGTTATATTTAAGCAATTATATTAAGCAATCAATTCAAATATATTTAATAATAAAAGAATAGTCAAAATAACATAATATGCTGTTGGTAATTTCATCATTTTTCTCCTTTAAATTCTACTGCGCTTTGAGAAACCACACTGACTTTATGGTTCCCTTAAGAATGCATAGTACAGATAAAACTTTCAAATAATAAGCATAGTAAAATGAGTCACATTGGCGCCTGTCAAGATACAATTAATATATAAAAATTTAATCTAATGTAAGTTCGACATGAGAATCACACCACCGCTGGAAGAGCTTGAGAGAGTCTGATATTAAGCGAGGGTTTCTTTTCTGAGAGCATGTAAGCCGCCAGTCCGGCTATCAAATAAACAAGGAAGTTAGATAGACCGCGATAGCGGAAATGCTCGATTTGCGAGATATTCTTCAATTGGTCATTGACAATATCAATAATCGAGCATTTACGTAACAGCAGCTTGTAAAACAGCAGCAACAGCTTGTTTTTCATATTCTCGCGTGCCTTGGTAACGAGCCGCATGCCCTGCTCCCAAAGTTGCTCAAAGGGTGGCTGTAAGAGATAACCCCGGTCACCAAAGAGCTTGCCAAATAAGGAACGCGTCAACTCTGGTACCGGGTCACGGTCATCCACATTGCCCGCCGTGATTTTGACTGCCATCAATTCTCCTTGGTCAATGATGACCAGGTTCAGCTTGAACCCATAAAACCAATCTACTGGTCTTTCCCCGGGCAGCAAACTCTGCCATTATTTTATGCGACCCAATGCGGCGATTGTGGCACACACTGATCTTGGTCGAATCAATGAAGCTGATCTATTTACCACAATTTTTAACAGATTATGATTAGTACAATACAAAGAAATTGTATTAGCGCCCCTGATTACGCTTTTCAGTAGATCCTTCTATAATATGTCTTAGCAATCCTTGGTTGGCATCTTCCACTAAATCAAGCACCAACTCGAATCCATGACTTCCCCCATAGTAAGGATCGGCTACTTCCTGATATCTATCCCATTGACTGCTATAGCTCATCAATAAGCCAAGTTTGTGACTATATTGCTGTGGACAACGATCTTGGAGTATTGCGAGATTGTTTTTATCCATTGCTAGAATATAGTGAAACTCTTCAAAATCATTTAGTTGTACAGCGCGCGCACGTAACCCCTGCATGTTATACCCTCTTTTTAGTGCTGCTTTCTGGGCACGTTCATCAGGCGACTCATCGATATGGTAGGCGTGTGTGCCGGCTGAATCGACATAGATGTGTTTATCCAGGCCAGCAGCTTTCACTTGATGCTTAAATACTGCATCCGCAGTAGGTGATCTGCATATATTACCCATACAAACAAAGAGAACTTTAACTTTATTATCTTGCTTCATTTTTGTTTCATCATTTCCAGTTCATTTTGAAAAATAGTACTAAAACCTATAAACACTTTTCTATAGTTATAAGGTCAATTTCACCTTTAATAAACACACCTCTCTATCCGTGCTAGACCAACAACGCTTGTCTGCCACTTCCAAAAGAATATTCTTAACGATTTTTCTTTTCCCATATTTACAAAACATCTCCTGAATCTTTATTAACCGGTTTGATATAAAGCGCCCTACTAATAACCAGCTCATAATGATAATCCCGCCCGACACTCGATCTACTGAGTCGTGTACTATAACTGATTTCCTGAGCCTGTATCCTACACGCTGCCAGCATTTCTAAGGGAATCGACCTAATTCCACTTACAAATCAAAAAATGACGCGAAGGCGAGCCGCAGCAATATAGATAATACGGCAAGGTAAAGCTGACAAAGCTAGTTTTGATTTAGCATGAAACAACACGAAATTTGGGCCAAGGAAGTATCGTGGTCGAATCTTACGATACGGAATATTGGTCAATTAAATGCTTATTCAGTTATCTCTGCCAAGCGCCACCCCTGGCGCCTCTAGTCTTAAATAACGAGCAAGCATTTCTAAATGCGTTTCATTATATGGGGTGGGCAGCAAACTGACAATGACCGTTAAAAGTGGAATAATAACCGAGGCAATCCCTAAAGGCATCACATCAAGACATGATCATCCAGATAACCAAGAATCAGAATAAATCTGGAATTAGATCAATTAGGCTGAACGCATAAGCAACCATAGCAGCAATAAGAAAATTAGCATATTTAGAGATAGCAGAATCACGTACTGCAAAGCAAAGTGCAAAGGCTTCTGCTTTAAGACAAAATACAAGTTGTTTTAAATTTAAAAAATAATCTAGCACTACCGCTGATACCGCAAAATCAACAATTTGCAATGCCCTTCATATGTTTTAAGCATGAGCTTAGCGTCTTACGTAAGAAACTCACATTGGAAGACGGCATTACTGAAAGGCAAAGGCACAAAATTCTGACAGCCAAGCAGACGAATAAAGCAGGCAAATAAGATTTGATTATTTTTAAGGATAAGCTAAAAAAAATAACCCAGGGAGCAATGCATATAACTCACCGAGCTAGAAGGGATATGAGAATAGTAATGTCGAATCTTATTCCATTTTTAAATCTAAAGGATATTTATTAAATTATTTATTGATGTAATTTTAATAACTTGCCATAGTTATAATTAACTTTTGATCTAGAAATGGAATTACATCTATCGATCCGATTATCGGCTAAAATTGAGAAAGCTTTAGCATCTTTTTAAAGCACTCGAAATAACCCTTATCCTTGCTCGACATAAAGCAGTTATTCACAAGTTTATTCACGAAAATTGTGGATAATAAAATTATAGTATTCTCCATCTTAGTACTACTATTGCTAATAAGTCACAATTTTCACGTTCTATATACCCGCGCTCTATATCATTTTGTTTTCAATAGGATGAGCTGGTTGCTTAGTATCTTTAACTCCAAATGAGAGAATATGCAAAAATACCTCAATCTGAGGAAATCATTATCGAGCTCACTTTGACAGTTAATTTTAGATATAAACTCTGGTTAAATCTAAGCAAAATTCAACGCATAACACTTATATTCACAATTACCTACATGAATATCCCTCAGTTGATTATCTTCAACGTCTCCCTCAAAATAAGCAATAAATACCCGCATGGTTTCTTCATGAGCAATTACCATCAGTGTTTTATCCATCTGCTCTTTTAACCAATCAATGAATCGTAATACACGTTGCTTATGATCCAGCAATGACTCACCACCATTCACGCGCATTCGTAACGGGTCATGGTTAATCGCCACAAAATAATCAGATACCGGCATCCCATCGAACCCTGAACGAATGTCAGCAAGGTCCGGATGCACCTCAATTGGTACTGAGTGGTAACAGTTTATTATCTCCGCCGTTTGATACGTCCGTGGCAGGGGCGAAACAATAATACGCTCAAATGCTACATCACGCAGCGCCAAAGCTGCCGATTTCGCCTGTTCCATACCCATTACTGTTAAATGAACATCCCGGCGGGGATCATCGTTACACAAACCAAGATCATTATAATTAGTACGCCCATGGCGCATGAAGTAGATATTCATGTTGCAAATGACAATAAAAAGTAAGTTTAACTAAAATAGAAGTCGATCATCCTGTATGAAGTAAATTGAACACCAAAAAAAATAGGATGGCAAATATTTGGCCGTTTGAATGTTATACATAATGTCATCCTCAAGGGAACTTTGGTTCATATAGCGAAACAAATTGTAATCAGGATCAGGATCAGGATCTTAAATTTTATTCACGTAAAACATATTCGATAGATAAACAGCTTACTGATCAATTCATAGCCTATCAAATCGTTAGCAATGGGCAAAATTATGAGGAGCAATCATAAGTAGTCAACTACTACCAAATCTCACTATGATCATTAGCAAATGATCCATGGTACTTACGATCGCAGTTGGATAACCTCATCAGCCATTAAGTATAGCAACAGATATGATATTATGGTTGACAGAGGTGCTATCTTTACAAGGAGGCATTTCAATGAAAGAAGACCAGAAGAACGAACTCTTGTACCAAGCTTTGGAAACAGAGAAAGGCGGTATCGAAGTCTATCAAATGGCGCTTCGTTGCGCGGTAGAAGAAGACCTAAAGGAGGAATGGGAAGAGTACCTGGAACAAACAAAAAAACACTATCAAATCCTGCTGGATGTTTTCCAGGAGCTGGGTCTGGATTCTGATGAAGAAACACCGGGACGAGAAGTGGTTCGCCATATTAGTGAATCGCTGGTAAAGGCAATGAAAATGGCTCTTGAAGCAGGTGATCCTAAAGCTGCTGAGCTTGTTGCCTGTGAATGCGTAGTTATGGCGGAGACCAAAGACCACCAGAACTGGAAGCTCATTGGTGAGGTTGCAAAAAAAGCAAAAAGTACCGAGGCCAAGGTGCTCAAAAACGCATATGACCAGGTAGAAGATGAAGAAGATGAGCATCTTTATCACACTATGGGCTGGTGTCGTGAGCTCTGGATCAGTTCTCTGGGCATGAAAGCTGTCCTGCCTCCGCCTGAAGAGAAAAAGGATGTGCATACTGCCATCGGTGCAGCACGAGCGCAGAGCTCTCGTAAATAAACGGCCTGCAGATAGTTGTTCAGGGTTACCGCAAATTTATCTGACCATCTTATCTGACCATCTATTGGTCTCCGTGCCGATTTTTGAGCCTTTGTGTTTTCATATTTTTTATTCTCGGTAACGGTTAGCTTCCTGGGGCCGGTTGGTCAGATCGTAGAATGCGACTCTCGATCCTCTCGTGGATTTAACCCTGGAATGTACGGTACTCGTACAAAAATACATATCTTATGCCAAGCTGAACAATTAACTAGTATGGAGTTAACAAAACTGGAGACAACGCATATTCCAATCCCGTCATCTGGGTTAAGAGTGACGTGAATGCGTACTGTCTGAACTGTCGCAGCCAAGTGATTTCAGTAAATTGGTTCTCTCTATATAGTAGATGGAAATATTTGGAACGAAGAAACTGGCAGCATGGATAATTGCCACTAACAAATAAACTACTGGAAGCAACATAAGTTTTTTATGCTCATACCGAAGATCTCCTGTAAGGAAAGGCAATAGACCGAGTTTCTCCACTGGTCTTCGGCAAATGAAAAGAGAGCTAGGAAAAATAAATATCCATCCATTCGTTAGCTTTATTCTTGTTTGTTGCATTTTGTGGATTTTCTATCTTTGAGTGCCCTATAAATACCCATCCAAGCGGCCTAATGAATAACCGAATTAATTTAATTTTTTTATTTAAGGAAATTTGGCAGCAAAAATTACAGAAAGGGTTTTAAAATACCCTTCTAAAATTATCCCGTTAATTTATCTTAAGAATTCTAGATTCTAAGCCTTGTCATTCATTAATTATAACAAAATCATTATCACTATCAGATAATGAAGATATAAAGATTTATTTCCACATTACGTTAGACTCAGCTTTTGCTGCGGCAGTAAGTAGATCAATCAATGGCAATGCTCTATCAGCTAGATTCACAACCCGCTCATCTTCATCCTGGTCTTCAACTTGTGGTGAAGCCTTTTCTGCGTCAATAGCAGCTTTTAATCGATTTAGCGCCTCAGGAACATCTTCTGCCAAAATAGCACCGGGAACAGTTTTGCTATGACCCATCATTTCGAGCATGGTAAAGGCAATATCACCAAACATAGTTATGTCGGCATAAGCATCAGTTGAAAATGTTACAAGCATACATTTCTCCTCAAATAAATTAAGATTGCACGACAAGACGTATTCGTCTTCTGGCCTGATCCCAGATTCCCTAGTAATAAGTTTTAGTCAATGCAAACCGTCCAAGGTTTTTCTAGAAACTTAATAATTTGGGCCGAGTTATAATACCTGATACTTTTTGTTGCGCAGCAATATGTATTTTCAACTCTGCCGTTGGGATATAACCAATCGGCTCCAGCAATCAATAGTGACTGAACCAATTCAACAGTACCGATCTATCGCCGTGTACCCAGGTGTTGCGTCACCAGTGCCAATTATGGTGGTATGCAACCTGCTTCTACGAGCCGATTATAAGGTTAAACATCTCCATCTCTTACGCCACTTGCAGCGTTACACTAGCATCATCCATAGCTGGTTAAGTCGCAATACAAAAAACGGTCGATTAGCCCGATCGGCTGGTAACTAAGAAGACAACTAGCTACTTTTAATCTTCCTAGCCGAAGAATACAAATTGTATACAAATGCATTATTGCTCCTCTATTTGTTATCTCTTAACATCATTACTAAATAAAGCTGAATCAGTTTTGAAAATTATGGATATACATAGATGGGAGAGCAGATATTGGCGATTCTATTTTGTAGATCACGTTCACGTAGTGTTGTGTTATTGTTGCTTTTATATTTATAGATAACATGCGAACTGACGCGTTGAGCTTAGATTAACAGCAAAGCTATCTGAAATTCCTCGCTTAATCCGAAAACGTTGCCGTTGCGTTGTATTGCAAGGAGCAAGATCTTATCAATATTAGCTGTTGAATTAAATAAAACAAATCTGAGGAGAGACTATGAAGTATGATCAAAAGAAGTTCTCCCGTCGTCAGGTAATAAAGATTATAGCGTTTGGTGCCACTCTTCCTTTAATGGGCACTTTAATTGATAAAGCAGAAGCAGCAAAAGCAGCGAAAGAGTTAATGAAGTATCAAGATAAGCCGAATGGGAATGAGAAATGCAGTAATTGCATACAGTTCATTCCAGGTAAAACACCTGAGGCTGATGGCGAATGTAAAGTAGTAGAAGGCAGTATCAGTCCTCAAGGTTGGTGTACTGCTTACTCACCAGAATCAAAATAGATTACCCATTTTTCGATTTCTCGCTTACCTATGAGGAATAGCAAGAAGAGCACTATCACTATTTAATAAATGCTCATTTTCTATAAATTACCTTAGGTATGAGATTTTTTTCTTATCCGGTGATTAATTTGGTGAGTTCTATTTTTATCAACGAATTATACCGCTACATTTTGAATCATCATCCAATATGATCATATATTTAATTATATGTTGCTACATCTAATTTGGAACTAAAAGTAAGGAGAATTACCATGTTAAACCTCGCAGTTGTTTTTTTAGTTATCGCAATAATTGCAGCTATTTTAGGGGCGACCGGGGTAATGGGGATGGCGATGGATATGGCCTGGATTTTGTTTGTAGTTGGAATTGTTCTTGCCATCATCTTCTGGTTAATAGGAAGACGTCCACCACCCGTCTAACTTTATTATGTAGAAATTTAGTGCTTATCAGCTTCCTCACATAATCAATTTAGAGATAGGTTATATTCGTCATATGTAGTGCAGTTCAATTTATTTTTCGAAGGTCTTATATCTAAGTTAATAGTGAGAAACTGTGCTTGGCACTCTCACTCCTGTCATAGTTTGATCAAAATTTAAATGTGCTGAATTTAATTTGCGAGATTCTTTTCTCTACCATCTTATTTATTACACATTTGAGTATTGAGTGCTTATACAGGAGCGATATATATTTTTTGGAAACAAATTATCAACTTAAGGAAGAAGCTATGAAATTAACGCATGAGTATAGGTTAGCTATTTCAACTAAAAAACTTTCTATGATCATTAGCTTATTTGCAATCCTAGGATTGGCTAGTTGTCAAAAAGAAGGCTCAACAGAAAAAACTGGAAAAGAGATAGATCGTTCAGCTGAGCATACTGAACAAAAGGTTGAGCAGGGAACAGAAAAAACAGAAAGTAAACTTGAGGAGATAAAGGAAACGATAGTTGAGAAAACTGAAGAAAGTGCTCAGTACCTCGATGATTCGTTTATTACCATGAAAGTTAAGGCAGCCATTTTAAATGACTCCCTGCTTAAGGTAACTGATATTAAAGTGACTACGGTTGATGGCCTAGTACAGCTGAGCGGTACAGTGGACTCCCAGCAAAGCATCGACAGAGCGATTGAGGTAGCTCAAAGTCAGGATGGCGTGAAATCTGTGCAAAGCACCCTTATTGTATATGTACCTGAGAATACTGAGCAGAAGATTGAGCAGGGAACAGAAGAAACAAACAGTAAACTTGAGGAGGTAAAAGAGACAATAGTCGAGAAAACTGAAAAAGGTGCTCAGTACCTCGATGATTCATTTATTACCATGAAAGTTAAGGCCGCTATTTTAAATGACTCCCTGCTTAAGGTAACTGATATTAAAGTGACTACGGTTGATGGCGTAGTACAGCTGAGCGGTACAGTGGATTCCCAGCAAAGTATCGACAGAGCTATCGAGGTTACCCAAAATCAGGACGGCGTGAAATCAGTGGAAAGCGACCTTATTGTATATATACCAGATAGTGCCGAACAAAAGGTTGAGCAAACAACAAAAGAAACAGAAAGTAAACTTGAGGAGAAAACTGAAGAAGGCGCTCAATATTCTGATGATTCGGTTATTACTATGAAAGTTAAGACGGCCATTTTAGATGACCCCATGCTTAAGATAGCTGATATTAAAGTGACTACGGTTGATGGCATAGTACAGCTGAGCGGTACAGTGGATTCCCAGCAAATTATTGACAGAGCTATCGAGGTTGCCCAAAGTCAGGACGGCGTGAAATCAGTGGAAAGCGACCTTATTGTAGATGCACCCAATGACTGAATTATTACTTGCAAAAAGTGGGTATGATTTAGTAATCACTATTTGATGGAATCAATATAATTATTCAACTACGTTGAGGAGCATTCATCTAGCCGAGTTAATTGAGCACCCAAACCGGCATAGTCAGCCGGATTGCAGCTCAGTATGATGACTTGCAATCCGCGTTCAGCAGCTAAATCCAGCATACGCTGAAGTGTTCTGACACGCTCCGGATCAGAATAAGCAAAGGCATCATCAAACACAATCGGTAACTTGCCATCGTGGTCAGCAGCCAAAAGTTCGGCCATGGCTAAGCGAACTGCAGCAGCGACTTGTTCTCGGGTACCACCACTGAGACTATCGAAAGATAGAGAAACAGTATCACTTGGTCGAATAACCTGAATGTCACGGAATTTACCCTCATCCATGGTGATCGAAACCTTGGTTCCGGCGCCATATAATCCTTGTAGATAAGCTGAAATTTTGTCTGCAAGGGGTTGACTGAATCGATCAGAAAGTTGTTTTTGCTGTTGCTGAAACAATTGATGCAGCAGTTTGATAGCTTCGGCCTTACGTTTGACATGTGTAAATTGCTCGCGCGCATTTTGCAATCGTGCATGTGCCATAGACCAGGCTGCCTGGGGATCTTCAGAACCATCCAGACGTAATGCAGCCTGACTAACAGCACGTTGCATGATAGCTGCTTGCCGGCTTTGTTCCTGCATGGCTAATGCGCGTTCGATACGCATTTGGTCTCGCTCAAGTTGCTCCGGTTGCAAAGTTTCCAGAGCTTGGCAGGTTTGCTCCAGACGTACTTTGGTTTGTTGTTTAGCGTATTGGGTCTGTTGCAACAGTTTTGCACGATGGGCATCATCACCATACATTTCCAACGCTAAATTCAGTCTGACTTGTTTCTCGGTAATCTGCTGGTCATTTGTCGTAAGATCGCTAATGCCTGTCTGAAAGTCCAACTCAGCTTGGTGAAATTGTTTTGCCAGTATGTCATGCTCTGCTTTTGTTTCGAATTCTTCCGTATCAGCCTGTTGTAGTTTATACCGCAGGTTATCAAAATAATCAGCAGCCTCCGACCGCGTTGCCGGCGCAATATATTCAGGCAGCTGTTCGGCGCGTCGGTTTATTTCGGCCGTTACCTTGCTCAGCTTATCTTTAATATGGATATAGTCCTCGTTCAGCTTGCCATCATCCAATATTTTCAGGGCACTCTGGAGAGTTGAAATTTTTTGTTCGATCTGATTACGTTTAGCTATTATGGTCGCAGCCTGCTCAAGGGATTCAATTGCGTAGCTATCTAATGTGCTGTTCAATTGTTTTTGTAGGGTTTGTACTTGCTGCCGTGTGGTTTCCAGACTTCCCCCACCCCCTGGTTGTATGCGTAGATGAGTTAAATTATCAAGCCAGATGTCAGTGGGTGCATTGAGATGGAAGCTGTTACCAGATTTTGCTTCTTCTTCGCCCACGCGGATCACATGCTCAGACGCAATCACTTCGATACCGACTGCCATCGCTTTTAACGCCGCCTGTGCTCCACTTAATTGCTCTTGAATTTCACGCATGGACTGCAAAGCGTTTTCATTGATTGGAGATAATTTGTTCAATGCTTCTTTATATCGCTCGATTTCATTTTGTTGCTGCTGTACTTTCTGGTGTTTTGTAGATAGTGTATCGGAATGATCTTGGAATTCGAATCGAGCCACCCAAAGCTGAGCCAAGTCATGCTGTTGTCGTATAGCGCGAGCTTTCTGGATAGTCAATTGATATTTTTCTGATGCTTGGGTAACTCGCTGCTTAAGTTCGGCAAGTGCTAGTTGCAATCGGTTTGATTTATCCCGCTTGGGCGCTAATTCAGCAGTACGTTGATTGAGCTCACCTCTTAAGTCCAGAATTGTCTGGTTAGCTTGCTGCAATTCCTTCTCCTGCTGCTCCTCACGAGTATAGGTATCAATTTGCTGATTTTTTAGACTTTGTAATTGCTTGACTTGCTCGATGTTACTATCAATCTTTTTTTTCTGCTGTCCTAATTGACTTAATTCAGCATCAGCTTCAGCAATGGTTTGTTCCGAACTTTCAAAATCCAAGGTTGCTTGCTCAAGCCGTTGCATACGCTCTTTACACATGCGTTCTTTTTCTTCTGCTTCGATACATGCTTTTTCGGCTTCATTCGCCTCCGAGCCCGCTCTGAATTTGCCATTTTGCGTAAAAACTTGCTCGTATTGGCGTGCAAAATAGGCAGCTACACGGGAATCTCGATCAGACTGCATGATAGCTGCGCTACTTCCATTCTGCAGACGTTGCAAGATAGCATGGTGTTCTGAAGCTGCATCCCGGGTGGGATCATTGCCGCTTTTCCCTTGCCAGACCCACAAATGAGCCCATTGCTGCATGATACGTTCGGTTAATCCACGCCCACCGCCCTTATCATCCACTTTGAGAAGTCTGTTCAGTTCGGATTCTGCCTCTTCACCATGCCAGACATTTCCGCCAACCTCGACAAGCTGGGTAATTCCACTTTGTCCGCTGAATCGTTTGTTGACTCTGAAGGTCTTTCCGGCGACTGAGAATTCAATATCCACTTCTGGATGACCCGCATGATGAAGCGACATCATGCTTTTTTGCGTATCGCCAGTGACACGGGCTTTAAGAAACAATCCGCGGTGTATGGCCTCAATTAAAGTGCTTTTGCCAGATTCATTAACACCACCAATCAATGACCGATGTTCATCAAACCGGACTGTGGTCTCACGATGTATTCGATAATTACGAACGGTTGCAGAAATCAATTTCATGAACAAAGCTCATGGAGCTGCCGAGTGCAGCATTCTCAGTGCCAAGGACGCGATGACGGCTGTCTCACTATCTGCCTGATTATTTTGAGCGAGTAGTTGCTGTGCAACGCTTGAGATTAATGGATCTGAAATGCTGTGCATTAGCTGGTCGAGTTCATCCTCTGATGGAGCAATAGATACATTGTTCTTTAGTTTCAGCCGCAAAAGCCGAGCCTCAAGGGATTCGATTAATGCATCAAGCCGGGAGGTTGCGGCAATTCCTAGAGAACCAGCCAGGGTCAGCTTTAATAAATCTTCATTGACGCGCTGGCTAAGAAGATCGTTCATTTGCCTGGCAAATTGCTCGATACTGTCGTCGTTGCTGAATTCAAAAGTGGCTTCCTGCCAGTTTAAGTGGCCAGTAGCAACAACCTTTACAATCGGGTTTTCTCCTCGTTTGCTTTGAACGATAAGCGTTTGGCCCGGTTGATTTTCTTCACTTTTAGGAAAACGATCAACTTCCGGTGTACCAGAATACCAGGCTTTCAATCCAACCTGCTTGGTCCCGTGCCAGTCGCCAAGGGCAATGTAATCAATTTCATCCATAGGTAAGCGATCAATATCGATACGATTTGAGGATAAAATAGTGGTTTCCTCATCATCGCCTTCACTTTGAAATACCTGAGTACTGCCATGTGCCATGACGATACGGGCTTTATTTGATAGAGCTGCCCGGAATACTTCTGAGTCACGCAACCATGCCGATGGATCATCTGCATGTGATCGATTTTTTAATGGACATGGATAAATTACGGCATAATCCAGTTCCAGCGCTTTATTCCCCAAGAGAATGTGTAAATTGGGAGCTAGTGCTGATTGTTCTCTTAAAAAAAATGCCTGTTCCCAAATACTACCCGCACCTGCATGGTCATGATTGCCCGGAATCACGATCACGGGCACTTCCATCTGGCCAATAGCGCTACAAGCGGCAGCCACCGTGGACTTATCAGGTGTATTAGAATCAAAGAGATCCCCCGCCACTAAAACAAAACTAGCTTGATATTCTTTCACAAGATCGCTAATGCGTTTGAGGACATCTAATCGAGTCCGTTGGGCTAAAGATCGTTTATGCTGATCACTAATATTGCCAAAAGGTTTACCTAGCTGCCAGTCTGCCGTGTGTATAAAACAAGTCATTACTGCTTTTCCTTATACAAATTTTATCTTTCCTTTATTAATTTTGGCGTAGTTGGAAATGTTAACCTTTATCTGTTAGCCAGAATAATCTTTACCTTGAGGTATTTCCTATTTTAGGTAGATATACAATTCACACTTTCAAGAAACAAATGTAACACAATGATTTTACAGCAAATATTAAGTAGCCTCAGGAACAGGGGTAAGATTAAACCCCAGCTTCCGAGCGCGAACAGTCAGATGATGCAACACGCGTTGACGATATCGCTCCTCATAGTACTCCTGCCCTTTATCGACGTACTCGGTTCCTTTCGTTAGCATCGTGTAGATCAAGCGCGCCAGTTTGTGTGCTGTCGCTGTGATTGCCTTTGCCTTGTCGAGTCTGCCACATAATCTTCTGTAATAGGCACCCAGTGCAGACTGGCTGGATTTCAATGAAACTGCCGCCATGCGCAGTGCCTGAGCCGCACGGTTCGCTGTGCGCTTGCTTGCCCCCGATAGCACTTTTCCGCCCGATATCTTTGTTCCAGGACACAACCCAAGCCACGAGGCAAACTGCTTCGCACTCTTGAACCTGCTCATGTCAGCGCCCACTTCACTCAGGACTTTCATCGCAGTCGTCACTTCGATGCCGTCAATTCGCGTCAAATCAACCCCACACATGCCAATCAGATGGGCACGCAAATCAAATTTGGGAGCGTTCTTGACATTGGAGCGGCGCTTCTTCTGGCAGATCTCTACCTTGTGCACCTGAAGTGCCGCCAGCATGGTTTCAAGCTGCCGGTCACATTCGGTGAGTCGTTCGCTGTAGGCGTCATAGAGTGACATCGCTTGCTTGAGTGCAAACAGGTGTTCTTCCCGCCAATTCCCGATTAACGATTTCTCAATCTCGTCTTTGCCAGCCCGGATGCGATTGCTCTTGAGATTCGCCAGGATGTGCCCATCTCTCTCACCAGTAATGATGGCACGAACGATCTTTTGACCGGTTTCGCCCACAATATCCGAAATCACGTTCGCCAATTGTATGTTCATTTGCGCCAGAGCCTTTTGCATATGTTGCACATGTCGCGCCTGATAACGGATCAGCATATCGCGTTGACGAGATATGGCTCGTAGTGCACATATCTCATCTTTCGGACGGAATGCGCCAGACAACAACCCAAAGCTCATCAGTTGCTGTAACCATTGGCAGTCCAGTACATCCGACTTCCGGCCAGAAACATTTCTGACGTGCCGCGCATTTACTAGATACACAGTCAGCCCGCGCGACTCCAAAAGTTCATACAGTGGAATCCAGTATACCCCCGTCGATTCCATTGCCACAGTGTCAATTTCACAGGCCTCTAACCAGTCCGCTAAACCATTCAGGTCTGCGGTGAAACTCTTGAATTCCCTTACCGGCTTGTTATCTCGATCCGGCGGTACCGCCACAAAATGGCTCGCAGAGCCAATATCAATCCCCGCTGCATTCGGATGGATTAACTCCAATTTACTTCGCTTGAACTTTGCCATGACATCCTCCATTATCTCTATTGGAATGTCGCGCTGGTTCAGGTACGTCGTTGTACTCACTCTTTCAAACGGGATGTCCGTTGCCACGGACTCACCAATGTCGCCGACGTGACCCATGACCACGCTAAAAAACGGGCGGATTAGCACCAGTGATGTGTCGGTCTTCTCCAGCGCGACATTCCAACTTTATTCCTCAAGCTCTGACGCCGCTTGTTTCTTCTGCGCGCCTTGCCGCCTCTAGCGGATTACTACGCTAAAAAGATTAATTCAATATGTGTCAGCGCTGATTCTTCGCTTTAATTTCCCGGCTTTATGGACACAGCCCGGCTAGCTGCGAGTTTTGCCCGTATTATTGCTTCGGATTCTGGTTGCGGAGGCGTTGAGTGGGGTCTCTATAATGAATCGTTTGCTCATGGTATATTTCGAAGAGGAAAAATTGCAAATAACAGAAAATATACCACCGAAGCGTACATATTTTCGCAGCAATTGTGGAATAAAAATTAGAGCTAGCCCTATCAAGTAAGGTATTTATTGCGATTTTTCGTTGTAGTTGTATCTAATTCCGTTTATTTTGTTTAAGTCTGTTAATCGAAAATAGCGCTTCATATTGAAGTATGCCAAATTCTGTGGTGAGAAATAGACAGACGTATATGGGCCCCGCTTTTTGTGAAGCGATCGATTGCGCCACCATATTAATCCCTTCCCCACGGATTACACCCCCTTACTACCCTACTCCAATTGAACATGCTCTGCGCTGCTTCATCACGCGAAATCATCGGCTCGAAGATGCGATCGGTCTGCCAATGCTCGGCGATTTCTTCGATGCTATTCCATATACCTGCAGTCAATCCCGCAAGATATGCAGTACCAAGCGCAGTGGTTTCGATAATGCGTGGACGTACGACGGGGACGCCAAGTAAATCGGCTTGATGCTGCATAAGTAAATTATTCACCGCTGCCCCGCCATCAACGCGCAATTCTTTGATCGGAAGTGCGGCGTCCTTTTGCATTGCGAGTAATAATTCAGCGGACTGATAACCGATGGCTTCGAGTGCAGCGCGTGCGATATGTGCGTGGGTAGTACCACGCGTTAAACCAAAAATCGCACCACGTGCGTGCGGGTCCCAATGTGGCGAGCCAAGGCCCGTGAATGCGGGCACAAAATACACACCACCGCTATCAGGTACCGATGTTGCAAGCGTTTCGATTTCTGCCGAATTTTTGATAATACTGAGACTATCGCGCAACCATTGAATGACAGCACCACAGATAAACACACTGCCTTCAAGTGCAAACACCGGTTGCTTATCAAGTTGTGCCGCGCTTGTTGTGAGCAAACCATGCTGCGATTCGCAGGCATGTTCACCTGTTTGCATAAGCATGAAGCAGCCTGTGCCGTAAGTATTTTTCACCATGCCAGGCGCATGACATGCCTGCCCAAACAATGCGGCCTGCTGATCGCCCGCGACGCTTCCAATCAAAATTGATGCACCGAATAAATCGGGTGCGGTGTAACCATAATCAGCGCTCGAAGCATAAACCTGTGGCAATACTTGTGCAGGAATATTAAACACATCGAGCAATTCATCGTCCCAGCGATTGCGATGAATATCGAACAGCAGTGTGCGCGATGCATTCGTGACATCAGTGACGTGCATTTTACCGCGCGTCAAATTCCACAGCAGCCACGTATCGACTGTGCCGAAAGCAAGCTCACCATTTTCCGCGCGCTTGCGTGTGCCCTCATAATGATCAAGCAACCATGCGAGCTTAGTTGCAGAAAAGTACGGATCAAGCAGCAACCCCGTGCGCTTGCGAAATAATTGCCCATGCTGTGATTTTAATTGCGCACAGAAATCCGCCGTGCGGCGATCCTGCCAGACAATAGCATTGCCGATTGGCTCACCAGTATGCCGATCCCACAATAATGTCGTCTCGCGCTGATTCGTAATGCCAATTGCTGTGACATCGCGCGCAGTGATACCTGCTTTGACAAGTGCCTGCTGCGCTACCGCTAGCTGGCTTTGCCAAATATTTTGCGGATCGTGCTCGACCCAGCCCGGCTGCGGATACAGCTGCCGATATTCCTGCTGCGCAATAGCGTGAATGCGCACGTCATCATCGAACACGATCGCACGCGAACTCGTAGTGCCCTGATCCATCGCCAGTATATAGTGCATATGTGCCTCTCTTTTTATATCAACTTCTTTTTATTTAAGCACATCTTTATCAATTAGTAGTGGCTTAGTGCGCGCTCGCGATTGGGTACACCATAACTGCACTCACCACTTTCATCAATTTTTTCCACTTGCGCCAAGCACTACAAGCCTACGGCAAAGATTGGCAAAATATCATCGGAATCGATTCTCATGCGTAGAATTCTTTTGAATGTTTTTCTAACACTGAATTTTGAGCGAACAGAACGCTTCATTGGCAAGATGAGTTGAAGTGTGCCGTCAAATAGACAAAATAAGATAACAGGAATTAAAGGTGACTGGCTAATTCCATATCCCAATCAAAATTGACGGGGAGGCGAGCCGCAAACAGTATGAATAATACGTCAAGGTGAAGCCGACAAAGTCACTTTTGATTTAAAAATGGAATAGCTTAACTGGAAACTGCAAGCAAATACTAAAAAGGCCGCGTATCGGTAATTGATATGCGACCTATTTTTTAGCATTTCGAACAGCTAGAACATGAATGCTTTCTTCCAAATGAGTATTTACTTTATCGAAAGTTTATGAGAATTTATTCTGTTCATTCATTAAATAAGCTGAGAGATCGTTTTTGTTCATCTAGTGCCATTTTTCTATGGATGGCTGCTTGTTTCATATTTTCTTTGATAGAATTTTCTAAATATCGGATATTAGCGGTGGTATGGGACTGAAGGTTTTGTCCTTTTCGTCCATAATATAATAGTAACTATGTTCTTCATATTCTGCGAGCAGTTTCTTCTTAGCCCGCAGTTTCAATTTCATCTCATTAGCCATATCTTCATAATGTTTAGCTACAGCATTTGATTATTAGGGTCTATGGAATGTAATTCAGCGCTATCTTCATTATTCCGAGTGTTCGCTATCGGGCTTATTTGCGCGCATCTAGACAAGAGAATAAGCGCCAATCCACTTACCAACAAAATATTCGTTTTCATCATAGCACTTCCATTAACCAACTTTAGCTTCACTTATTTACTTCTTAATAGACTTCTACAAAATATTCCGTAAGCATCCCAATTATAACAACTCCACTCTTTATACGTTCTTTACACGATACATTCTTATGGCAACTTATCCCTTGATTACTGTATCCTGCTTTAATCAAAAAACTATCATAGTTAATAATACATCTAATAATATAGCAGATCCCATATAAAATGATTTAAATTTCATAAGCGGCAAAGAGCTGCTCGATGGAACAACCTTCCCTTTTTCTGATGGCTTTGGCCTGGGCCCATTTGGGTTCAATGCCATTAAAGTCTGGAGAATAAGACGGTAGTATTCAAGCGTATGCCCGGCATTGGCAAAGGCGATTTGGATATCCTGTCGCTTGTGGAACATCGCCTTGTCTATGACGATCACGCAAGTGCTGACTCCCAGCCGTTTGATGCGCTCGTACTGATACGCGTCCGGATAACCTATGACGTCCTGCGAACATCTCCATGTCGATCCTGGTTGCATTGCAGGTTTGTTGCGGGTTGTCTTGGGGGATCAGGAGTATTGATCCAACGCATCACGCTGGCCACACCTACGCAAAAACGCTTGGCCACTTGCGCAATTGAGAGGTTCTCCTTTTCACGAACGGATAATACTTTACGGCGAAATAATATCGGATAGGTCATCTGTAAATTATAATCAATTTATAGGAGACATGCTATATTATGTTTTTTTAATGCATTAACCTTATTTAGCAATTAGAAAAATTCCTTAAAATAAAGAATGACGAATCAATACACTAAAAATAAGCAACAAATTAGAATTTATTTGTATCATATTTGGTTACAAATAATTACGCAGAGCTTTCAGCTTAAAATTTTTAATTAAATGAATGAGGAGAAAGGTTGTATTTGAATAGCTTCATAAGCTTGAAACAATACTTATCTCAATAATCGTAATTTATGTAAGTATTTCTTTAGCGCCTAATCATAAATACGGACACGCAGCACACTGATTTGTCTAAATAATCAACTATTTAAAGTTACATAATATTCAAAAAGCAAATTATGTCGAGGTCTGTTATAGCTAAATTTTTGTTTGATTCAAACCAAATGCCTCAATCTCCATCTAAATAAGCATAAATGAAGCTTTAAAGCTTTCTTTAAATAACAAAATATGAAACATGAATTATTACTTGAGTATAACGATGACATTAATTTGAAAGAGGTATTTCAAGAGATGGTTTTTAGTAAATACTTATTATAGAGAAGCGAAAGAAAGATTTTGAACTCGGACATGGAATGGATGACTGCTTAGAAGCCGAGTTGGGAATAACGAACAATTATCGATCTTGATTTGAATAAGCTGCAAGATGCATTAAATTGTTCTGAATAACATTGCCGTTCTGAGGTACCAGAACTTGTACATTCTATAACATTCGAGGTATTAGAAACTATGAATCTATCACAATTTCGTCCGTTTACCGAATTATTCATCTGCACGTCTCTGCTGTCGTGGGCATGCTTAACTACAGCGCTTGCGCAAGAAACTCAAGCCCCGCTCGAGATCCAAAAGAAGCGGCTAGAGCTCGATAGGCAGCAGCTCGAGTTGGATAAGAAACAACTAGATAAACAGCAGCTCGAGCTGGATAAGAAACAGCTCGAGTTGCAACGCAAACAACTGCAAATCGAAGAAACCGACCGCAAGGAACTTCAGCTAAAGGAAACCGAAAAAGCCGTCAACATGAAACTTGAAGGCGACGTAGTTTTTGATTTCGGTAAAGCCCAGATTAATTCCAAGGCGGAGCAGATTCTCGACAAAGTGGGGACAGTGATCTCGCAGTTCCCCGAGGGCAAAATACTCATTGAAGGACACACCGATTCCAGAGGCTCGCAAAAAGCAAACCTTGAGCTTTCAAATCGGCGCGCCCAGGCAGTGAAAGACTGGCTCGTTAGAAATAAGGGTATTGACGAATCAAGCATTACAACCTACGGCTACGGTGAAACTAAGCCCATTGCGCCGAACACCAATCCCGACGGCAGCGACAATTCACAGGGTCGCCAGCAGAATAGGCGCGTTGAGATCACAGTCGAAAAGAATTGATCGAAATTTATATTGGTGCTGAACTACAAGGAAATACCAAATTTTAGGGCATTGACCAGAAAAATACTGCTACCACAGAAGCAAGCCAGCGCAAAACATTGCTGCTGTTTCAGCACAGAATAATCTGAGTGAATTCGATCTGTTCAACGAGAAACTGGCAGCAGGTTGGGAGCGTATCATTGGTTCACTGATAGCTCTCATCCTGGCCTTGGTTACCAGCGTAGAGGAATTTGAGATTTCCAAAAAGGCATAGTCAAGCCGATTGAATCAATCAACACTCACAATTAAGCAATACGCTCATCCAAGGACACGATTGATCAGGATATTGATGGAAACCTACCTGTTCACAATCAATAGCAAAGCGAGTGGGAGATTGGGCATTTATTTAGAGTATGGCCAGTTTCATAAAATCGGTGATGCTCTCATCACCATTTGGCGGTAATTACTCTGATGAAGTAACGTACCTGAAGTTATTCTGCAGCAACCCCAGCAAACAGCCGATCAAGCACAATGGTGGCGCTTCCTTCCACTCATAGGCAGCAGAAACCCAAATGAAATGATATTCCAATAAAGATTATGAAAAAAGAATCAAGCCAGCCAGGAAAATATGATGATCCTAAAAATAAAAAACCTCTGGACTGCAAACTGATCCAATTTTATTACAGACCTGCCTATATTAATTATCTATCAAGAAAGTAGCTACAGAAGAAAAACAAGAACAAGTAACGGTAGGTGTCAACATACTTTTCGCCTGAATACATTATTTAAGCAACCTTTTCCATCGTGGTTTTTGGTTGCGTATTACCGGGATTAAGCCTGACTGTTGATTCGTGTGACCAGTTTCGGGTTTCGCCTGACCAACGTTCCGGATGCTTCTTTTTCGCTTCCTCATAGAGACGTTTTCGCTGTTCAAGAAGAGTCACATCATCACCATGATGGCGCTGTGTTGGTGTCACATATTTTATGCCGCCATGGCGATGACAGTGGTTATACCAGTCAACAAAATGCAGCACCCATTGGCGTGCCTCGTCAAGACTTTCAAAAGGTTTGGATGGATAAGCAGGTGTATATTTCAAAGTTTTGAATAATGCCTCTGAATACGGATTATCGTTACTCACCGAAGGGCGGCTGAATGATGGAACAACACCCAGCTTCTGCATTGTTACCAGCATGGTGGCCCCTTTCATCGGGCTGCCATTATCTGAATGTAATACCACCTTCTGGTGGATGGGTAATACTTCAGTCAACCGGGTTTTTCGCAAAACATCAGCAGCTCGTTCCGATGATTCATTCTCATAGACTTCCCAGCCTACAATTTTACGACTATAGATATCCATGAACAGATACAGGTAAAAGAATACGCCTTTGAGCGTACTGGCCAGATAGGTAATGTCCCATGACCACACCTGATTGGGTCCATCTGCCATATAGGTTGTCGGTTTCTTTGTCGTGTCTGGATTGGCCGTACGGCCTCGGCGATGCAATTGGCCAGCATTACGTAAAATGCGGTAGAAACTGCTTTCTGACGCCAGATAAATAGCTTTGTCTGCTAGGGCAGGGACAATCTGTTTAGGTGTCTGGCTGCAGAATTCTTTACTGTTACAAACGTCGAGGATATGCTTTCTTTCCTGCTCACTGAGTTTATTGGCAGGCGTTTTCTCGACTATCTGCCGACGATCTTCCAGGCCAATGTGATGCCAGTATTGCAGCGTGCGGCTGCTGATGCCGATCACCTCACAGGCCAATCGTTGCCGTACACCTTGATTCACTGCTTCTGTTATTAATTGTATGGCCATCTGACGATCCTGCGCGCAGATCAATCTTCCTCGCTCACCCCCCAGATGGCTTCGCACTTTTTTGACAGCACCAGCAGCGCGGCTGTTTCTGCCAGTGCTTTTTCTTTGCGTCTGAGTTCAGCTTCCAGACGCTTTATCTGCTTCCGCTCTTCCTGACGATAGCGATTCTTTTCTTTCTCAGCCTGGGCATGGCGTTGATACCCTGACAGTGCTGCCGTTTTCCATTGATCAATCTGTTCTGAGTACAAGCCTTTACTGCGGCAATATTCACTCAGTTGTGCGCTATTCAAACCAGCTGTTTCTATTACAACCGCCAGCTTATCTTCTGCTGTCCAGTCATCTGCTTTACTGTTATCTCCCGGCACTGCGATCCCCCTATTCCTGTATTCTTTTCTCCATTTATACAGCGTAACATCAGATACGCCTGTTTCTTTACACAATTGGGGAACAGATACCGCATTGGGTGGCATCATCTTCTTGATGACTGATTCCTTAAATTCTTTTGAATAACTCTTTTGCTTCATGTCCTCTCACTTCGCCCTTCAAGTTTTTAGGTTTCAACTGCGGTGAAAGGTATCCTGACACATAGGGGTAACCCAAATAAAACAAGAATTAGACACAAAGCGTCTGTTGAAATTTTTTCATAAAAACAAAGAATACTGCAATCTTCAGAAGAACTGTATTTTTTAAAGTTGATATTAACCAGTTCAACTAAGCTATGCAAATAATAGCTGGCAAAAAGCCGAATTAAGTAAGCATAAGTATCTAAAAACATGCAATCATAACTTATGTTCGGTAACGAACAGACATATTTTCAACGATAAATTATCTTTCTTATTGGTTTCGCTCCATATCAAAAGAGGGAGTATTCAATGAAAAGCTTAAATTTATTTTTGCTAGTCATATTGGGTATAGGGTTGAGTGGATGCTTATCCATTCATTCGGAGACTCGCGAACCACAAACACCAAGTGAAAAGGAAAAGGTCATTGTCGTACCTGACACGACCGACAAAGAAATCAAGGTAGTACCAGAAAAATCATACTAAAGAAGAAGCTTATCAAACATATAGTTTTGCAAATTGTGTCTATTGGTTTTACTGAAAAGAAAGTATATCTTAACTTGCAGGAACTATTTACCACAAACTTTTTTCCGGCATTCTAATGATTAGCCAGCCGCACTACCTATCGGACAGTAATTCACACGGCCCGGCGGTAGAAATTAAATAATAAAGGAGTAAACATGCCTAAAAACATCGATATTGGACCGGGCGATCATGAACCTTCTGTAGAACCCAGTTTTTCCCATTACCAAAATACTCCACCTTCTCAAAAGCATGTTTCAAGACAGAGAGAACAATTAAAAAATAAATTAAATAGACTAGCTTGGCTGATGGATAACTCTTTCCGTATTCCAGGAACGCAGCTACGTTTTGGCATTGATGGATTGATAGGATTATTTCCGGGACTTGGTGATGCGCTTGGTGCATTGATTTCAAGCCATATTATATCCCAGGCAGCTCAAATGGGAGTCCCAAAATCTATTCTTCTGAAAATGGCGTTCAATGTCGCAATAGATGCTCTTTTGGGCATATTTCCTGTGATAGGAGATATGTCAGACTTTATTTGGAAAGCTAATTATAGAAACGTTAAATTGCTGAATGATTACGTAGAAGAACCTCAAAAAACTAAAACTTACAGCCGATTTTTTGTTGGAATAATAGGTTTATTAGTGATTGGCGTAGTAGTTTTGATTGGAGCATTTGGGTTTCTGTTAATGCGCTGGCTGTGGTATTCGGTACAAGGAAATTAAGTTAATTGCATATAGGGTAATTAACGTACAATGGATAAGCTATGCTCCATCATAAACAGAGTTATTTTTAATCAGTAAACCTGTGTAGAAGAAACAATTCTGCGGCAGAGCAAATAACCCACATCTCTACACAACTACACTAATTGAGGTTGGAAGAAAAACTGAAGCCCAGAAAACATTTCACTAAATTTATCTTAGAAGTTCAATTAGTTATTGATAGCTAAGTTTCATAAGGTTCAATAAAACTTAGCTATCTTCTGTAGCCAACAATACTGGCTATTAGACGGGGGGCGGACGTCTGCCCATTACATAGAAAACTATTGCGATAATAAGACCAACTACAAATAAAATCCATGCTATATGCGCAGACGTTCCAGCAACTCCGGTCAAACCTAGTACGCCAGCAATAATAGCGATAATTAGAAATATAACCGCCCAATTAAACATGATTTATTCCTCCTTATTCAATGACATCTGCAATATAAAATAGAAAATTTTTGTTGCAGAAGAATTAAAAGACTGAACAAAACTTAAAGGAACATTATTTCAATCAAAGCGAAACTTAAAGAATTTAATGTTCTATAAGTTTCTTTCCTCAAAAATCGATTTAGAATTTATCAATCGAAGTTTTATTGTTATGTTCCTTTAAATTTACAAATAAGTCGGTGCGATAGCGAACATTGTAGTTATTTATAGCATTTGAGTTGAGGGTTAATCACTCGCCACAGTTGGAATTTTTCCCAACTGGAAAGAGGTCATGTACTTGATCTTTTTTTTTTGAACTTTATGTTGCCGCCTTGTTTACATCCTACATCCGAAAATTCGGTTTTATCCCAATTTAGCGGGATGAATTTTCACATTTCACATTCCACCACGAACTGGATAAGGGCATGCCTTAAAACATTGACAAGCCTTTTATGAATTTGCCCGGTAGTTTGGGGTTGATGCTTGCGCCATCGAATATTAATACCCTTTTCCAAATCAAAAATGACGCGAAGGCAAGCTGCAGACAGTATCAATAATATGGCAAGGTGAAGCCGACAAAGTCAGATTTGATGTAGAAATGGAATAATATGGTACCCGCTTACTGTCTGGCTGTTCAAACAACCCCTAGCTGCACCAAACCGTAGACTACCATGATAATGGTAATGTGTGCCCAGCGATGAAGTGTTTGAATAGTGTGTAATTTATTCACATTGAAAATTATATCTAAACATTTATATGTATTCGTTAGAAGATTTACTGAATATTATTCAATGGCTCGCCATGGTTACTACTATCACGGCAACATGGTATGTAGCTGCAGAAAGGAAAGATAATCGTAATTGGGGATTTTGGCTCTTTCTACTAAGCAACTTGCTATGGTTTATCTGGGCTATTCCCAATAGAGCCTGGGCATTAGCTACAATGCAAGTAATTTTAGCAGGAATGAATATCAGAGGAGTTAAGAAATCAGAGCTAAAACAAGCCAAAAAATCCAAAAAGGTAAATGCTAAATAACGCGCGACCTTATACCTTGTCTACACTTTATTCCATTTCTAAATCAAGCCTGACTTTGTCGGCTTTTCACTTTGCCGTATTATTGATACTGTCTGCAGCTCGCCTCCGCGTCAATTTTGATTTAAAAATGAAATTAAGACTGATCTCTCCGTCTAGGCAAAAGTTAGAGCTCGCTGTAATTCATCATTCCATAAAATTAGCGAATCCCATCACACATCGCTTCCTCCACTACCTTCAGGAATTGATTACCATAGCGCGCTAACTTGGCTTGACCTACCCCACTGATACACCCCAGTTCAGTAAGATTACCCGGGCGTTGATGGAAAATTTCAAGCAAGGTACTATCATGAAAGATAACATAAGGCGGCACCCCTTGCTCACGAGCAAGCTGCATGCGCATGGCTTTGAGTGCTTGCCAAAGCGGATCTTCATTAGCAGCAGCAAAAGCTTCACGTGTGCGTGATGCACGCTCGGCATGGCTCGTAGTATGTTTGATAGTCTCCCGGTCTTGGCGCAACCATACTTTCTTCTCACCCCGAAGTATCGGGCGCGCTTCTTCCGTTAAATTAAGCCCACCATAAGCTTCCATCTCCACCTGTAGCAAGCCACCTGCCACGATTTGCCGGAAAACGCTACTCCATTGTTGCTGTGTTAATGCTTTGCCAATACCAAAAGTACTAAGTTGCTGGTGGCTGAACCTTTCTACTTGAGGTGTCATTTTGCCGCGCAGTACATCAATCAGATGGCCAGCACCAAAGCGTTGCCCAGTGCGATAGACGCAGGAAAGAGCCATGCGCACCGCCTCGGTTGCATCCCAAGTATCTGCCGGGCGGAGGCAATTATCACACTGTCCACAATTGCCGGGATGTACTTCACCAAAATAACGCAGAACAGTCTGATGGCGGCAAGCAGTGGATTCACAAAAGCCCAGGAGTGCATCCAGCTTTTGCCGTTCAATACGCTTGCGGTCTTCGGAGGCATCTCCAGAATTGAGCATCTGCCGCATAGCGACGACATCACCTAAACTATAAATCATCCATGCAGTTGCGGGCAAACCATCCCGACCGGCACGGCCAGTTTCCTGATAATAACTCTCCATGCTTTTAGGTAAATCCAGGTGAACCACAAAGCGCACGTTAGGCTTATCTATCCCCATGCCAAAAGCTACGGTTGCCACCATGATCACCCCTTCCTCACGTAGAAATCTGCGTTGATATTGGTTACGCGTTGCATTATCAAGACCTGCATGATAAGGCAATGCTTTCCAGCCGCGCGCTTGCAGCCATATTGCTGTTTCCTCTACCTTTTTACGCGACAAGCAATACACAATACCCGCATCGTTGGCGTGCTCAGCTTCTAAAAAGGCTTGCAATTGCTGACGTGGATTGCTCTTGATGGCAACCCGATAACAAATATTTGGCCGGTCAAAACTAGCAATAAACTGTCGGGCATTTTCTAATGCCAAGCGTTCAATAATCTCTGCACGTGTTGGGGCATCAGCAGTAGCTGTCAATGCGATGCGCGGCACACTTGGAAAACGCTGATGTAAGACTATCAACTCACGATACTCTGGACGGAAATCATGACCCCATTGCGAGACGCAATGGGCCTCATCAATAGCAAATAATGCCAAGCTCTCACGCGCCTGTAAGCGCTCTAACAGATTCAGGAAACCCTCTGTTAACAGGCGCTCAGGTGCGACATATAGCAACTTGAGTTCGCCATTCATCAAACGGCTGGACACTTCCCTTGCTGCTCTAGCATCCAGACTGGAATTTAAAAACTCGGCTTGCACATCAAGCTGTTTAAGGGTCTCAACCTGATCCTGCATCAATGCGATTAATGGTGAAACGACAATAGTTACCCCTTGCCGAAGTAAAGCGGGAATCTGATAGCACAGGGATTTACCTCCGCCGGTTGGCATCAATACTAGCGCATCTCCTCCTGAAGAAACATGCTCGACAATCTTTTGCTGCTCGCCCCGAAAATCCGAGTAACCGAATACCTCACTAAGAATTTGCTCTGCGGAAGGACTGGACATTATTAAACTAGATAACTTATAAACTTATTTCTGGCACTTTATTGTAAACCCATTAGGATGTCAGCTTGCGTAAATATTTATGGTAGGGTATTAGGAAATTAAGCAGTTACAAAAGTGTCAGCTTGCTGAGATGAAATTTAAAAATATGTGTTGATTCTAGAATCAGAGAAGCAAAATTTGGGTAGTTTTTCGCCGAATTTTAACGCGACCAATACAATCTCATTGACCAGTATTTCTGTCCGATCTGCCAATACCATTTACCTTAAGGTGCGACAGTAAATTAAATTGATCATTGACGATCTCAATATTCGAGCATTTACGTAAAGTCTACTCAAAAAGTATTTCTTGTAATTTCGTTTAAAATTTATTGTCCATAATATATTGTTTTATAAAGAATATTATTTATAACAGTATGCGATTTAATAAAAATAGATCAAATTGAGGTGAGCTTGAGTTCAAATCAAGTGCAAGGGTTTCTGCATAATTTATTCAAAAATCTTGTACTTAAAAATTGATTTTCACGATATTTTCACGTAAAAACAATTTATTACACTTCCCGAGTAAGCTCTAAATGTCCGGTAACACGATAAATGAAACCCTACCATGATTAGTCATGACTTCACTTAGACACGCTCTCCTCGTCGCCGATGCCGTTTTAGCGATAACTCCGACAGCGCCGATCTCACCACGGCTTAAACCCTTTACTCATCATAAGGAAATCAGATTGCCTTTGCTGCTTTTCTGGTTCCGAACTCACGTTCACGTTAAACAACAACTAACAATATTGAAATATTGGACTCAAATTTATGCTGGTTTACTACATCTCCTATATAAATTATTTGTTAATATTATGTGAACTTTTTGTAAAGAATTTCTTCTAAAAATTCAGAAAAACATTATTAATAAATTAATTTATTGGAGAGTTATAAATGAAAACGAATCAAGTTAGCAGAAACACAGTAATAAGCCTTAGTCTTGTTTTACTTAGTGTTCTAGCTTCAATCGGTTTGATTTTATTTGTGGATGTACCTACAGGCGCATTATTTTTTCTGGGATATTGGATAATTGCTGCAATTAGTAGCACTTTTAAAAACAAAAGATATTCTTCTCCTAGAGTTGTAGCTTAAGTTACCTTAAACTCTGACAAGACCAATATTAACTTTAGTATTGGTCTTTAAATACATACAAAATTATAAATTAAAGTTTTATCTCGGTTTATCTCAGCATTAATTTGGCACCGTAAAAATGTCAACAGAACCTAGTCTCAAACGAAAAAAGACATTTCATCTGCTTAATTATAATAAATGAACCCAGAGTTTATTAATACTGCTCTAACTCCACCCGTAAAATAGCAGAATTACCTTTTTGCTTAGTTTTACAAATTGTGTCAGAAAGATTCAAAGTCGGAAAAAAAGTCTACTAAACTAGTTGCCAACCAAACCATCCACGGTGGTACTAAAATTTTTATAGAGCCTTGTATGAACGACCTCAAATTTTTTGGATTTCCTGTCGCAGTCAATACCAGATCTGATATTTTCCATAACAAAGGAAGAGTTACTGCTATTAGCAATATCAATACAATCTCTAACATTAATTGCATTAATGACCTCCTTTCTATCTGTTGTTAAATATTGTCATATACAAAATAAAGAAATTACTCATAAAACACGACAACATAAAGAGACAGATAACTATTCAGGTGATGGTTATCTGCAGATCACGAATATTTATCAAGATATATAGTTTACAGCGAAGTATTTACTTCACTAATGTTACGCGATCTTCATTTTTTGCAATTCAGCATAGGCTATCTGATTGGCTTTAATGAAAAGTTTTGCTCGCAATGCAAAATGATTGGCCTTGTGTTTGATCTTCAAGCATTCCAGCTTGAACACGGCATAGACGGCAATGAAAACAGGGTTATTCTGCGTGGTTACCGTACGGGTTGGCGATTTCGCCAATCCCGCATTGGATTTCAGAGACTTATGAAATTCTTCAACTTTCCACCGTTCCTGGTAGATCGTTACAACATCTTCGCCATCGCACGTCAAATCACTGCACACCAGATTCAACCAACCGGTGCTGCCGTCTTTGTTTGTAAAGATTTGCCGCACTAACAGCACTTCCTGTTCGAAGCCCCTCAGCCAGCCGCGCACCGCTTGCTTATCCGCTAAGTCCAGTTCACTGATCCGTACAAAGCGCCCTTGTTTCTTGTCTTCCCGGCTGAGCGCCACCAGACGAATGTCTTTTAATGCAGCAATAAAGAGCTTCTTTTGCTTCAAAATCAATTCAAAGTTTTCCTGCGACGCAAACCAGCTATCCATCAGGACATAACGGAACTTTATCGCATTCAGCACACAGGTATTCAGCCTCTCCCGCATCAGTTCATTTTTGAGTCGCCACGCTGGCACGCTTGGCTTGCCGTGTCGTTACATCATAAAACTGAATCGGTTTGTGGATCACTCTAAAGGCGACCGGTACTGATACTTCACCATTGTAATACCAGGGCATTGAGCACGTTAATGCCTTTTACCGCTCGTCCTTTGCTATGATCATAATGCCAGCACATGGTCTCGTTCTCATCCGTCCATTCTTTCTCTTGAATCGTGTCATCAAAAATCAGACAACCGGCCTCGCGCTCAACTTGTCGCACGGTCGATTTAACCTGCCGCCATAAGTCTTTCGAGGTGTAATTCTTCCTCCGATAAAAAACGCATCATCTGGTCATGACTGATTTCGCCAGCCAGCATTGCCGATAAGCCTGTCGCTGTTGCATAACCGTTGTTGCTGATCAGATAATCAGTATATAGCTCAAGCTTTTCTTTTTTCATGACTAAAATGATAAGCTTTTTTTCGGCGGCCTGCGTAATATCAGTTACTTCAATACAAAGCACCAACAGATCCAGATCAGCATCGATGGTAAGAGTTACTACTATAATTATATTTTTGTTTTATGACTTTGGCGGACAGTTAAGTACGAGCTTTTATATATCAAAGAGTTCAATGACCTGAAGGAGGTAAAGAAAAATCTAATCACATGGTTTGATTGCTAAGGCAGATAATTTATAAATTGATTACTCAGGGTTTTCCTAGGAATTCTGTGGAGGCTTCTACATCAATACTGCGAAGCATTAGCAACACTCTCTAGTTCAACTACTCTGTACAATCAGTTCTGACCTAGCCCACCTTATCAGATAATTTTGTCAGATCAATTGTAACGGTCGCCCATGCCCATCCAATGTATTCAAGATTGGCCTGGTGCGTAATAATCGTTTTTGGCTCTGGTATGATGGTGCCACCATCATCAATAATGATTTCTAGCCAAAGCTCTATGGCTTCCTTGGCATTAACAATCGCTTCATCAATAGTATCCCCTGCTGAAAAACATCCGGGAAGGTCGGGCACGACCATGCTAAAAGCGTGTTTATCATCATTACTTAGTCCAATAGCAATGGTGTTTTTCATAAATCCCTTCTACTTAAGTCCAACTTTTTCTAGTTATTTAACTGATGTTACGCAGCCTTTAACTTTTGCAACTCCGCATAAGCCTGTTGGGTTGCCTTAATAGATAGCTTCGCCCGCAGGGCGAAATGGTTGGCCTTATGCTTGATCTTCAAATATTCCAGCTTAAATACGGCGTAAATGGACATGAACACGTGGTTACATTGCGTGGTTACCCCGTCCGGGTCGGCGGCTTTGCTAGCGCCGCATTGGATTTCAACGACTTGTGAAACGCTTCGACTTTCCACCGTTTTTGGTAGATCGCCGCTATTTGTCCACCTTCGCAGAAAAAGCTACTCTAAACCAGAATCAACGTGCCTGTGCTGCCGTCCTTGTTGGTAAAGACCCGCCGTACCAAAAGCACTTCCTGATCGAAGCCTTTCAGCCAGCCGCGCACTGCCTGCCGATCCGATAACGCCAGTTCGCTTACCTTGACGAAATGGCCTTGTTGTTTATCTTCCAGCGTCAGTGCTACCTGCCGGTTATCCTTCAACGCCGCCACGAAATGCTTACCTGAACGCAGTACCGCCTCAAAGTTCTCTGTCGCCGCGAACCAGATATCAGCACATAACGAAATTTAAGTGGGTTGTTCACGCATGTCTTGAGCATGTCTCGCAGCAACTCGTTCTTGTTGACCTCACTGGTGCGCTTGATTTGGTGCGTTTTGACGGCGCAATATTGCAACGGCTTGCGAATCATTTCGAAAGCCACCGGGATCGATACCTCATCATTGTAATACAGCGCATTCAAAGGCTAATGCCCCTGACTGTCTGCCCTTTGCAAGGGTCATAATGCCAGCAAACAACCTCGTTCTCGTCTGTCCACGCTTTCTGCTGCACCGACTCATCAAAAATCAGATAGCCTTCCTCCTGCTCGATTTGCCGCACTACTGACTTCACTTCCCGCCACAAGTCCCTGGATGTGTATTTTCGTTCCGACAAAAACCGTGTCACTTGATCATGACTCATCTCCCCGTCTAACATGGCCGATAATTCGGTCGCCCTCGCGTAGCCGGTAGTGCTGATCAAATAATCCGTGTATAAATCTAAATATTTTGCTTTCATGCCAGGAATGATACATTATCAATGTGGGGCTGCGTAACATCAGTTAGGTAGTATGCCTGGTGCTAAGTCCTTAGAACTTAATCAATATTATGTTCATCCGCAAAATCAGTTTTGGCGTTTTATGGTGATATTTTCGGCGCATCACCATCTATGCCTTATGAAAAGCGCATTAAAGTCCTAAAGCAGAAGGGTATTGCCGTTTGGGGTGTTTCAAAAGCATGCAGCCGCTACGGTAGTATGGACGCTGATATTACTCGGTCGTTAATGACTTTGAGCGTTTTTATCAGGATAATCCTTCGATCAAACTGGTTATTTTTGATAGCAGTTTAGCAGAAAACTTTTACGAGCGTTTGGTTCAACCAACCTTGTCCAAAAAGTTAATCTACCGTCGTGTCCCTTCTCCAAGTCCTGCTCATGCGCGAATGAATTATAAAGCTAAACGAATTTTATGGACGGAAGCATTATCCGATAGGATTGTATAAAGAAATTCTTTTAAAAAATAGGTAGTAACATAAAAAGTGTTCATAAATCGCAAGATGCGATGTGTTCACTATAGAAATAAGGGTTATGAAAAGATTCACATTTTTAGAATCTCTAATACAAATTAGAGTGCTGTTTCCTCATACCTATTAACTCTTCTATATTTCGTGAATAATAAATTATCGGCACTTATATCCTGTTTTAATTGCTCCTCCAAGGGCTTAGAGCATTCGATAATTTTCATTTTAGCGCTCAACGCGTGCGAAGAAGACGAGTTCGTGGTGCCGTTTGCTCACCCTTTATTTGTATTATGCTTATTATTTTTAAACATAACTAAATATATGAGGTCAATTTTATTAATGCAAATAAAGAAGAGTTTTCCATTTAAAAATACCAAGCAGTCAGCGCAGGAATAATAGCCTTGAATCATAAACCAACTCAGGTTTTGCTTTATGTAAGCCTTTATTTTTGGAGGATGAGATGAATAATACAGAAATTGCAACTTTATTAAATGGACTTGTCGAAATTTCGCGCGATCGCGCAGACAGTTTTAAAACATGTGCAAACAATGTGAGTGACCCTGCCTTGAAATTATTCTTCGTGGATCGTGCGCAAAGTTGTGAAGAAGCCGTTAAAGCTTTAAGTGTCGAGGTAATACATTATAGCGGTAACCCAGATGCAAGTAGATCTACTGAAGAGGGCTTGCTCCGTATTCTAACTAACCTTAAGACGGTGTTTACCAAGAAAAATAATCTCGCGGTACTGGAGGAATGTGAGATGGGTGAAGCTGCGGCAGTTATGGCCTATGAAAATGCGCTGAGGCAAGAAATACCTGACAGTCTTCGTGCGCTTCTAGAGCGACTATATGAAGGAGTTAAAAGAAATCACGAGCATGTTGTGCGCCAACTGAGAGACGAAGCAAGAAATAATCCAAACCTTGCTTGATCCTTGTTACATATCTCTATTTAATCATTTTTAGAAATAATCTTAATAAAAAACCGAAATGTAATCTCATCCTTGCGACTTAACCCGCTTTATGCTGCTAAAATCTTTGTAGAAATACCATACACAAAATACAGAACCTCTTATTTTGAATGACTCCATGATGTGCCATAAAATAAATTTATCTTTATAAGATAATGAATAAATTAATAAAATCTATTTATTTCTTCTGATTATTAATCCCATTTATGAGCAATTTTGCTCCAAAAGGTACTAGAGATTTCATCACACTTATAGCTTCTTTTTGTAATGTTGTAGATATGCTTGAACCTTTGGCCAGCTTATTAAGTTCTGCCGCAATCAGAAAAAAAAGTTCATCCGGGAATTGCGTACGTAGCAGCTTAAAGAGATGATAGAAAAGTAAGGCAAGATAGATTGAAATAACCACTATTTTCTACTCATGGGGTTATATCAAAATGTCGACGAGTTTGCTCTATCACGCTTTTGGCATAATTGATTATTTTTATCAAAGCACCCGTTATATTGCGAACGCTATTGTAGTTGCGGTAAGAGAGGATCAGTGGCATCCCAAATGCCCCGTTTGCCGAAATCGCAACGTTATTGTGTCGAGGAAAAGTGATCCGCCGCTTTCGAATGATACCGATAGGTCAAAAGGCTGTTTATATTGATCTTCCAGTCCAGCAGGTAGAATGGGCCAAGTGCCAGACAGTACGCCAGGTAAAGGTACCGTTTGCCGATGAACGTAAAGGTTATACCCGTGCGTTTGAAAGATTGGTACTGGAATTCTCCCGGTATATGACCATTCATGGGATATAGCCGATCCTATATAAAATAGTTCAAATTTCATAAACGGCAAAGAGCTGCTCGATGGAACATCCTTCCCTTTTTCTAATGGCTTTGGCCTGGGCCCATTTTGGTTCAATGTCATTTAAGCCTGGGGAATAAGGCGGCAGATATTCAAGTGTATGCCCGGGCATTGGCAATAGCGGTTTGGATATCCAGCCGTTTATGAAAGGTTGCGTTGTCCATGACAATCACGCAAGCGGGCAGAAGTTTAGGCAAAAGGTCCTGCGTCACTCACGCATAGAAAATATCGGCGGTAACATTGGCTATGAATAGGCTTATGGTCAGGAGCGTCTTCCCGATCAGGGCGCCAATGACATTAGTTCGGCCAGTTGCATAGCCAATACAATGACGCGGCCTTCGCGCTCATAGCCTTTAACTTTTTGCTGAAAGATACGTCGCTCTTCTTCGCTGGCTTTGGGATGGCGCAGGCTTTTTTTTTATAAGCCACGCCCAGACGCTTTAAAACGTGATTAATGCCTTGCTTGCTGACTCCCAGACGCTTGGCGCTCGTACTGATACGCGTCCGGATAATTCTTGACGTCCTGCGCCAACATTTCCATGTTGATCCTGGTGGCAGGCTTGTTGCGGGTGGATCCTGGGATCAGGAGTCTTGATCCAACGCGTCACACTGGCCACACCTACGCAAAAACGCTTGGCCACTTGCGCGATAGTAAGATTCTCCTTCTCTCGAACGGATAATACTTTACGACGAAATGATATCGGATAGGCCATCCGTAAATTATAATCAATTTATAGGGTGTATTCTATATAGCAAAATCAGTTAATAATGATTTAAAGAGTATTCTCATTGTCTTACCGAACACAAATGGAAGCAGACCAAAGCACTGGGTAGACAACAAAACAAAAAACCATCGATATATTCTTCAAATTCTAAACCTTACTAATCATTATTAACTGGTTAGGCTATATAAAAAAAGACCAATACTAGAATTAATATTGGTCTTGTCAGAGTTTAAGTTAACTTAGGCTACACAACTAAGGCAACTTAGGTTACAGCTCTAGGAGAAGAGCATCCTTATTTTTGAAAATGCTACTAACTGTAGCAATTATCAAATATCCCATAAAGTAATAATGTGCTAGTAGACATATCTACCCATAAAAGCAAATCCATTGAAGCTAGAGCACCAAGTAAAACAAGACCAAGAATTATTGCTGCGCTACTGCTAACCTGGTTCCTTCTAATTTATAACTCTCCAATAAATTAATTTTAAAAATATTATCGAAAATATAAACTTCACAAAATTTTCCCAGTATTTTAACAAAAACTTTACAAATTAGAAGCAAAACTTCACAAAAAGTTCACATTTTATTCACAAATAATTTACATAGAGTCTACTCAAAAAGTATTTCTTGTAATTTCGTGTAAAATTTATTATCCATAATATATTGTTTTCTAAACAATATTATTCATAAAAGTATGCGGTTTAATAAAAATTGATCGAACTCAGGTGAGTTTGAGGTCAAATCAAGTGCAAGGGTTTCTGCATAATTTATTCAAAAACCTTGCACTTAAAAAGTGATTTTTACAATATTCTTAAGTAAAAACTATTCTTTATACTTTCTGAGTAAACTCTACATATATAAAATTGTATTAGAACGGCTTAAATTTGAGCTCAATATTTCAGTGTTTTAATTGTTGTTTAGGTATTGCATGATTAAACAGATTTCACATCCTGCTGAGAAATAATGGAAGTGACCTTTATTGACGTCGTTATATTTTATCAAAATACACTTAGGAACAAGGATTCAATAACTCCAGAGCTTTGAGTTGTAAATTAAGTTGCCGCTGATAGAGTATTTCGGTTATGTTCTGACAATGAAGATAACCACCTATGCCCCGGAAGTCGAAGCGCAAATGCGCAATTTTTATCACAGCTTATCGGAAAAAGACCGCCGCCGCTATGCTGCCGTTGAGGCGGCAAAGCTGGGTCACGGAGGGATCACCTACCTTTGTCAGGTATTACACTGCGATGAAGGCACCGTTAGCCGTGGCCTGAAAGAGTTAAAGATGCCGTTGCTTGAAAAGGAGAAACGTATTCGGCAAGCAGGAGGTGGGCGAAAGTCAGTTGTGGAGACGATGGCAGGGCTGGATGAAGCTTTTTTAGAGATGTTAAAAAATCATACTGCCGGCTCACCAATGGATGAATCCGTAAAGTGGTCAAATTTGAGCCGCAACGAAATGGCTGAGAAGCTAAAACAGTGCGGATTTAGCGTGAGTGTGACCGTTATTGATCAATTGCTCGACAAACATCATTTTCGCCGCCGTCAAGCCTTCAAGGTTGAAGCCGGGAAAAAGAACCTGCCGCATCGGGACGAGCAGTTCAAAAATATCGAGCGCCTCAAAGAAGAGTACCGGGTCCAGGGTAATCCGGTGATGAGTATGGACGTTAAAAAAAAGAATTGATCGGTAATTTTTATCGCCCCGGAAAGCTCTATACCACTGAGGTCGTGCGGGTCAATGATCATGATTTTGCATCCCTGGCAGACAGTAAAATTGTGCCTCATGGGCTGTATGACATCCATCGCAAAAGCGGCTATATCGTATTAGGCACGAGCCATGATACCTCTGAATTCGCTTGCGCCTGTATCCGGCACTGGTGGTTGAACTATGGTCAACTGGACTATCCAAAGGCGACGAGTATTTTATTGCTCTGCGACTGTGGAGGCAGCAATAATGCACGCCACGCTATCTTTAAAGAGGAGTTACAGAAATTGGCAGATGAATTGGCTATTGAGATTCGTATCGCTCACTATCCCCCGTACACGTCAAAATATAATCCCATAGAGCATCGATTATTTCCTCATATCACCAAAGCTTGTAGTGGAGTTATTTTTACCAGTGTCGAGCGGGTCAAAGCAGTCATGAGTAAAGCAAAAACTTCTCAGGGACTAAAGGTTTTTATCTCAATTATGGATAGGGTATTTGAAACTGGGCGCAAAGTGGCGGATGGCTTTAAAGAAAATATCACCATTGAGTTTGACCCGTTTTTACCGAAATGGAATTAGGTTGCAATTCCATCTGCTTGCATAATTTCTGCAGTTATTAAATCCTGATTCCTTAGAAGAGAGCATCATAATAAGTACGAGAAAATGTATCATGTATGTTCTATTGCCGTCTTATTCTGATCTGACAATTTTATTAACCTTGGCCAACGGTCATGTATCCAATGATACTGGGATGGAGTCTCTTCGGTGACAATATAGAGACCTTGTGCTCGTCATTTCTCTCGGCAAGTAGAGCCTGAATTAACATCCCTGATTCGAGTTTTATCCAGTAGAATTGCTTATCGTGATTTTTTTCTAAAAACCTATCTGCCGGAATTAATACTGGTCGGGGATGTCATGGTTTCCATTTTCCCGCTTTGATTGAATCAAGCCTTGCCCAACCACCGTTGGGAAATTTCCCTGGCCCTTCATTTTGACGTTTACCCCATAACACCCAGATTACTCCGCCATATCGTAGCATTACTGGCAGTTTGGCAATTGGGTGAAGGAAAATAGATTTTCTAATTCCGATATTGGATACCGCCACACATGAAGGAATTATAGCGGGTATGAATATTGTATGAGAATGGATAACTGGAATTGGTATGCTAATCATAATGGAATTAATTATCCAGTAGCGATTATACGTAAAGTAATTATTACCTGATGTTACGCAGCCCCACACTGATAACGTATCATTCCTGGCATGAAAGCAAAGTATTTAGATTTATACACGGATTATTTGATCAGCACTACCGGCTACGCGAGGGCGACCGAATTATCGGCCATGTTAGACGGGGAGATGAGTCATGATCAAGTGACACGGTTTTTGTCGGAACGAAAATACACATCCAGGGACTTGTGGCGGGAAGTGAAGTCAGTAGTGCGGCAAATCGAGCAGGAGGAAGGCTATCTGATTTTTGATGAGTCGGTGCAGCAGAAAGCGTGGACAGACGAGAACGAGGTTGTTTGCTGGCATTATGACCCTTGCAAAGGGCAGACAGTCAGGGGCATTAGCCTTTGAATGCGCTGTATTACAATGATGAGGTATCGATCCCGGTGGCTTTCGAAATGATTCGCAAGCCGTTGCAATATTGCGCCGTCAAAACGCACCAAATCAAGCGCACCAGTGAGGTCAACAAGAACGAGTTGCTGCGAGACATGCTCAAGACATGCGTGAACAACCCACTTAAATTTCGTTATGTGCTGATATCTGGTTCGCGGCGACAGAGAACTTTGAGGCGGTACTGCGTTCAGGTAAGCATTTCGTGGCGGCGTTGAAGGATAACCGGCAGGTAGCGCTGACGCTGGAAGACAAACAACAAGGTCATTTCGTCAAGGTAAGCGAACTGACGTTATTGGATCGGCAGGCAGTGCGCGGCTGGCTGAAAGGCTTCGATCAGGAAGTGCTTTTGGTACGGCGGGTCTTTACCAACAAGGACGGCAGCACAGGCACGTTGAATCTGGTTTAGAGTAGCCTCTTCTGCGAAGATGGACAAGTAGCGGCGATCTACCAAAAACGGTGGAAAGTCGAAGCGTTTCACAAGTCGTTGAAATCCAATGCGGCGCTGGCAAAGCCGCCGACTCGGACGGCAACCACGCAATGTAACCACGTGTTCATATCCATTTACGCCGTATTTAAATGCGAATTAAGATCTAACTCTCAAAAAATTCCAAAAAAACAGAGCCGCAGCCAGCTTTCCAAAGACATGCACCATCAGTCCCTTATAAGAACGAACTTTGCTGGCACATTCAATGCCTGTTTTTTCTTCAATCCAGGCAAATAAGGCTTCAATCGGTTGCCGAACGCGAGATATCGCTGTAGACAACCATTGATCCTGTGGTTCCAGATGGTGTTGCCCTGTTTGTTTTTTAACCGGTGTCAGGACAGTCAGATTCTGGGCTTGCCTGACCTCTTCGGCGTCTGGCCGTTGATAAGCTTTATCCCCATACAGTTCGTTGTTGTGCAATTGTGGCCGAATCTGATCAAATATCTTGCCATCATGATCGCTGGCGCCAGTCACACCGATATACTCAGGGATCGGCAATGAGCCTGGTTGGCGGCTTCCTATGATATGAACCCGCACACCATGATAGTACAACTTCCTGGTTGAGCAGTAGCCTGAATCCGCCAACTCTTTCGCTACACACGCGTTAAACCGATGGCCTTGCCTGGCTAATATCACCGGAAATGAATCGATCAACCAAGCTTGCCCTAAGTTCTTGACTTCCTGTTCCTGCTGAATTAGTGCCAATAAGGGCGCAAACACATCAACCACCTGATTCAAGCGCTGAACATAAGCCACATAACCAGGAAGTCGTGGAAACCAATCGCGTAAGTGGCGATCCGCATATTCGTAAATACCTTTGATTTCTCTATGCTTGTCCATTACACCGAACAGGAAGAGAGTAAGGACCTCTTCGTCACTAAAGCTTAAATCCGCGTAATTACTCATTCTTTGACTATGAATCCAAAGATTTTGCTGATAATGCTTGCAAACATGGAGATAAATCGTTATTAATCGGTTTTGCCAGTTCATTGGTTACTTTGATTGATTGAGGTTGGGTAGTGTCTTCCTCAATAGTTTAACGTTATTGATGAACTGGCTTCTATTTCAGCTCTTAATTCGCATTGTAGAAAAATATTTCACAATGCTGCCAAGTTTATGCTGTGGCCAAATACATGTTTACTTAGGAAGACATAGAATTGAATTGAGCAGCGAGATCTTCTAACAATTTTATATACATATCGTTCATAAATTTTATGGCCTCTGTTTCATTTGATTCCCATCTGCCGCTCCATTCCACAAATGTTTTTCCCTCTGAAGTAATCGGTAATAGATGTAGATCACCTACATAGTTACGAATGTTTTCTGGAGAAATAGGAGGAGGTGCATTATCAATGGAATAGGTAATACGATGATCTAATGAACTATAAGCAATTAATGTATCTAAGAAACTCCCGTTCAAAAGCCGCTTTGCACCGACAGATGTTCCTCCCATGCTTCCCACGTTCTCACACTGCTTTATGATAGATGGTGCCCACGAGAAATCATGAAAATCTGAGATACGCTTCCATACCACCTCAATGGGTGCGTTAATAACAATAGAGTTATAGACACTAGGCATTATAAAAGTCCATCCCATTTCATGTAATAATTGGATGATATATCACTTTGCCAAGAATAATTCAGGCTCGTTCTATATAAATGATATGCGTACCGGTTTGATCATAATATCAAGTTACGATGGGTAATGTTTTTATCTTTGCTTTCTATTTCATACTTTCATTTTACCAAATGATAAACTTAATATTTGGGAGTACATATCACGTTTTGTTATTTCCTGTATTAAATAGAAACTTCTACTTTCTATAATTTATATCTTTTTTATTACTTTCTTCCATTATTAAGAGGTTATTTCTTATCTAGTGCGAAAGAGAGCTGGTCTAAAGGGCACCTCTTTCAAGAAACAAATGTAACACAATGGTTTTACAGCAAATATTAAGTAGCCTCAGGAACAGGGGTAAGATTAAACCCCAGCTTCCGAGCGCGAACAGTCAGATGATGCAACACGCGTTGACGATATCGCTCCTCATAGTACTCCTGCCCTTTATCGACGTACTCGGTTCCTTTCGTTAGCATCGTGTAGATCAAGCGCGCCAGTTTGTGTGCTGTCGCTGTGATTGCCTTTGCCTTGTCGAGTCTGCCACATAATCTTCTGTAATAGGCACCCAGTGCAGACTGGCTGGATTTCAATGAAACTGCCGCCATGCGCAGTGCCTGAGCCGCACGGTTCGCTGTGCGCTTGCTTGCCCCCGATAGCACTTTTCCGCCCGATATCTTTGTTCCAGGACACAACCCAAGCCACGAGGCAAACTGCTTCGCACTCTTGAACCTGCTCATGTCAGCGCCCACTTCACTCAGGACTTTCATCGCAGTCATCACTTCGATGCCGTCAATTCGCGTCAAATCAACCCCACACATGCCAATCAGATGGGCACGCAAATCAAATTTGGGAGCGTTCTTGACATTGGAGCGGCGCTTCTTCTGGCAGATCTCTACCTTGTGCACCTGAAGTGCCGCCAGCATGGTTTCAAGCTGCCGGTCACATTCGGTGAGTCGTTCGCTGTAGGCGTCATAGAGTGACATCGCTTGCTTGAGTGCAAACAGGTGTTCTTCCCGCCAATTCCCGACTAACGATTTCTCAATCTCGTCTTTGCCAGCCCGGATGCGATTGCTCTTGAGATTCGCCAGGATGTGCCCATCTCTCTCACCAGTAATGATGGCACGAACGATCTTTTGACCGGTTTCGCCCACAATATCCGAAATCACGTTCGCCAATTGTATGTTCATTTGCGCCAGAGCCTTTTGCATATGTTGCACATGTCGCGCCTGATAACGGATCAGCATATCGCGTTGACGAGATATGGCTCGTAGTGCACATATCTCATCTTTCGGACGGAATGCGCCAGACATCAACCCAAAGCTCATCAGTTGCTGTAACCATTGGCAGTCCAGTACATCCGACTTCCGGCCAGAAACATTTCTAACGTGCCGCGCATTTACTAGATACACAGTCAGCCCGCGCGACTCCAAAAGTTCATACAGTGGAATCCAGTATACCCCCGTCGATTCCATTGCCACAGTGTCAATTTCACAGGCCTCTAACCAGTCCGCTAAACCATTCAGGTCTGCGGTGAAACTCTTGAATTCCCTTACCGGCTTGTTATCTCGATCCGGCGGTACCGCCACAAAATGGCTCGCAGAGCCAATATCAATCCCCGCTGCATTCGGATGGATTAACTCCAATTTACTTTGCTTGAACTTTGCCATGACATCCTCCATTATCTCTATTGGAATGTCGCGCTGGTTCAGGTACGTCGTTGTACTCACTCTTTCAAACGGGATGTCCGTTGCCACGGACTCACCAATGTCGCCGACGTGACCCATGACCACGCTAAAAAACGGGCGGATTAGCACCAGTGATGTGTCGGTCTTCTCCAGCGCGACATTCCAACTTTACTCCTCAAGCTCTGACGCCGCTTGTTTCTTCTGCGCGCCTTGCCGCCTCTAGCGGATTACTACGCTAAAAATACCTAAAAAAAGCAAATCAATTCAACCAGGAGGGCAATTTCACTTGATTCTCAAAGTTTTTCTGTCCAATAATTAAATTTTTCTAAATTCAAGGTGATTCGGGTTGTTATCTTCTCGTTTTTGCTCCCTTTAAGCCATTTCGGGCGCACTAACCCTATCGAAACTGAAATACCCTTTTCGAATCAGCGTCGCTACACGCTTGATGTTATAGACGAGGTTGAGTAAGCCTATTTGTACTTTTGCTCTCCCATAACCTATGGTACGAATCGTGATTCCGCCCAGTTCATTCGTCATCGAACCAAACACATGCTCGACTCGTGCACGCACCCGTGATTTCTCTTTGTTACTGGATTTTTGTGCTTGCGTGAGGGGATGATTGCGAGCGCCTTTTTCGTGAATCTGACTCGTGTATTTTGAGGTGACCAGACTTTCTTCCTGTGCATTGCTGCGGTATGCTGAGTCCGCATAAATATCTGCGCCTCCCACTTCAGGGGATTGCAGCACTTCTTCCAAAACCTGACTGTCATGAATTTGCGCTGAAGTAACTTCCCATGTGGTTATCAGCTTGGTATCGCGATCCATATTGACGTGATCTTTGTAACCATAAAACGATTCGCTGTTCTTCTTCGTCCAACGCGCATCAATGTCTTTTTGCGCCAGTTTGTGGGGATTCTGTCCCCATTCAATCGGAACGGCATCTTCTTTAATCATCTTGTTTTCTTCACGTGTATTGCGTTGTTTAGGCACACTCACAAAGGTCGCATCAATGATCTGACCTGACTTCAGTTCTACCTCCAACTCTCGTAAACATTCATCGAATCTTGCAAACAGACGATCCATCAGATGGTTCTCTTTCAACTCTTCCCGGAACGACCACATGGTCTTTGCGTCAGGCACTACCCCTGCCAGACCAAGTCCCAAAAACCGCATGAAACTCAACCGGTCCCGGACTTGATACTCCAGCCGATCATCCGACAGATTATTCATTCTTTGTAATACCAGCATTTTGAATAGCATCACCCGATCAAAGGGTTTGCGGCCTGCTTCACTTTTCCGGGGCTTCATCGTTGTCTCTGCAAGAAGATCAGCGAATAGATTCCAATCGATTATGCGATTCAGCTCTTCAAGCGGATCATTTAACTTACTTAGCTGAGCATATCGATTGTCAAGGTCAAAAAAACCGAGTTGCATGGTGAGGACTCATATCGGGGAGCATAATCTCATTATTATACATTTGAAACAACGTGTTATCCTGGACAAATCAAGAAAATACTACTTTCTCCTAACGCGCCTCATTTTATAGCTTGAATTTTTAGAGGTGCCCTAAAATAGTTAGATTCTCTCAGAAACTGTTTGGAAACTCCTGTTTTATGTCAAGCGCCTCAACATAATGCGGGTCATGGCGATGTAAACCCAGGATTCATCCGTCCGGGTGAGGCGCTCATAGCTTTTACTAAGCCTAAGCCTGCGTGAATGGTTCAGCCAGCCAAAAGTACGCTCGACTACTCAGCGACGAGGCAATAGCACAAATTTCCTGGCTTCCCTGGGGCCCAACACCACCTCGAAACAGAATTTAAACCGTTGTGCGACCCAGGCTACTAAACGCCCGCCATAGCCACCATCCACCCAAATACTCCTCAATTTTTTGCATTCTCCCGACAGGTAATGCAACAAGCAGGCGAGCACCGTCACGATCCTGCACACTGGCAGCAGTCACTGCCACCATCAACAGTAACCCCAGTGTGTCTACCAGAATGTGGCGTTTACGACCATGGATCTTCTTACCTGCATCGAAACCACGTTGCCCAGGAACTGCACTACATTTGACGCTTTGACTGTCCAGGCAGCCTGCCGTCGGCGTTTATGTCGGCCACATTTTTCTCGCAAGCGAGAGCGCAATAAATGATGAAGACGTTTCCATGTCCCGTTATAGGACCAGCGGTAGAAATAGTAATAAACTGAGCTCCAGACCAGGAATTCACGAGGCAATTGTCGCCATTGACAACCTGTTTTTAGAACATACAAAATCGCATTTACCACCTGACGCATACTCAACTCTCGTGGCCTTCCCACGGCTGATACTGGCAGATGGGGTTTCAAATAACGCCATGCTCCATCACTCAGGTTGCTCGGATAACGTTCCTTTCGTTTTTTGTTGATTCATGATGTTGCTTACTAATAGCAAAAAGACGCTACATTAACCCAGAATTCACAATTTCCAAACGGTTTCTTAGAGTGATGCACAAACCGATCCAGTTCTGTGATGTAACGACACGGCAAGTCAAGCGTGCCAGCGTGGCGACTCAAAAATGAACTGATGCGACAGATGTTAAATACCTGTGTGCTGAATGCGATAAAGTTTCGTTATATCCTGATGGATAACTGGTTTGCGTCGCAAGAGAACTTTGAATTTATTTTGAAGAAAAAGAAGCACTTTATTGCTGCATTAAAAGACAATCGTCTGGTGGCGCTCAGTCGGGAAGACAAGAAACAAGGGCGCTTTGTACGGATCAGTGAACTGGGTTTAACGGATAAGCAAGCGGTGCGCGGCTGGCTGAGGGGCTTCGAACAGGAAGTGCTGTTAGTGCGGCAAATCTTTACAAACAAAGACGGCAGCACCGGTTGGTTGAATCTGGTGTGCAGTGATTTGACGTGCGATGGCGAATACGCCGCAACAATCTACCAGAAATGGTGGAAAGTTGAAGAATTTCATAAGTCTCCAAAATCCAATGCGGGATTGCGAAATCGCCAACCCGTACGGTAACCACGCAGAACAACCGTGTTTTCATGGCCATCTATGCCGTGTTCAAACTGGAATGCTTGAAGATCAAACACAAGGCCAATCATTTGCATTGCGAGCAAAACTTTTCATTAAAGCCAATCAGATAGCCTATACTGAATTGAAAAAATAAAGATCGCGTAACATCAGTTCCTAAGACCCTTTGGTGGTCGTTATCGAGTATATAACGCATCTATTACGGTACCATCCATTGGAGCCGTCTCGATAGGAAGCCAACTTGTTGTTACATCACCTGTAATCTTGATAGCGTTCACAGGAAATTCTTCAAGACATCCATCTTCTTTCTGAACTATTCCATAAACTAAATTTGGCTCTATATGAATTTTAGTGGGTATGGCATTATTGAATAATGAATAATGGAACCTTGTTTAGTCTGGCTTTAGGCCTTCAGTCTCCTTGGGAAGTTAAAGAAATAAAGTTTGTTCATGCTGAATCAAAGCGAAAAGAGTTACACCTACAGATTGGTTTTGCAGTAGGGACACGATTTGCAGATGAGGCAGGAAATCTTTGTGGTGTTTATGACACAGTGGAGCGGACATGGCAGCACCTTAACTTCTTTGAGCATACTTGTTATTTGCATTGCGCGGTTCCCCGCATTACAACATCGTCAGGTAAGGTAGTTAATGTAGCGGTACCGTGGGCACGTGCCAACAGTGGTTTTACCTTGTTGTTTGAAGCCCTGGCTTTAGCGATGATTGAACGGGAAATGCCGGTCAATCGAGTTGCTGAGCTAATGCAAGTCAATCCACAACGCATCTGGACGATATTCAACCATTGGGTAGGCAAAGCGTTGCGTGCAGATGATCCTTCTGCTATCAGCCAGCTGGGTATCGATGAAACCTCTACGCGCAAAGGGCACAACTATAGCATGTCCCCTATAAATTGATTATATAGCATGTCCCCTATAAATTGATTATAATTTACAGATGACCTATCCGATATTATTTCGCCATAAAGTATTATCCGTTCGTGAGAAGGAGAACCTCTCAATCGCGCAAGTGGCCAAGCGTTTTGGTGTAGGGGTCGCCAGCGTGATGCGTTGGATCAAAACTCCCGATCCCAAGACCACCCGCAACAAACCTGCCACCAGGATCAACATGGAAATGTTGGCGCAGGACATCAAGAATTATCCGGACGCGTATCAGTACGAGCGCGCCAAACGGTTGGGTGTCAGCAAGCAAGGCATTAACCATGCTTTAAAGCGTCTGGGCGTGACTTATAAAAAAAAGCCTGTGTCACCCCAAAGCCAGCGAAAAAGAGCGGCGTATCTTCCAGCAAAAAATTGAAGACTATGAGCGAGCAGGCCGCGTTATCGTCTACCTTGATGAAAGCGGCTTTGCGCACGACATGCCACGCACGCATGGCTATGCGCCAGTGGGTGAGCGCGTCCATGGCGTAAAAGACTGGCATGCACGAGGTCGAACCAATGTGATTGGCGCCCTGATCGGAAAGACGCTGCTGACTATAAGTCTGTTCATCGCCAATATCACCGCTGACATTTTCTATGCGTGGATAACGCAGGACCTGTTGCCTAAACTTTTGCCCGCTTGCGTGATTGTCATGGACAACGCAACCTTTCATAAACGGCAGGATATCCAAACCGCCATTGCCAATGCCGGGCATACACTTGAATACCTGCCGCCTTATTCCCCTGACTTAAATGACATTGAACCCAAATGGGCTCAGGCCAAAGCCATCAGAAAAAAGGAAGGTTGTTCCATCGAGCAGCTCTTTGCCGCTTATGAAATTTAAATCATTTTATATGGGATCTGCTATAATTTACAGATGACCTATCCGATATTATTTCGCCATAAAGTATTATCCGTTCGTGAGAAGGAGAACCTCTCAATCGCGCAAGTGGCCAAGCGTTTTGGTGTAGGGGTCGCCAGCGTGATGCGTTGGATCAAAACTCCCGATCCCAAGACCACCCGCAACAAACCTGCCACCAGGATCAACATGGAAATGCTGGCGCAGGACATCAAGAATTATCCGGACGCGCATCAGTACGAGCGCGCCAAACGGTTGGGTGTCAGCAAGCAAAGCATTAATCATGCTTTAAAGCGTCTGAGTGTGACTTATAAAAAAAGCCTGTGTCACCCCAAAGCCAGCGAAGAAGAGCGGCGTATCTTCCAGCAAAAAATTGAAGACTATGAGCGAGCAGGCCGCGTTATCGTCTACCTTGATAAAAGCGGCTTTGCGCACGACATGCCACGCACGCATGGCTATGCGCCAGTGGGTGAGCGCGTCCATGGCGTAAAAAACTGGCATGCACGAGGTCGAACCAATGTGATTGGCGCTCTCATCGGAAAGACGCTGCTGACCATAAGTCTGTTCATCGCCAATATCACCGCTGACATTTTCTATGCGTGGATAACGCACGACCTGTTGCCTATACTTCTGCCCGCTTGCGTGATTGTCATGGACAACGCAACCTTTCATAAACGGCAGGATATCCAAACCGCCATTGCCAATGCCGGGCATACACTTGAATACCTGCCGCCTTATTCCCCGGACTTAAATGACATTGAACCCAAATGGGCTCAGGCCAAAGCCATCAGAAAAAGGGAAGGTTGTTCCATCGAGCAGCTCTTTGCCGCTTATGAAATTTAAATCATTTTATATGGGATCTGCTATATGTCACGGTGGGAGTTGATATGGAAAGTGAACGTGTGATTTATGTGAATGAAGGAAAAGGCAAACAAGCCGTTCAAGCTATTGGCGAGCATTTGCAAGCAAAAGGGGCTCAGGCAGAGCAAATTCAGCAGGTCAGCATGGATTTATCGCCTGCTTTCATTGCCGGCGTCAAAGATGCTTTCCCCTGTGCACAGATTACCTTCGATCGTTTCCCTATCGTCAAACTGCTCAATCAAGCAATGGATGCAGTGCGCAAAGCTGAACGCAAGGAACACGATGCGCTTAAAGGCCACCAATACACTCTTCTAAAAAACCGCGAATCACTCTCAGAAACACAACAGCAACAATTAACTGACATACTTCGCCTCTACCCTACCTTGGGAGAGGCCTACCGCCTCAAAATACTGTTCAATGATCGATGGAGCATGCCGGATAAGATCAGTGCCCACGCTTTTCTCACGCAGTGGTGCAATGAGGTTAAGCAAGCCGGCATTCCAGCTTTCCAGGCTTTTGCTAATACGGTCACTTCTCACTGGAACGGGATTATTCACTTTGTTGAATCCCGTCTGACCAACGGCATTCTTGAGGGCATCAATAACAAGATTCAGCTTGCCAAACGGCGCGCCAGAGGCTATCGGAATATTAACAACTTCATCAATATGATTTATTTCTTATGTGGAAAACTTCGGTTTACTTACCCACGGTATTTCACATAGAACCCTAAATTTGAACCAAGCTGATCTCTTCCAGCACAGAAGCCCAATAAGCATCCATTTAACATGGCGCCATCTTTTAGTAATTTAACTTTCTTGCTGGCTGTTGAATTTTGTTGATTCATGCGAACGTTGCCTCCACGTTTTTAGCTTTCATGCCAAAAGTATAATAACCGAGAAGTTATCGCAACCATTCAATGTCAAAGCTGACTGTATATAGACCTATTTAGTTGGGTTACCTGGCTCTCTTCTCCTGCATTTGTGGCACAGTAGAGCATTCATGACTCTGCATCTGGCTATGCCGTGTGTCAAGTTCCATTTCTACTACTTTTAAATGCGAATTAAGAGCTGAAATAGAAGCCAGTTCATCAATAACGTTAAACTATTGAGGAAGACACTACCCAACCTCAATCAATCAAAGTAGCCAATGAACTGGCAAAACAGATTAATAACGATTTATCTCTATGTTTGCAAACATTATCAACAGAAGCTTTGGGCTTATAGTCAAAGAATGAGTAATTACGCGGATTTAAGCTTTAGTGACGAAGAAGTCATTACTCTCTTCCTGTTCGGTGTAATGGACAAGCATCGAGAAATCAAAGGTATTTATGAGTATGCGGATCGCCATTTACGCGATTGGTTTCCACGACTTCCAGGTTATGTGGCTTATGTTTAGCGCCTGAATCGAGTAGCCGATGTGTTTGCACCCTTATTAGCACTGATTCAGCAAGAACAGGAAACCGGGAATTCCGGACAAGCTTGGCTGATCGATTCATTTCCAGTAGCGTTGGCCAAGCAGGGTCACCGGTTTAACGCGTGTGTAGCGAAACAGTTGGCGGATTCAGGTTACTGCTCAACCAGGAAATTGTACTATCATGGTGTGCGGGTTCATATCATAGGACGCCGTCAACCAGGCTCATTGCCGATCCCTGAGTACATTGGTGTAACCGGCGCTAGCGACCATGATGGCAAGATATTTGATCAGATTCGGCCACAATTGCACAACAACGAACTGTATGGGGATAAAGCTTATCAACGGCCTGACGCTGAATGCATCAGGCGAGCTCAGAATCTGACCGTCTTGACACCGGTTAAAAAACAAAAAGGGCAGCACCATCTGGAACCACAGGATCAATGGTTATCGACAGCGGTTTCTCGCGTTCGGCAACCGATTGAAGCCTTATTTGCCTGGATTGAAGAAAAAACAGGCATTGAATGTGCCAGCAAAGTTCGTTCTTATAAGGGACTGATGGTGCATGTCTTTGGAAAGCTGGCTGCGGCTCTGTTTTTTTGGAATTTTTTGAGAGTTAGATCTTAATTCGCATTTAAACTTTAGACTACTGCCGCTTCCAAAGAATCCCCAACAGCAATAGCCAGATCATCTAAACTGCCATCATTGTGGATAGTAAGATCAATGTACTTCTGGTCCAGATCTTTCTCTGATTCGTGAGATGATTTAATTTTGAATGGATTGTTTTGTCTTTCGATCCTCCAGATAACACCGCCATTCCTTTTGATCAACTGCGCTTCATTCTCAAACCGAACATCAGAAACGACGATATCAAGAAGAGATTGTGTTTTTAGTTTTGAGTAAGTTTTTATTTTTAACTCAGTAGGTCTAACAAATGCATCAGGATCAATTGATCGAACCCAACCGCTAAATGAAAACTTAACTTCTCGAGGCGTAAGCCCCCCTAGTAATTCATTAGATTTATCCTTTAGCTCTTGATCATAGAAAAGATTGAGATATATTTCATAATCAGGATGACGATCACAAATACCAAGTGATAGAAATATTCTTCTGACAAACTCAGCTTTAAACGTGATCTCTTTATAACCATATTTATCAGAAAGAAACCGCGCTGTTTCACTCTTCCCAGAACCGATTGCGCCGTTTAAACCGATTAATTTCATTCTAAAACCTACCTCATTTTTGATTTGTTGATAGTTCAGTTACTTTTATGAATATCGTCCTTGTCCGTCTGAATATTTATATCAACCTCCAGAATTCCAACCATCCACAAAATAGCTCCAAACCCAACAACAACCAGCACCACAAAACCAACTATTTCCAAAATATTCATTTTATTTATTTTTAATATTAAAGGCTCTAGACTAGCAGAAACAATCTATTAATTTAATAAGATGTTAAGAAACAGTAAATCAAGTCATTATTCCATTCAAAAAATCATTCAATGTTTTAGCATTGATATACCAGCCAGTAAAGCAGCTCTGCTGTTAGGTGAAAACCATAACCCGATTAATCGGTGGTATGGCATTTTCAGGCAAGTAATATATCGCCATCAGACTGCCCTTAAAGACAAGTTATTAGGTAGAGTAAAAGTCGATGAAGGCTATTTTGGTGCGAAACAGCATCGTTGATATCATGGCAAACTCAAACGCGGCCGCGGTACAATAAAACAACCTGTAACCCTAAGAGAGTTATCAAATTAATGGCAATTCTCAACTGGGCCATAAAACCTTTGCTGTTCTCACACAGCGCAATGTTATCCTCCTGCCGTACCGAACTCTTCAGGAACTCGCCCATAAGGCGAACTTTAGACCACTCACGACCTTTTGCCTTATGAATCGTAGGAATAGTAATATTGCATATTTTCTCATCAACAGTGTGATTTAGTGCCTACGTTATATAATATTTTGCTCATGAAATAAAAACTGCCCTTCGCGAGGCGATTTGGATGATTAAAAAAGTTTTAGTAATATTACTTGAAGACCATGATGAGGCGAGATTACACCTAGCATAGGCGCCCTCGTAGTGGCAACGTCAGTAACGACGGTAATAACCGCAATGATGACGAAGCAGATATATCAGCATGAGCGACGGATGGGTAAAATACAGCCAATAGCGATTGAAGGAAATAGGCCATTATTATAATAAAGTAAAAAAAGAATAACTTCAAACACCAGTAGCCATATGTAGAGAACAAATAAACTGTCCGGACTTGTAGCAAATGATCTGTCCGGTTTATATGGAATCCTGGGAGGATTTCAGATGAAACGGACAGAATGGCTACAGGAGACCAGGAAGATGAGATTTGAAGAAGCGTATGAAAGCTATAGAAAAAGGAGCCTTACGCAATCGGAAGCGGCGTTATTGCTTGGAGTATGTGATCGCACATTCCGGCGCTATATGAACCGGTATGATGAGGATGGTTTGGATGCGTTATTAGATAGGCGTCTTGTGCAGGTATCACACCGACGGGCACCAGTAGATGAAGTCATGCGGTTGGTCGAGCACTATCGCAATCGCCACATGGGTTGGAATGCCAAGCACTTCTATGCCTGGTATCGTTCTGGCGGTGGTAATCGCAGTCATACGTGGGTTAAAAACCGGCTACAGGAAGCCGGACTGATTGAACATACCAAGAAGCGAGGCACGCACCGTAAGAAGCGTGAGCGGGCTCCTTTGATTGGTATGATGATTCATCAAGATGGCAGTACGCATGAATGGGTTTTGGGACAGAAATGGGATTTGATTGTCACGATGGATGATGCCACCAGTGAGCACTACTCGATGTTTTTCGTTGAGGAAGAAAGCACTATGAGCAGCTTCCAGGGCGTACAGGAAGTCATTGAGAAGCACGGGTTATTTGCCTCATTTTACTCCGATCGTGGCAGCCACTACTGGTACACGCCAGAAGCAGGAGGCAAGGTTGACAAACAGAATCTCACTCAATTTGGACAGGCCATGAAACGATTAGGAATCGAGATGATTGCAGCCTATTCGCCAGAAGCACGCGGACGCAGTGAACGCATGTTTCGCACGCACCAGGAACGTCTGCCTAAAGAACTAGTATTAGCTGGGATTACCGATATGACAGCAGCTAATCGGTATCTGAAAGAAGTCTATATGCCTACTTTCAATGCCGAGTTCGTACAACCGGCATCCGAGGAAGGTAGTGCTTTTGTACCATGGATTGGTGGAGAGCTTGCGGACATCCTCTGTGAGCGTCATGAGCGCGTTGTTGGCTATGATAACTGTGTTAGCTTTGAAGGTTTAAAGCTTCAAATCCCGGCAGATCGTCATCGCTGCCATTATGTGAAAGCAAAAGTCATCGTACTGCGCTATCCAAATGGACAAATAGCTATCACGCACGGCCCAAGGAAGCTTGCGACATATGATTCGTCTGGCAAGGAAATAAAACTGAACAGTACAGTTGTTGCGTAAATCCGCCGCCACAACTGCGCAATGAATTAATAGACAATTCATTGCGTTTCAAAGTGGACAATTTATTTGCTACAAAACCGGACAATTCTATTTGTTGCTAACAACACCAGTAGCCATACTGCGTGAATTTATTGCTCGAATTGGTTCATTTAAACCTTTCTATATAATATTTAATGGTTGTAGTTATGCACACCCAAAATCAGTGCTACAGCTTAGCGAATGGCTTGAGGCTGGACACTACTCATCTTTAAATTATTGAAACGTTTGTTGTTTAGATAACGCTTAGTCGATAGTCATATTAATAATACGGTTTCGGTACGCAATTGTTATTTCTCCCGATTCCTCAGTAAGCAGTTGTGTACCGGTTTCTCATCATGGCCTTTTCAAGATGCATAATTGTTTTGTTCCTTTTATACCCTTTTACTACCTTGTGCACCTTTTTTTGGTGCATTGTGCACACCCCCCAATCAGCGCTACAGCATAACGTTTGGCTTGAGGCCAAGAACAGCTCATCAATAAATCATTGAAACTTTTATCGTTTTTGTAGTTCTTATTGTTAACTCTTTGCTAAAAGGGTTACGGTACACAGCTATAAATTTATAGCCTCTTGTCGTTATAGTTGTGTACCAGACTTTCATAGTTATGATCTTTTGATGTGGTGCACATGTGAATATCTCCCCTCTTCACTTTGTGCACCCATTTTTTAATTTTCGTGAAAATATGTTGCATTTGCAAATGAAAACAATTATCATTTGCACATCCATTGTTAAAAAAGAGCATGGGTATAAACCTGCAACCCTCCTCTCTCCTTGTTATACAGGTACGTATCGGCTCCTCAATGGATATTTTCCTCCCATGGTGCACATTGTTTCTCTCTTATCTTTTCTTTGTGCACCATTCTTCTATTTAAAAAATAATTCATAACGTTTTCCTTATTTGTTCATTACAAGCTTTTACATGTACCTTAGTACAATGGAATAAAGCATGCATAAAGTTGGATAATTTACTTGTAGCGCTTGAGCTACTGATTTTGTTTCGTGAAGTGCATATTTACGAAGCTGAGTCATTTAATTTGTACCCATTGTTGAAGTATTTTGACGGTGCATAATTGCAGACATTGCTGGGAGGATTTTGTGATTTTGCACCGTCATTTTTTAAATTGTTGCAGAATACTCTTTCATATATCTCTAAATTGGGTGCTTGGTGCAAAAAAGTAAAAAGGAACGACAGCAGAGAGATAACAATAAGCAATTCATAAGAAAAAATTTCATAAAGTGATCCTTATTTATTAACCACAAATTTTAAGGGTTATTGAATTCGTCATCGAATCTATCCCAGTCAGGAGGAGAAAACTGGTTTAAGCTCGACGACGTGAACCTTGGTGGGGAATTTAGTGACGTTGCACGGTTCGGTTATATCAAGACCATATTCACGTAGAATCTTGGCGTGTCGGTAAAGGGTTCCGTTTGACATGATGGTACGTAAATCTTCACCTGCCAACCAAGCGGCAGCCGTCATACGGTAGCGAGTAGGTATAGAATCTAGTATGTCGGTCATCGCTGCGAACAACACGGCGGAAAATCTCGGTTTCTGATGCGAAGATTTGCTGAATCTTTTCATCTGATAGAGCTTTCCTCTTGTAGAATCCTCCACTTTATAGAATGTAGAATCTCACATTCATGGTAGGAACGCATGCAATCGAATTGAAAATTTCTTGACATTCTGAATTTATCCACACTTATTTTTATAAAGGATCTGTATTATTCAAAAGTATAAAAATAACCAATATAATAACAACTTATTGATAATAAATAATATTATTATATGTTTAAAATTTAGTCGATCTAGAAAAGATTGTTACAAATAACCATCTTAGCAACAGTATTTACAACTTACCCACATAGTTATCCACAGAAATTGTGACAAATAATAAGATGGCTTAAATAAATTTAAAGAAAATGCATAAACCACAAGCATTTATGTAGAAAGTTGACTATCTCTATTTGGTAATAATTGCATACTTGGTAGATTGCAGAATGATCCGCTTCAAGTTTGCATTATCGACGAATACGGCCATTTAAAAGTGAAGAGTGCCGCCATCGCGATATATAGAATAATTACTTAAAGGGTATTTAAAAAATGACTGAGCTATAAGCTCAGTCATAAATTTGCAGGTAAAAGCAAAGCTTATCTTCCAGATCTTTTAATTTTTTATGCAACCACAGCTTCTGTCTCATTCACACTAATTTAGAGAAGATAAAAGTCTTAATTTACAATTTTCAATATAAAAAAGACCAATACTAAAATGAATATTGGTCTTGTTACTCAAGTTTCGGAGTTCAAAATCGAATAAAATTTCACTGATCACACCTATCCAAAGCTTCTTGCTGCAAGGCAAGGTAAGGTAAGGTAAGGTAAGGTAATCTAATTGCAGAGCTTGCATAAAGAATTGATTTATGTGCGCCTCAATTGTTTCCATGATCTGTTCAACGCTACAGCCAAGCTGGCGTTTAATGCCTGACCGCCCCTCATGGATCAATGCGCGAAACAGCAGCTATAATTGTTTTGCAAAACTCAAGCTCATTAACCCCTCGACTAATTTATCTCTCACCTCGCTTACCTGTAATCCGATCCCTTCCTGCTTAGCGAAGACTAGCATGCAAAAGCGTATGGCAGCCAGATGGATCGATGCAATATGAGAGGCAAAACTACTGGTTCTGCTCCATCAACAGACCAAGGTGGCGTTTGCTTTCTTTGAAGTAAACCTCAATACCCCAACGCAGCGCATAGATTTCCAGAATACGGCTTGCTTCTATTGTGGTATCCGTAGTGATAAATAGCGTCCAGTCATGTTTGCCAGATGTTGCTGCATTATCTGCCGTGGTTCCTTTAACAAAGAGCAGTCGGTAGGGAACCCATTGTGGCGCTTCATCGAGAGATGAGGCGAGATTAAGTCCAACATCCAGCAATCTGTAGCGATAACGTGTTCCCTGAATGCTTTGCCACTGCTTGCGAATATGATGGCGATATAGTCTCTTGGCATCTGCCATGGTAGTGCATCGCGCGCCATTACTGTCATATAGCAGATCCCATATAAAATGAATCAACCTATTTTCCTCAGTTGAACCTATAAAAACAACCGAAAACGTAATACTGTCAAGGCTTTATGGCTGAATAAAGGAGTCACCCAATGGGTGAAAAGGATTTTGAGGAAAAAGGAGCGGCAAAGGCGGTAAGTAACGCCGTGCAGGAGATGGAGCAATCTGCAGAGGAGATGTGTTTGTCGACTCCTGGTGGTCGATTTCACGTGCGCTGGGATGAAAACGGAAGTGCCACAGCCATGGGTCAGTTGGCATTTTTTTCTGAATTCCTGGAAGTTACCGGCTTATTTGCCCGTTGGGTAGAAGGATGCCCGCTTTCTTACACGAGTCCTAATGCGCCTGCTGTGGTTGATTTACTGGGTACCTGGTTGCTCTCCATTCTTGATGGGCAGCGACGCTATGCCCACATCGCCGGGCTACCAGGAGACGAAGTGGCTCCTGAGATACTTGGCATGGGCAAGATTGTCAGCGATGAGAGCTTGCGTCGCGCGCTGAGTGCGCTTGCGCCAGGTTTACCCAAACGTTGCGATGAATCGCAACGTGCTGTCTGCCTGGCTCAACTGATGAAGAGTACAAGCTGGATGGATACAGCGCTCAGCGAGAGTACTCGTGAAGCCTTGAATACTGCCTGGATTCTTGACGCTGATAGCAGCGTCAAGCTGTTATATGGCCGTCAAACAGGTGCTGAGATCGGCTACAATCCTAGCAAGCCGGGACGGCCAAGCCACACCTTGCATACGTATTGGATTAGCAATGTTCGTCTGGTGCTTGATGTTGAAGTGCAAAGCGGTAAATCTCATGCTGCCAAACATAGCCTACCCCGTCTGCGGCAGTTAATCGAAGACTTGGCTCTTGAAAAGCGTCCTGCGTTGGTGCGTGGCGACAGTGCTTTTGGCAATGAAGGCGTGATGGCTGGAATGGAACAGATTAATCAGCGTTATCTGTTCAAACTGCGCCAGACTGCTGGAATTAAACATTTGATCGAGCGGAAATGGCAGCAAAACCAGTGGCAGCCGTGGGGCAAGGCTTTGACGCAGTAGAGGATGAAATCCAATTGGCAGGCTGGAGTCGCGCGCGGCGGATAGTGGTGCTGCGGCGTCAAGTCAAAAACAATCTGGCAGTCGAAATGAATGCTGATACTCAACAGGGAACCCTGCACTTCGTTGACCATCCAGATAAGATCAAAGTATGGGAATAGGCTGTTTTAGTGACCAGTGCTGATTATTCATTGGAAGCCTTCGGTCAATGGTATCGGGATCGGGCAGATTGCGAGAATGGCTTTGATGAGTTGAAAAACCAATGGGGTTGGGGTGGCTATACCACTCATGACCTGGAGCGCTGTAACCTCTCAGCACGAGCAGTCGCGCTCATTTATAACTGGTGGAGCGGGTATGTTCGCCTGGCACACCCCAAAACACATCTGGAAGCAATTACCAGTCGCCCTTTACTACTAAATGGGGTTGCTCGTCTGACTCGACATGCAGGTCAATCTCGACTATTGCTTACATTAACTCATGAGGCGGGTGATCAAATCAAAACAATGATCAGCAGTATCCGTAAGGGTTTTGATTTCATTCTAGCAAATGCGCCTCAGTTGCCAAAAGTGGAACGTTGGCCTACCTTGGTACGCTACATTATCGACAAAATCTTTGCAGCCGGACCAAAAAATCCACCAGTTCTCGATTTGCCAACCTTTCATTTGGCTTCCAATTCGGGTTAAAAGAGGAATTTAGGATCAAATTTCATAAACGGCAAAGTGATGTGGTTCCCTGTAACTGGACAACCTGAAAGAAAGTTCAGCTCTGATATGTATAGTTAAACAGGTTCAGGCAACCCGATCAATTCTTGGATCACTATAGTAGATTTCATCAGGCGTAAGACGGTCAAGGCTTTGATGAAATCGTTCTTGATTGTACCATTCAAACCATGTGGATAAATTCTGCTTTATCTCCTTCAGATTATTGAATTCTCTGGTATATAAAAGCTCATACTTAACTGTCCGCCAAAGTCGTTCAACAAAAATGTTGTCATAGTAGCACCCCTTGCCATCCATGCTGATCTGAATATGATGATCTTTTAGTATGGAGGTAAATGCTTCGCTGGTAAACTGTACGCCCTGGTCGGTATTCATGATCTGTGGACAGCCATAATCCTGGATGGCTGCCTCCAGCGCCTGAGTACAAAAGTCAGTATCCAAGGTATTGGACAAGCGCCAGCTCAACACCTTACGCGAATGCCAGTCGATGATGGCAACCAGATAGCCAAAGCCTTTCTCCATGGGGACATAGGTTATGTCGGCAGCCCAAACCTGATTGGGTTTATTAATGACAAGTTCTCTAAGCAGATAAGGATAGACCTTATGCTGTTTGCTTGAGATGCTGGTCCTGGGTTTTGGAGCTATGCTGACAATACCGAGTGTCTTCATTAAGGAAGAGGCTTTCTTGCGCCCTAACATGATTCCCTGGCGCTGAAACCAGGTAGCATAACTGCGTGAGCCATATTGTGGCGTCTTTAAGTACTGTTCATCCATCATGCGCAGCAGAACCAGATCAGCATTACTGATTGGTTGCGGTTGATAATAATAAGTTGAGCGCGCCAGATCCAGCAGCTGACATTGACGAGTTTGACTAAGTTTGCCATGGGGCTCAATCATCTCTTTGCGTTCTACAAGACTTAATGATTGAGCTTTCTTGCTAAAAAATCGCGTTCTACCGCCAATTGACCAATAACCCGGTGCAGGTCATCTGTTGTAGGCTGCTCCTTATTGGCGGCAGTATTATTTTTACAAAACAGCTCGGCAGCTTGCTCAATGAGTTGCCGTTTCCAGCTATTGATCTGCGTGGGATGTACATTATAACGCGCTGCTAATTGGGGGACAGTTTCATCACCACGTATCGCTGCCAGCGCTAGTTTTGCTTTGAATTCGCTCGAATATTGTATGCGCTTTTTACTCATTGTTATTAAGCTCCTTTTTAATTCTGCCAGAGCTTAACAACCTGTACAGTTTTTGGGTACCACTTCAAAGAGCTGCTCGATGGAACACCCTTCCCTTTTTCTGATGGCTTTGGCCTGAGCCCATTTGGATTCAATGTCATTTAAGTCCGGGGAATAAGGCGGCAGGTATTCAAGTGTATGCCCGGCATTGGCAATGGCGGTTTGGATATCCTGCCGTTTATGAAAGGTTGCGTTGTCCATGACAATCACGCAAGCGGGCAGAAGTATAGGCAACAGGTCCTGTGTTATCCACGCATAGAAAATGTCAGCGCAGATATTGGCGATGAACAGACTTATGGTCAGCAGCGTCTTTCCGATGAGAGCGCCAATCACATTGATTCGACCTCGTGCATGCCAGTCTTTTACGCCATGGACGCGCTCACCCACTGGCGCATAGCCATGCGTGCGTGGCATGTCGTGCGCAAAGCCGCTTTCATCAAGGTAGACGATAACGCGGCCTGCTCGCTCATAGTCTTCAATTTTTTTCTGGAAGATACGCCGCTCTTCTTCGCTGGCTTTGGGGTGACACAGGCTTTTTTTTATAAGTCACGCCCAGACGCTTTAAAGCATGGTTAATGCCTTGCTTGCTGACACCCAACCGTTTGGCGCGCTCGTACTGATACGCGTCCGGATAATTCTTGATGTCCTGCGCCAACATTTCCATGTTGATCTTGGTGGCAGGTTTGTTGCGGGTGGTCTTGGGATCGGGAGTTTTGATCCAACGCATCACGCTGGCCACACCTACACCAAAACGCTTGGCCACTTGCGCGATTGAGAGGTTCTCCTTCTCTCGAACGGATAATACTTTACGGCGAAATAATATCGGATAGGTCATCTGTAAATTATAATGCGAATTAAGAGCTGAAATAGAAGCCAGTCCATCAATAACGTTAAACTATTGAGGAAGACACTACCCAACCTCAATCAATCAAAGTAACCAATGAACTGGCAAAATCGATTAATAACGATTTATCTCTATGTTTGCAAGCATTATCAGCAAAATCTTTGGGTTTATAGTCAAAGAATGAGCAACCACGCGGATTTAAGTTTTAGCGACGAAGAAGTCATTACCCTCTTCCTGTTCGGTGTAATGGACAAGCATCGAGAGATCAAAGGTATTTATGAGTATGCGGATCGCCACTTACGCGATTGGTTTCCACGACTTCCAGGTTATGTGGCTTATGTTCAGCGTCTGAATCGGGTAGCCGATGTGTTTGCACCCTTATTAGCACTGATTCAGCAAGAACAGGAAACCAGGAATGCCGGGCAGGTTTGGTTGACTGATTCATTTCCGGTCATCCTTGCGAGGCAAGGTCGTCGGTTTAACGCGTGTGTAGCGAAACAGTTGGCGGATTCAGGCTACTGCTCTACCAAGAAGTTGTACTATCATGGTGTGCGGGTCCATATCATAGGGCGCCGCCAACCAGGCTCACTGCCGATTCCTGAGTATATTGGTGTGACTGGCGCCAGCGACCATGATGGCAAAATATTTGATCAGATTCGACCACAATTGTACAACAATGAGCTGTACGGTGATAAAGCTTATCAACGGCCTGACGCTGAATGCATCAGGCGAGCTCAGAATCTGACCGTCTTGACACCGGTTAAAAAACAAAAAGGGCAGCACCATCTGGAACCACAGGATCAATGGTTATCGACAGCAGTTTCTCGCGTGCGGCAACCGATTGAAGCCTTATTTGCCTGGATTGAAGAAAAAACAGGCATTGAATGTGCCAGCAAAGTTCGTTCTTATAACGGGCTTATGGTACATGTATTCGGAAAGCTGGCTGCGGCTCTGTTTTTCTGGAATTTTTTACGAGTCAGCTCTTAATTCACATTATAATCAATTTATATAGGACATGCTATAGAGATAAATCGCTATTAATCGGTCTTGCCAATTCATTGGTTACTTTGATTGATTGAGGTTAGGTGATGTCTTCCTCAATAGTTTAATGTTATCGATGACCTGGCTTCTATTTCAGCTCTTAATTCGCATTTAAGTTCAGCCGGTAAAAAATTTGTATTGATGTTGTTGTATTAATACATGTCATAAACTATTGCTATCAAATTTCGTAAATCGACATTGATTACAATAGTATATCGCTTCCTGGCAAGGGGACATTTGTGTACAGTTTCTATTCAAGCGACATTGATAATTCTCGGTTGATGCTTTCGATGTTTTGCTGAAAGGTGTTTTGTTAACTAATACTTTTTTGACTGGCACTACCTCGTTTGATGTTTTGTTCATCGCTGGAGTTGATCCTTGGTCCAATGCCGTAACGAAACTCTCACGGTGGGACGCACTGAGGGCACGACGCAGCAAAGATCAGTGCGCTTAATTTGCTAAAATTAGTGCAGATTTTTTAAAACTTCTGCTCCTACACCCATATCAGTTGTCTCACAAGTGTGAGTTTGCCTTAAGCTCCCGACAACGGGTATTTTTATTTCATTACCGCATTCTTCTCGGAAAAGGATATCAACCTTTATTGATTTCTGTTGGAGAGGAAGATTTCCAGTTACTTCCATTAAATTCTGGGAAGTATTTGAAACAATACCGTCGCCATCTTGAAAATTGACTAAACTAGACAACGTAGGTTGACCTGTTCCAATTATCGAGACATAGATTGAATCGGATGGAAGGGGGTGAGTGGCTAAATCATTAAGTATTTTCAAAGCCGAGCTGTCTGTTTGTAGTTCCTGCATTGCAGTACTATGCGGATCAATACTTAAATTGAAAAGATCGCAAATGCTATTTTCACCGGGAATACCGAGATCATCATGACATACTTGTGCCCAAAAACTACCTTGATGTGGGGTGGCAATGGAGATAAATTTCGCGACATCACCCTGATACGCAATGGGTGCTGCTGCATCGGGTGCTTGTGCTAGTCCCTGTAGATAAGCTCTTGCAGCAAGCCCACCTAAGCTATGCCCAATCAGAAGAACCTTTGTTGTTCCAGGATTTTTATCTAAAACTGCTTTAATGATTGCTGCTAATTCGCCCCCCTGTCTATCTAAAGATAGGTTTTGATTATCAGAGAAATTTAGCGTATAGAAATTGCCTGCATTACCCGTACACTTAATAACCGGGTTTGGATTCGTGGGGCAGCTAATATCAACCATTTTTGTGCCATGATTGTAAGAAGGGATTCCTCCGAATGTCCATTTGGCATTATTTATTAGATAGTCTATATATGCAGCCCATGTTTCTGCTGAAGAGGCTAAGCCATGAATAAAAATAATAGGGTAAGGTATCGCCCCACATCCTGACTCTTGCAGGAAAATGGATAAATCACCGAGGTCCCTTGGTGAGAGATCGGTCGGTCCTTGGTAGTAAACATGATTATCTGCAGACGAAACGCCCACATAAGAATTAGTAGTTGGGTAATAGCGATAGGTATAAGGGTCAGAAAATTGCACCTCTTGCACCGCTGGTGAAAATAAATCGGAGTGAAATGTTTGTGCCCAGTTGAACAAACACTCTATGTTAGGCATTGTTGCGGTATTAGCTTTTACCGAAGAGTCAATCGCCACTGCAATGTTGCAAAACCCTATGAGAATTACCGCACCCAGTACATGTGCTAGAAAAGAGCTGCTTGTGCATTGTTGATCGTTCATTGCATTCTCCCATAGTAAAGGAACAGAATGATTAATCTCATGAGCAAGTGATTTTTCCGATAACCAGATTATGTTGCGATACAGTTATCGCATTTAAATTATTAAAAATATATTCCTTAAACTAACTGCAGTCCATATGATTATTGCATTCATTTCTTTAGAGTATAACGCGGGGGGGAGAACAAAAGGCTTTATAGATTAGTTTAATTGATAAGCTAAAAGAATATAGAACAGATATGGTTCTATGTGAAATACCGTGGGTAAGTAAACTGAAGCTTTCTACATAAAAAATAAATCATATTGATGAAGTTGTTAATATTCCGGCAACCTCTGGCGCGCCGTTTGGCAAGCTGAATCTTGTTATTGATACCTTCGAGAATGCCATTGGTCAGACGGGACTCGACAAAGCGAATAATCCCGCTCCAATGAGAAGTGACCGTGTTAGCAAAAGCATGGAAAGCTGGAATGCCGGCTTGATTGACCTCATTGCACCACTGCGTAAGAAAAGCGTGCGCACTGAGTTTATCTGGCATGTTCCACAGCTCATTGAACAGTATTTTGAGGCGGTAGGCCTCTCCTAAGGTAGTGCCAGTCCGAAAACCCCATTTTTTCACCAGTAATCTGCTTAATTTTTAAGTGCCTTTGTAAAAATGCAACGAAACCATACATCCAAAAAAGCCTCTGATTGTATTTTTGTGAGGCATGGCATGAAAAATACGGTTTCTACCCAGCACTCACCACTGATTGCTCGCAATCAGGCGGTTTTTTGCGTTAGCGGGAGAGCTTAAGCTGCTTGTTGGTGCTTTAAATTACGTTTTATAGCTTTGCGCTCACGCTCCACATCCTGCTGCCATAGAATATTACCTATTCGGCGGATATTTCTGGCGACAATAGCCAGTGCAACGTAACGTTTAAAACCACCCATGCCATGATCTGGGCATTTGTCTAGTCCGTGCACCTGCAGCGCATTGATTGCTGACTCTACTGCTGAGTGCGCACGACGGGCTTTAACAAATTCTTCCATTTGTTCTATTGCTTTGCGCTCTTTGGATAGTTTGCCTTTTTTGGGCAGCGTAACCTGCTCAAGATGTTGGGCTAATTCAGCCTGGTTAGGAATCAGGATTTAATAACCCCAGAAATTATGCTGGCAGATGGAATAGCAACATAATTCCATTTCGGTAAAAACGGGTCAAACTCAATGGTGATATTTTCTTTAAAGCCATCCGCCACTTTGCGCCCAGTTTCAAATACCCTATCCATAATTGAGATAAAGACCTTTAGTCCCTGAGAAGTTTTTGCTTTACTCATGACTGCTTTGATCCGCTCGACACTGGTAAAAATAACTCCACTACAAGCTTTGGTGATAGCGTGGCGTGCATTATTGCTGCCTCCACAGTCGCAGAGCAATAAAATACTCGTCGCCTTTGGATAGTCCAGTTGACCATAGTTCAACCACCCATGCCGGATACAGGCGCAAGCGAATTCAGAGGTATCATGGCTCGTGCCTAATACGATATAGCCGCTTTTGCGATGGATGTCATAAGCCCATGAGGCACAATTTTACTGTCTGCCAGGGATGCAAAATCATGATCATTGACCCGCACGACCTCAGTGGTATAGAGCTTTCCGGGGCGATAAAAATTACCGATCAATTCTTTTTTTTAACGTCCATACTCATCACCGGATTACCTTGGACCCGGTACTCTTCTTTGAGGCGCTCGATATTTTTGAACTGCTCGTCCCGATGCGGTAGGTTCTTTTTCCCGGCTTCAACCTTGAAGGCTTGACGGCGGCGAAAATGATGTTTGTCGAGCAATTGATCAATAACGGTCACACTCACGCTAAATCCGCACTGTTTTAGCTTCTCAGCCATTTCGCTGCGGCTCAAATTTGACCACTTTACGGATTCATCTATTGGTGAGCCGGCAGTATGATTTTTTAACATCTCTAAAAAAGCTTCATCCAGCCCTTCTATCGTCTCCACAACTGACTTTCGCCCACCCCCTGCTTGCCGAATACGTTCCTCCTTTTCAAGCAACGGCATCTTTAACTCTTTCAGGCCACGGCTAACGGTGCCTTCATCGCAGTGTAATACCTGACAAAGGTAGGTGATCCCTCCGTGACCCAGCTTTGCCGCCTCAACGGCAGCATAGCGGCGGCGGTCTTTTTCCGATAAGCTGTGATAAAAATTGCGCATTTGTGCTTCGACTTCAGGGGTGTATGTGGTTATCTTCATTTTCAAAACATAACCGAAATACTCTATCCGCGGCAACTTAATTTACAACTCAAAGCTCTGGAGTTATTGAATCTTCGTTCCTTAGCAGGTGAATGAAAACCTTTATCGAAGCTGCAGGCATTGAGTATGGGAAAGCGTTTTTTAGCTTGCGTGACCATGTTTACCGCAATTTGATCATCGGTTTGTCTTTCCATTACGTGATGGTGCAAGATGAATTGATGCTGGTCTTCCAGAATGCACACTTTGACGCCTAACTCGACAGGCACACCGGCTTTGCCTTTACTGACCCATTCGGTGTGGGGTTCAAAAATGGAGAATACTTTTTCCTGGTGAGGAATGATTTCGCCTTTGATAACACGACGCTCAATTTGGTCTATTTGGCGCTTGGCATGTTGGAGGCAGTCTTCAATTTCAATCTTTTGCAGCAACTCGCGCGTAGCAGTTGTAACCAGCTTGGTTAAGGTGGTTTGAATTTTGTTCACGTAACATTGGGCTTGCTCAATATAGGCCTGATACGCTTGAATCGTTTGTAGGTTGCTTTGTTGGTCTGCGGCTTTGCGGCGCTTCTTGCTCTGTGCATTGCGCATAAGTCGTTTTAATTGACGTAGATTGTAGCGATATTGCCGCCAGTCGCTTAAGTGCTGGCTTTCGCACCAGCGCGCCGTCAGCGTAATCGCTTTGCGCAGGGCATCCCCCAATAAGTTGATGTCGGTTGGAAAATGCACATCGGTTTCAACCACAAAGGAGTCGCACCGCCCACGCAGGGCGCTTTCGTCCTTTTTTATGAGGATATGCCCTCCCTCGACGATGATCTGGTTTAATCTGTCCAGCAATTCTGGCGTGAACAAACTGACATTATCCACCAGGGTTTGATAGGCATATTGCTTGTCTTCATCGTACAGACTATGCCCCAACATTGCGCGCAAGGTCCTGTGCTGGTTGACCAATTCGTGCAGACGGTCATAATCAGCATTTAAGTCCAGCCGTAATACGCCACATACCAGGACACTCCATAGGGTCATGCCAGGACGACCATTGTGCTTATCCACCTTGGGGGCAATTTCACTTTCCAGTAAGGCAAAAACTTTGTGGCACAATGCCTCATCCAGGTACAGGTGCTGTAAGCCGCGCAGTATCTTCGGAATATCATCTCGTGATCTCAAGTCAAATTTGATGTGGGATACATCAATTTCACCTAATTCCATCTGGGTATTTTGCACTACGCGCATTTGATTTCCACTTGAACGAAGTTTGTCTTTGAGGACAATATTTTCGCTGATTTGAATCGAAGTTTGAAATTGTTTTGCTTGAAAATACGCCAAAACCACCTAATAACGGCACTTTCACTCAATTTTTCAGCAATCTTCTTTTCTTGAATTAGACGCAACCCTATGTTTATTATAGAAGAAGAGGGTTTTCGGACCGACACTAAGGTAGGATAGAGGCGAAGCTGCTGGTTAATTGTTGCTGTTGCGTTTCTGAGAGTGATTCGGGGTTTCTTAGAAAAATGTATTGGTGGCCTTTAAGCGCATCGTGTTCCTTGCGTTCAGTTTTGCGCACTGCATCCATTGCTTGATTGAGCAGCTTGACGATATGGAAACGATCAAAGGTAATCTGTGCGTCAGGGAAAGTAGCTTTGACGCCGGCAATGAAAGCGGGAGATAAATCCACGCTGACCTGCTGAATTTGCTCTGCCTGAGCCCCTTTTGCTTGCAAATGCCTGCCAATGGCTTGAACGGCTTGTCTGCCTTTTCTTTCATTCACATAAACCACACGTTCACTTTCCCTATCAACTCCCACCGTGATATAGTTGCGCCCTTTGCGCGTGGAAGTTTTATCAACACCCAGCTGGCTAACAGCAGCAGGATTGTCTGCATGCAGCGCTTTGCCTACCCAATGGTTGAATATCGGCCAGATGCGTTGTGGATCGACTTGCATTAGCTCAGCAACACGATCAACCGGCATTTTTCGTTCAATCATCGCCAAAGCCAGGGCTTCAAACAGCAAGATAAAACCACTCTGTTGGTGCATGCCCACGGTACCGCTACATTAATTACCTTACCTGCCGAAGTCTTGATGCGGAGAACGGCACAGTGCAGATAAGAAGTATGCTCAAAGAAGTTAAGGTGCTGCCATGTCCGCTCCACTGTGTCATAAACACCACAAAGATTTCCTGCCTCATCTGCAAATCGTGCCCCTGCTGCAAAACCAGTCTGCAGGTGTCATTCTTTTCGCTTTGATTCAGCATGAACAAATTTTACTTCTTTAACTTCCCAAAGAGACTGAAGGCCTAAAGCCAGACTAAACAGAGTTTCACTATTCATTATCGAATAATGCCATACCCACTAAAATTCATATAGAGCCAAATAAATATTATTGAAATAACCTTCAGTTTCACTGCGCTTGTAAGCTAAGCATATAAATTAATTTCCTTCTTCATCCTCAATATTACATCATGCACCATTATTCATTGATTCTGTCATTTGGCTGATATGTGTAAATTCTGATCTCTTCATAGTTAGACTTATTAAAGCCACCATTCTAATCTTATGAGAGCACAGATAGCGAATTCCTCTCTGCGTTATTGCATCTCACCAATAAGCAGCACGTAGCCAATGGAATGGCTGCTTAAAGCGTTGAAACATCAAACCAGCGAAGCACAATCTTCTCTTGTTTGAGTTTTGCCTCAAGCTTGCGGTTAAAATCACGCCACCAATTATGATCAAACTCGGCGACCATCACTTCATAAATAATAATTTGGTCTTTCTGGACATACCCCTCATCTTCCCAGACGCCTTCCGCTGGCGATTGCGAAAATGCGGTAACACCGCTAAATTTCTCGGTCAGTTCTTCCTTGATATCTTTAAAGAATTTTTTCGGAAATTTCTTTCCCAAATTATCGTTTAACGGAAGTAGGAGCTGAACAAGCTTCATGATACTTTTCTTGTTTCGTTTTTAGCTCTCATTCTTTCTCGAATACGGACGCCATTGGTAATTTCTGCCACAAGTACCTCTAGCACCTCTATTCTACAGATGGTTAATTCAATTGTCGTTCCGTGTCCAAACCCACTGGAAGCGCCGACCATAACAATGGTTTTTTCAGCCGCGTCTTTTTTTATCATATTAATTTAACTTTCAGAGATGCCCTGGGTTTGGAAACTGCTTTTTTAGCCTTCGGCGCAGTTATAACCGGCTTTAATTGGGCGCTTTTGTAAGCTTGGTGGTTTTGCCAAGTCCTGCCTTCCGAATCTCGTCCATAGTACGGCCTGTTACGATACTGGTATTCTCGCGTTTGAGGAAGTCAGCGTTTTTGGTTTTATTTAGCGCAAAGTCGTCTTTGCTTTTAATGAGAAGCCAGTTCTCGCGTTTATCCGGCGTGCGCATTCGGATCAAATGCCACTGCCCCTTCATGCGGCTACCTTCAATTGTAAAAGTGATACGGCCCTCTCTCTCCATCTTGTCTGGATCGTCTTCTGGCATCCAGGTTCCTTTATCCCAAATCATGACCGGACCGGCACCATATTGTTTGTCTGGAATGACGCCTTCAAAATCGTTGTAATCCATCGGATGATCTTCGGTACGAACTGCCAGCCGTTTATCTGCAGGATCGTAGCTCGGGCCCTTAGTTACCGCCCAGCTTTTCATTACCCCATGCCATTCAAGCCGAAAGTCATAGTGAATGCGGGTCGCCTCGTGAAGCTGAATAACAAAACGCAGATTTGTTTTAGCGCGTTTTCCGACTTTGCCTTTCGATTCACCCGTAATACCAAAGTCTCGCTTTTCGATATATTTTTTTAATAGGTCACGCGACATTTAGGCTGCCTGCTTTTTCTTGGTTGCCTTCTTCTTTGAAACGGATTTTTTGGGCGCAGCTTTTTCTATCTAAAAATAAGATTTTGGTTTTGATATTAAGTGTGAGGGGGTGATTTATTTGGTACATAAGTAAAGAAATAAAAAAAGCCGCAAAAAGCGCATGAAATAAAGAATAGCGGCTATATTTAATAAAAAAGTTATTTGGTACTAAATAAGAAAGAATAGGTAAAAAATAGTTAAATTTGCGCTTTAATTGGTACTTATTCGTTATATTTTGCGCCCAAACCAAACTACACGACCTAATACACGTAAAGCTTCAGCTTTAGAAGAATCTAGTACTTCTTGCTCATACAAAAGATTATCACTTTTTATGATCACAGAGCCGTCCATTTTGCGCTGTATACGTTTTACTAGCAGCGCGCCATCATGCTGCAGTACATAAATAGCGTTTTCTTCAATTCGGTGTTCCTGAATATTTACTAGGATTAAATCTTCATTACCTATTGTAGGCTCCATACTATCGCCCTTCACACTTATCAAAACCAAGTCTTTCTCCGTCACTCCGAGCGTATTTTTTACCCAATCAGCGCGAAAAGCCAAGTGATCAACTATTTGTTCGGAATGGATAATTGATCCGTGGCCAGCGCTTCCCCGCACATCATAACGAGGCACAAACACGAAATCATTCAAGGTTGGAAGTGGCTTAGCCAATGGTTGTGGCGGATGCGCCTTGAGCTGTGGCATTTCCTCTGACACGCCTTTTTCTTTCACAAAATAACCAGGATTTTCTTCCAGAAATTTGTGAATGATCAATAGAGTATCTCTGGGTGGCTGATATTCTTTTTTTACCCCCCCTTTTCCCCCTTTTCCTAGAACATGACGCTCCTCCCATCCAAGACTACGGGCTTTTTCTCCAGCACGTCGCTCAGATCGAGGAATATCAATAATTCCAGCCTGGCCAATAAGAGCCAATTCTAAAGCTGAAAACCACATCTTATTTATGTCAGCACTCATAGAGCAAAGTATTGACGCTGAGGGCGAATAACATTAACACGTCCAAACATTGATTTAATCCTTTTTTATCAATAGCTAGCAAGCAAAAGCAAACGAAGCACAAAAATATATGTTCTGACGTATTGACTAAGTAATGTCGTATAGACATAATGCTGCCATGTAAAAAAACATGACTACGTTAAACATGACAAAAAAACCAATCCCGAAAGACTGGCATAGAGCAGACATCATCGCTGCTGTACATAAAACTGGAACCAGCTTGCAAAAGTTGTCACGCAATTATGGATGGTGCCGGACAACGCTAGGTAATGCGCTTTATAACCCATACCCGAAATACGAGCGGATGATTGCGGAGCATCTTGGAACCACACCGCAAGCCATCTGGCCAAGCCGCTATCACATAGACGGATCGCCCAAATCAGGGCGCGGAGAACGCGGACGCGGTCGCTATAAAGCAAAACATAAGATTAACCCTACTCATAAAAATGTCAATGTAAATCATATTTACAAAGAAGGGGCTGCATGAATACATGGCTATCCAGTTTAACGCAGGAAGCAACTCTCGCAAATTTGCGATTTAGTCATGAAAAAGACGCGTGATCCTTACACTATGGACTTATTTGAACAGGAACTGCCGCCAGCGCCGGTGACAGCGCCTGGGGGGTTGTCATGCCGTGTAGAGATTGCGCATGTTATGTCCAATGCCATGAAAGGGCTTGATCGTGATGATGTTGCTGCACGTATGAGTAAGCTGCTTGGATGGAAAACTGTAAAAAGATCAATCCTTGATCAATATGCAGCACCTTCCAGTGATGTACATGTTCCACCTCTCGATATCGCGATTGCTTTTGATATTGCAACAGAATCAAGAGCCTTAACTGAGTTTAGTGCCAGAAAAGTAGGTGCAAAACTCATCATAGGAAGAGAAGCATTGGACGCAAAGCTTGGCCAGCTAGAACGTCTTCGTGAAGATTTGAATAAGCAAATTAAAGTAATTAAGAAAGCAATGGGGGAATCATGAGTACACTCAAAACTCACTACTCATGCTCTGAATTAGCAGAAATGAGACTGCCAGGATTACCAGAAAGTGAACGGAGAATGCACGATCGTGTAAAAAAAGAAAAATGGGAATCGCGCATAGTACCTGGCAAAGGTGGCAAGGGTGGAATGCGCACCGAATACCAACCACCCGCTGCCATTATGGCGATTATCAGACAGCGTGCAATCGAGGCACTGATTGAGGCAACGCCAGCCATGCCAGCACAGGCTCAACCAGTGAACACCCCCTCGCCTGCTGTAGCCAGTCTCAAGCTGACAGGACTACCAGAAAGACAAATCGAGCTACGTAGCAAGCAGGATCGCAGACAAAACCCCGACCAATTAAAAGACTGGCAACGCCAGATAGCTGAAGCACGTGCCGCAATCTGTGCAGAAGTCCGCAGACTGGAAGCCGTAGGAGGGACAGAACGTGCCATCCGTACCGTAATCGACCTGGCTGCACGTAATCAATTACCCCAGCATTTGCAACAGTTAGTCCCTGTGGCCAATGCCAAGGCAGGCATGGAGCGTGCGTTATCGCGCACTACCCTCTATCGTTGGCTAAAGGAATCAGCACGTAATGGTGCCAGCGGTAGTCAGGTGGTACAGCTCGCACCCAAAGCACGCGAAACAGTCGGTATTCCACCCTGGGCACCCTATTTGCTGAATCTTTACGGCCAGCCACAGAAACCCAGCCTCGCCTATTGCATAGAGAAACTGCCAGAACTATTGCCCGCGGTCATCATACCGCCCTCCTATGCAGCTGCTCACCGTTTTATCCAGAAAATGAGCAATGTAGATATACAACGCGGACGTATGGGCAATCGTGAAATCAAATCGCTCCTGCCATTCGTACGGCGGGATACCAGTTACATGTGCCCAACTGACGCCTATACCGCAGACGGGCACACGTTTGATGCAGAAATTGCGCACCCGATGCATGGCAAAGCTTTCCGGCCTGAAATCACCACCGTGCTCGACATTGCTACCCGTAAAGCCGTCGGCTGGTCGGCAGGATTAGCTGAATCAACCTGGGCAGTTCTGGATGCGTTACGCCATGCATGTATGAGTTGCGGTATACCGTCCATCTTCTATGTCGACAATGGATCAGGCTACAAGAATGCAGCCATGTCCGATGAATCGACCGGCTTCATGAGCAGGCTTGGAATTGAACTCACGCACAGTCTCCCCTATAACTCGCAAGCCCGTGGCGTAATCGAGCGCGCACACCAGACCATCTGGGTCAAAGCCGCCAAAATGCTGCCGACCTACATGGGCGAAAAGATGGATGCTCAAGCCAAGCAAAAAGTATTCAAGATTACGCGCAAGGATCTCAAAACCATCGGCAAATCACAATACCTGATGGAATGGGCTGATTTTATGGCTTTCTGCCAGCAGCAGATCGACGACTACAACAATCACCCCCACCGGGCTCTGCCCAAAGTACGCGGAGCAGACGGCAAAAAACGCCACCAGACGCCCAATGAAGCCTGGGCGCAGGCAGTAGCTGAGGACTTCGATCCGGTCATGGTGGATGCTGTTGAGGCAAACGACCTGTTCCGCCCCTACAAAACCTGCAAAATCATCCGCGGAGAAGTACGGTTATTCAATAACCTCTATTTCAGCCAGGAACTGGTGCACTACCACGGTGAAACCGCGCAGGTTGGCTATGACATCCACGACGCCAGCCGTGTCTGGGTACGCAACCGTCAAGGACAGCTCATCTGTATCGCAGAATTTGAAGCCAACAAGCGCGGCTATTTTCCGGAATCAGTGCTGGATCAAGCCCGCTACAAACGCGCGCAGGGCCGTATCAAACGTGCAGCATCCAAGATAGAGGAAGCAGAACAAGAGCTCAACCCACCACAACTGATTGAACACCAGCCAGGCATCGAACTGCCGCCGATGGCCATAGCACAACCTCAATATGCAGGCATTGAGATAGCTGAACCGATCGAAACACAAGCAGTTGATGCTCAGCCAACCAACGTCTCACCACTCATTCAGCGCCCACATTTCAAAAGCACTATTGAAAAATATACCTGGCTGATGAACAACAAGCGCACTTGGGACACGCTAGATGCCAGATTCCTGATGCAGTATGTCGACAGCCATCAGTACTTCGATATGCTCCAGATCTATGCATACGATGGCATCAGCTGGACCAAGGCAGATGATGAAACCGCTAAGAATTTAATGCAGCAGGAAGAGGAGCTAAAAGCTCCAGAAGAAGTGGCCGCACAGTAGCGCCAACTACTCTATGCAGCCGGTTTTTATAACACATTAGAGAAAGAGGAGTTTAAATGTGAAGAACGTGTTTGTCAAAACCAGTAACTACATCAGGTTTCAGGAGGGCCTGGCCGCTGTCGAAGGACGCGGCGCACAGGAATCGAGCCTGCTGCTGGTTACGGGCGAGGCCGGTTACGGTAAATCGGAAACAGTCGATCAGTGGGCTGTGCAAGTCGGTGCATCTTACCTGCGCGCAAAAACTGACTGGACCCCGAGATATTTTTTAACGGAGCTCGCCGAGAATCTCAAAGTCGACCCATCCGGTAGATCCAAAGACGTATTTGCACGGGTATCCGGCTATATCGGGCGCAATCAAACTCCTATCGTGATTGACGAAGTGGATCACTGCTTAAGGGATAACGCGCGCGTGCTGGAAGCTGCCAGAGATCTGTCCGATTTAACGGAAGTTGTCATCGTCCTGGTCGGTATGGAGAAAGTACAGGCCAAGATCAGCAAACACCTGCAGATCAGCAGCCGTATTGCGCATGTCGTTACCTTCTGTCCGGCAACCATTGACGACGTCGTCATGACCTGCAGCCAAAAATGCGAAGTCAAAGTGGCGCGCGATCTGGCCATGGAAATCCATCGGCAAAGCAAAGGGAGAATGCGCGAAATCATGAACGCGATCGCACTGGTAGAGCGCGAAGCACAGCTCAATGGGCTGGAGGAAATATCACTGAAAAATGTCGTAAACAGGCAACTGACGCTCGATTGGCAATCAACCGGCCAGCGAACCCTGGTAAATGGGGGTCGCTGAGATGAGCAAACCATGCAATCTGGATACATCGCAAATAGATGAACGCAAACCCGACGGAGTCGGGTTACGGTTTGAGCTCGATGAGAAACAATATCTCGTTCTAATGTTTATCGAATCAAGCTACCTACTCATCACTGTTGATGATGGATCGGTCTATATTGGAGGAACAGGATTTAACGCTGAAGGGTGTCGTTTATACCACCATCAAACTGAAATTATTCAAGGCTTCCTCGGTGTGAGATTAGAAAGGAATGGAGAGGTCATTGGATCAATTGAGTTTTCCACCAAGGAAATCATTCTCACGCTAGACGAAACCAAGAAAAAGATCAGCCTTAATCTTAACGATGATGCTCGTACTCGAATAGAGGGAATGTTTGCCCGAGCGGGGGGACTGCACTAATGGCCTGGATCTCTGAACAACTCCTTAAAGTTATCGGTCAGCACGCTCCTAACGAATGCATCACCGAGAAAAGACTCGTCAACCTGACGAGGCTTAAAGAAAAACAAGTCGAAAACGCGATGCGCAAATTGCGTAAGCACGAGCTTGTCGTGTTGACTGCTCCTGGCTGCTACCGGCTCACGGACGCAGGCAAAGAAGCACTGGCAACTGAAGCCGCGCTCAGATCGGGTCCAAACGGCTCTTATCAAGCAGTGCGTATCCACAAAAACAGCCTGAGAATGCGGGTATGGCGCGCTATCCGCATCCGCAAGAAGTTCAGCATCCCTGAAATTGAGCCGTTAGTGTCTACCGGGAATGAAGCCGACATCGTCAGCAATATCGGCAAATATCTCAGAGCACTGGAAAAAGCAGGCTATCTCATCAAAATGAAGAAGCGCGAAGCAGGCAGCGCACTCACCTCCAACGGGTACATGCGCTGGTGGCTGCCGGATGAGAACAACACCGGGCCCATCGCGCCCATCTGGCGGCAGGCCAAAAACACCCTGTTTGATCCGAACAACGGCAAGGAGGTGCCATTATGTGGCGAGAGATCCTGAATGCAAGGGTTGCTGCCAGCAGCAAAGCGCAAGTCGCAGCAGAGCTCGGCGTATCACGCACTGCGATCAGCCTGATCGTGCATGACAAATACCCGGCAGATACCAGGCACATAGCAGCCAAAGTGATCGAAATCTATGGCCGTATCCGCTGCCCTCATCTGGGCCTGGAAATCAGCCAGGCACAATGCCGTGAATACCACAGCAGAAGACCACCCACCAGCAGCCCGCGCGCAATGAAGCACTGGCGCGCCTGCCAGAACTGCATGCAAAGAACAATGACCGTTGATCAGAGTAGCGAAAACAGTGGAGGAAGCAAATCATGAACCCTACAGGCATCTGTTTTATCACCCCAATATCTACCAACGCAAAAACGGCACACGTCTGTGTTGTAGAGCATGACAACGGCTCCCTGGGTGTGCAGATCAGTTTAACCATGAAGGACAGCAACGAATCCATGGAGCTAATCAACCTGACAGAAAATGAAGCCATCTACATCGGCAGCAATCTTGAGTTTCTTGGAAGCATGATCAAGGTTTACCAGGAGGATGCACACAAGGAGAGCAATAAACCATGAACACACTATAACGCATCCTGCTCGCTACCAAGCTTTGGATGCACGATGTGGAAGAAGAAAGTACCAGCAGCACAATAAATCTGCATGAAGCATACAGAAAAGATTTTGAATTAATTAAAAATGGAGCCGGCATGAAAAAACATCAAACACAACACTGCTTTCCGCAACAACACACAATTTCCATCGGCAAAGAAAACCAAATCCTGATGGATATGCTCACTAAAGCGAAAAATGTCGCTATCAATTTGGCACGCACAGGCCACCGCGTGCTCGATATCAACATCGGCAGCCGTAATGTGCGCTTAACCATCAGCCCATCCAATCGCTGCAACCTGCTAGGCGGGGCCATGATCAAGATCAGCCGCGTAAATGGCGTGGAAGAAAAAACTATGGCTGCCAATATTGACGGTGTACAGGTCGAGTGGACCACGAGCACCAGGCTAGAACCAGGCCAATTTATAACACGCTGAGAAAACCAGGAAGAATATTATGAAAATTGACGATACCAGCGCGCAGATACTGGATTGGGCAGGAAACCTGGGAACGGCATTTACTACCGCAGAAGCCTTCAATCAGCTCTCATTTGTTGAGAACGCGAAAGAAATGTCTGACAACATCAGAAAACTATGGGTTTTAGGTCATCTGGCACGCAAAAAAATAGACAACGTGCGCTACAGTTACATCGTGTCTGAACTGGCTACTGACGACTATGAAAGATATACCAATCCGCCTAAACCTGATGAAGTCAAGCAGGCTGTAGATTCGTTCTTGGCAAAACAGGCTCCCGGTAAAGTGAATACCCCGGCTCCCACTAAACCCATTCAGGAAGCTGCAAAAAAAGAGGCAAAAAGTGAAGAGGCGAATATTCAACCGGAGAACAAGCCGGAGTCTTTTAATCTGCTGCCTGAGCGGTTCAGCCTCACGCTGCAAACGCCAGGCGGCATCACCATCACGATAACTGCAGGAGCATAGTTCATGCATCTAACCTGCCCTTGTTGCCAGGCTGAATATCCGCTGTTAGCAGCCATTAACAATGCAGCCTTGCGGAATGTCCTTGAGCACGCCTTAAGTCAAACGCCAGTAGGCAAACTGCTGCTGATCTATGTGGATCAGCTATTCAAACCGCCCCAACGGGAAATATCTGATACGAAGCTGGCCAAACTGCTGAGCGAGCTCATCATTATGGTCGAAGCTGGCAAGATCGAACATAAGGGCCGGGTCTTCCCTGCCCCGCAGGCTTACTGGAAAGCGGCATTGGAGCAAATGATTGACCAGCGTGACACCCTGACGCTACCGCTCAAAAGCCACAGCTACCTGTTCACCATCATCGCCAGCGCAGCCGACAAGGCAGCTAAAAAGGTAGAAACCGAACAGGAAATGCGCACGCGTATCGGCCACGTGCAACAGGAGCAGGAGGCAGCAATCAGAAAAGGAATGCCGGAGGCAGTACGCAACCAGCTCCAGGAAATTATCAATAAAAACAATCCATAATTACAGGAGACAGATAAAAAATGGCTAAAACCGCCACCCGACACAAGACCAAGGCTCAAGCCCACGTGCCACAAACAAGGGATGAGGCCGCTGCAGACATTCGCAAGATCGGTGACCTGCAGCGCCAACTCACCCGTGCCACTACCGAGATGAACGACGCCATTGCCCACATCACGCAAAACTTCCAGCCACGCCTGGAAGCTCTCAATGATCAGCTCAAAACTCTACTGGAAGGTGTGCAAGGCTACTGTGAAGCCCACCGTCTCGAATTAACGGATGGCGGCAAAGTGAAAACTGCCAACCTTATCACAGGTGAGGTGCAATGGCGGCAACGCCCGCCCAGCGTATCGGTGCGCGGCTCGGATACCGTGATCGAAATGCTCAAGCGCCTGGGACTGGAACGCTTTATCCGCATCAAGGAAGAAATCAACAAAGAAGCTGTCCTCAACGCACCGGATCAGGTACGCGGTGTGGCCGGGTTGACTGTGGTCACTGGTGTGGAGGATTTAGTCATCACTCCATTTGAGCAGACTACTGAAGCCTAGAGGCTTGACCAGATGGCGTTAAATCTAGCGCCATCGAGCCAAACCTTTGGACTAATTTAACGCCATGAAAACTAGACTAACTGCAGAAGAACAACGTAAACGCGACATTGCACAGATCCACATTGCCAAAGCACAACTTGGCATGAATGATGACACTTACCGTGACATGCTGTTTAACGTTACCGGAGTGCGCTCCAGCCGTGAGCTCTCAGCCACCGCAAGACTACGCGTGCTGCAGCATCTGAAAGAAAAAGGCTGGAAGAAAAAGCTGCCAGCAAGAGCAATGCTTGGTGCACCTAAAGCAGGCAAGGCCAGCATTCAGCCGCTCATCAGCAAAATAAGTGCATTGCTCACAGAAATGAAACTACCTTGGTCTTACGCCCACGCCATCGCTAAACAAATGTGGCAGCGGGAACGGCTCGAATGGTGCAAGCCGGATGAGCTGCGCGCCATCATTACTGCCCTCACGAACAGGATGAAACAACAAAATGCATGACCATGACGTCGATGAATCATTGCTGCCCGGCATCCTTCAGGAAATCACTGCACTAATCGGGCTCCCCGCTACGCTTAAACTCACGCAAAAATACGGCGGCGTACGCCTGTACGTGCCCAAACACTTGCCGGAAGATCATGTGCTGGCCGACCTCATCGGTCTCGAGGCTGCGCGCAAGTTAGCAGAGCACTACGGCGGACTGGTACATTTCGACATCCCCAAGGCGGACGCTATCCGTATCGCTCTGAGGAACAGCAAGATCCGTGCAGAATGGCCAACCTTAAGCCAGCGCCAGCTTGCGTTGAAGTACAGCCTTACTGAGCGGCAAGTAAGAAAAATTCTCGCTATTGAACAGCAGGATGAGCCAAGGCAGATGGGGTTGTTTTAGATGAAATAACCTGATGAACTATGCAAATAGATCATCAGGTTATATAGAAATGATAAGGTTACTACACATCTAGTTTCGATCAAGACTACAAAACTTTAGCATCTTAATGAAGCGCTCAGAATAAATATTATCCTTACTAATCATAAAGCTGTTATCCATAGCCTTATATACGAAATAAATATTAATAATAAACTCTTGTCATAGCCTGATGGGCTGAATAAAATTCCATAACATTGGAATTTATGAATTATTTATATTTATGCTACTCACTGGAACGTTAGCTATACCGCCATATAGTCTCAACTGATGCGAAATTGGCTTAAAACACTATTGTTTGTTTCTTCTTTTTCCCCAGCTCTTATTACTACGGCATATGTTCGATATGATCTCTATGGCTGGAGTATGGATGTCTTTCAATTAATTATTTTTGGACTACTTGGAATTCTTTTGCCTATCTTAATTATTAAACTAGTAGAGCAACAGGGAGAAACATTTCATATTCAAGCGAAGAAAATTGAACCTAATGATTTCATGCTTCTTGCATTCGTCGGTAGCTATTTACTTCCACTTATTTTAAATAGTGCAAAAATATCAATAGATACTATTGTTGTTATTTTGGTTATTATTGGTCTACTTTTGTGGCTAATTAGCTCTCTCCCGGCACATCCTTTGTTGAGGATCTTTAAATTTAGATTTTATAAACTTGAATCATCAGCAGGAATGGTTTATACATTGATATCGAAGCGGGAAATTAGAGATCCAAAAGAAATTAAATTTGTAAAAAAGCTTTCCGAGACAATGCTCATGGAGATTAAATAATGTTTAATCTTTTCGCATTAACGGACGATCCCGCAAATCGCATACTTCGTTTCTCCTTATCACATGAAGTACAAGCAGACTTAACTTCATTACTGAAGCAGCAAGAATCTAATTTTAATTGCAATGGCCAAGAAGAAATTCCGTTTGACGGCAAATATAAACCTGATTTGGGAGAAGTTTTAGTCATCAGTGAATTTGACGATATAGATGGTCTTTCTGATGCAGTATCAAATCCATTATCAATTCCGGAAGTAACACCAACTCCAGAGGCATTTGGAAGCATAAAAGCTCTCTTTTCCGGCTATATCGATTATGATGGAATTCCCATGGTATTTATCCAACATTTTGATAAAAAAAGGATTATATCAACTAACGGACTTTCTATTTTTCATTCATTAAACGTCTATAGAAAGATAGAAGGAATCGGTCTTACTATAGACAATAAGTTAACCGCAATCATTCGAAATGGCGCGCTCAAATTCCATAGCTTTCATCTGCTGAGGCAGATTTTTGATGTTTCGGAATATTATAAAGAAGCAACAGATGTTGATATTCAGCAGTTTGCGAATATGGCTTGTGTTTCTGTTACAAATACTGCAAATTTAGTCTCAATTTCAGATACATGGATTCGCAGAAAACTTTGGTTGATATCACAAAGTCAAATATTGCAAAAAGTTCCAGTTTATGACATCAAAGCTGTTGCTGCAGAATTTAATATATCACTTGATACTAAAATGGAAAACGGAAGTGAAAAGATAGAAATTCCAGATACCAAAAAAGAGCTCAAAACCCTTCTTAGATTTTTGGATGAGGATTATTATAAATCACCTCTTCTTCAGAATCGCTATTTAACGAACTCAAAACGCCTTATATAAAATATATTCCGCGCGGCCATGGATGGAGAAGTTTGTCTTTTCTATTAAATCGATAATTCAATAAATTCTCTTTTCATACTTATATGAGTAATATGTCCTACAGCTAATTTAAAGCTCTATAACTCTTCAATTCCAAAATACAATTGCCTCTGCCTAGGCGCGATAATTAGATCAGTATCATGAATCCGATTGGCTGATCTGCGTCGACCTCCATCCTGGCCAATAACTTCCAATTCTTTGAGCTCTATTAATTTTCCTACAGCATTTCGATATATATCGGCTGATGCAGGTGACATGTTGCAGGTTGTGGCAAACATTTCACCAAATGACATTCCATCCGGATCAGGATAAATTAAATGTGGAATCTGTTCCATCAAAGTAGAAACACTCTTATTTCTCGCATCTTCATCAAAACAGAAACCCATTTGCCCAGTATATGATTCATCATTCTTAGGAATATACCCAAGAGCAGTAAACATTTTCATACCTGCTCCACCATAATGGATAAAATCCGTATTTTTGGCCCAATGGATGCGCGTCATGACATCTCTAGCGCGCGCTCTTTGTGAGAAATGGATTAACCAATAGTCGCCATGACCTTTATCTGATCGGATGAAGAATAGGGTATAAAATCTGGCATCACATTTATCTACCAGCTCTTTGTATAGGCAAGACTGAATAAATAAGCGCCAATCACTTTCGGTATTCTTAATATCTTCAATGGTACGCCCACGTAATACATCAGGAACACCAATTTTATTTAGCAAACCTTGAGTTAATCCCTTTTGATCAGTAACATAGTTCAGCATTGAATCCACAGCAAAAGTCAAAATAATTTCACTTCCAGGTAATAAATGTAAAATTTTATGGATCATTGAAGCTGGCACTTGGGAATAGCCATACTGATCTAATAAAAAGATTACTCGAGCAGCGCGAGGGCTTCGCTTTCTTACATAATCAATAATTGAATCAGCTTGTTCCTCGAAAGAAGAATGATGTAAAAAAATATTGTTGTTAATTTGAGAACCATAGCCACGGTTTTTCAATTCTTTCTCAAGATGTAACTTAGCTCCTTTATCTTTTTCAATAAAAAAATAATCAAAGTTAAGAACTATATGTTTATATCGATCCTTATTGATCAAGAATTCAACTTCCCTTGCTGCATCTAACATAATAAAAGGAGAACCAACAAGTTCCTGACCACTTTTTGCATGTCGATACACACCCCCCCCTGCAAAGCCATCAACTAGGGTAAGGCGGAATTCTTCTCTATTAGGATTCGAGGCCAGAGTTTGAATATAAGCTATTAGATAAGAACGTAGAATTTCATGCTTAACTACACTATGCTGTTGGATCAATGGGTAAGAGTGTCCAAGTGCCCATTCATAATGAACTTCAGTCATACAGCTTATTACCTTTAGTGCAAATTCATCATTATGTGACTAGAGACTCATTGTTGGCATTTCATCCCACGTCCTGCCATTAAGCATGCGACCATTTTGTTTTTTTGCACGCTTCTTGCCATCCGCACCCCATCCACCCCATTGCTTGAAAAAAAACGCTATATCGGCAACTTCACATTGCTCTCGAATAGCATCAACCCATTCTGGTTTCATTGGCCTTGCCTTTGGACCTGACTCTCCACCAACAATTACCCAGTGAATATCAGTAAGATTAATGACACCGATATCTTCAAGTAGCGGTTCAACGGACAAAAAGCGAATAGATGCTTTTATCTTACGCAAGTAATCTACCCTAGGAACACCATGTTTACGATCTTCTACAGACACCCCAACCCATGCATTTAATGGTACCTCCTTGCCATCAAAGTATCTAGCCATACGCTCAGCGCGCTTAGTCAATATCTGGAAAGTATGTTGCTTAGCATGCCGAATAATTTCAAACACTTGATCAATGTAAACAAATGGCACATCCTCATGAAAGAGATCTGACATGGAATTCACAAAATAAACCGTGGGTGTTTTACGTTTAAGCGGATCTTCTAGTCTTTTAGGAACCAAGGTTAATTTAAACCCATTCTCATATCCAGAAATTCCCATGGCTTTCAGGCGCTGAGCCATCGATTCTGCATAACAATTTTTGCAACCAGATGAAATTTTGGTGCATCCTATAACGGGATTCCAAGTTTGCTCTGTCCATTCAATTCGGCTTGTTGTGGCCATTATCTGTTCACCTTCAATATATTGATTTCAATCTTCTTTAGTCGATAACTGAAATCCTAACCAAATAGCGAAGAAAAAAGCTAATTTATATTATCACAGCATATCTAATAACTTTGTAAGTTGGCAACTATTGAAAAAGAAACGATTTATATTTTTTGGTAATTTACGATTTAATATAAGAAATTGTATGCTTCCTAAATCCCTCTAAAAGAGCGTAAAATTACCTGTTTTTTATCATTGATAATCAAATAGCATGGCACTAGCCTGGAATGAAATCAAAAACCGTGCGCTTGCATTTTCCAAAGAATGGGCAGATGCTGCCTCGGAATATGCTGAAGCCAAGCATTTCTGGGTCGAATTTTTCAATGTTTTTGGTATTTCTCCCCGACGTATTGGCAGTTTTGAGCAGAGAATCAAAAAGCTTGATGGCAAAGACGGCTACATCGATTGGTTATGGAAAGGCAATCTGCTGATCGAACATAAATCACTCGGCAAAAACCTGGATCGCGCTTACCAGCAAGCTATTGATTATTTCCCTGGATTGAAAGAACACGAGCTGCCGCGTTTTTTACTGGTCAGTGACTTTGCTCAGTTTCGCCTGTATGACATGGTTGATGGAATACAGGCCGAGTTCCAGCTTAAAGATTTCTACAAAAACGTCAAACTATTCTGGTTCATTGCGGGTTACCAACCACTAAAGATATTACCCCAAAGCCCAGTTAATGCAAAAGCTGTGCAGCGTATGGCCAAACTACACGATCGACTCAAGCAAATCGGCTACAGCGGTCATTCACTGGAAGTCTATCTGGTACGCTTGCTGTTTTGTCTATTTGCTGAGGATGTTTGACATTCTGAATACTCCAGAAGCTGCACGTCTAACAAACCTTGATGAAACTTTTACGCGCTTTCCGTATATCAACGGTAAGCTGTTTGAAGAGCGCCTGCCCATTGCCAGTTTCGACAGCGAAATGCGCGCTGCGCTGCTTTATTGCTGTGCGCTGGATTGGAGCGGAATTTCGCCTGCTATATTCGGATCGCTGTTCCAGCATATCATGGATGAAACGCCCAATGCACGACGCAATCTAGGTGCCCACTATACAACGGAAGAAAATATTCTCAAGCTGATTCGCTCACTATTCTTAGACGAATTACATGCAGAGTTTGAGAAAGCTCGCAACAATACAAAGCGTCTGCAAGTTTTTCATAGCAAACTAGCCAGCTTAAAATTCCTAGATCCAGCCTGTGGTTGCGGAAATTTCCTTGTGATTGCCTACCGTGAATTACGCTTGCTTGAGCTAAAAGTATTACGCGCTCTTTATGATAGTGGTCAACAGCTATTAGACATAACTAGTATTGTGCAAGTTGATGTTGATCAATTTCATGGTATTGAAATTGAGGAATTCCCTGCACAAATAGCCCAGGTCGCACTGTGGCTGACTGACCATCAGATGAATGCACGCGTGTCTGAAGAATTCGGTCAATACTTCATCCGCCTACCACTCAGCAAATCAGCTCATATTGTACATGGCAACTCTTTGCGGTTGGATTGGCAAAATATCCTGGCCGCTTTGGATTGCAGCTACGTTATGGGTAATCCACCATTTATCGGTGCAAAATTCATGAATGAAGCACAACGCGCAGATATCGCAACAATCTTTCGCGACACGAAGAATGCTGGATTGCTTGATTACGTTACCTGCTGGTATCGCAAAGCGGTTAATTATATGGAGGAAAATCACGTAATACGTGCTGCATTTGTCTCAACTAACTCCATTACACAAGGCGAACAAGTGGGTGTGCTATGGCCAAGTTTACTCCAGCGTGGCACGCATATTCAATTTGCTCATCGAACTTTCCAATGGGAAAGTGAAGCCAAGGGTAAAGCTGCGGTGCATTGCGTCATTATAGGCTTTGGCATGCAGGTAATCACAAATAAATTGATTTTTGAATATGAGGATATCAAAGGTGAGCCTCATGCTACACCTGCTAAAAATATCAATCCGTATCTAGTAGATGCACCCAATGTGATGCTGAACAATCGTGAAAAACCGCTGTGTAACATACCAGAGATAGGTATAGGTAACAAACCAATAGATGGCGGTAACTACTTATTTACGACAAAAGAAAAAGACGAATTTATTACGCGCGAACCACAAGCAAAACATTGGTTTCGTCGCTGGATCGGGGCAGACGAATTTATCAACGGGCATGAGCGTTGGTGTCTATGGTTGGGTGATTGCCCGCCAAACAAACTGCGGCAAATGCCAGAAGCAATAAAGCGCGTGGAAGCTGTGCGTCAATTCCGCTTAGCTAGCAAGAGCGCACCCACACAAAAATTGGCCGCCATACCAACTCGCTTTCATGTAGAAAATATTCCCCAATCTCCTTATTTAGTCATCCCAGAAGTTTCATCTGAACGACGCACATATGTACCGATTGGTTTCATGCAGCCTGAAACCTTATGCAGCAACAAGGTAAGAATATTTCCAAATGCTACGTTCTATCATTTTGGTATTCTGACTTCGCTAATGCATATGGCGTGGTTACGCGCTGTGACAGGTAGACTGAAAAGCGATTATCAATATTCTATTACAATCGTTTACAACAACTTTCCCTGGCCAAATCCTAATGACAAGCAAAAACAGGCGATTGAAAAGGCTGCCCAAGGGATATTGGACGCACGCATGCAGTTTCCAGCTTCAACACTAGCTGATCTCTATGATCCGCTTACCATGCCGCCCATTCTTTCAAAAGCACACCAGCTACTTGATCGTGCAGTAGATGCTTCATATGGCAAGAAAGCCTTTACTTCCGAAGCTGAACGCGTCGCTTTTCTGTTCGAACGTTACCAGCAGATCATTAGCTTGATGCCCGCTACTCCACCCAATAAAGTTAACGAAAAGCTCTTAATTGACAGCACTCTAAATCCCGCATAACCTGCTAACTTCATCCGCCCAAAACCTACGGGCGGACTTGTTTCCTCCTTATTTCCCTTCTTGTCTTCCGCCATCATGGTGGCATGACAAGACAAATCAAAAGCATCATCATCCACTGCTCGAATACACCCAATGGCAAGCATGTTTCCGTTGAGGAGATCGATCGTTGGCATTGTCAATGCGGCTTTAAACGTTCAGCAGAATTCAGACAGCGGCAGAATCCTGACCTGGCTTCCATCGGCTATCACTTCGTGATCTACCCTAATGGCGCAGTCGCTACTGGCCGCCACTTCGACGAGATCGGCGCGCATGCCCAAGGATTTAACAGCAAATCCATCGGCATCTGTTTGGTCGGCACCGATAAATTTACCTGTGCGCAATGGAAAAGCCTGGAACAGAACGTGTGCGGCTTGGTCACGGACATCGTGCTGCTGCAGGGAACCAAAGATCCACAAATGCCGCATGTGCTCGGTCATCGCGATCTGCCGGATGTGCGCAAGGAATGCCCTGGGTTTGCCGTGGCTGAATGGCGCACCCATCAAATGCGCCCCCTACCTGGACATATCCTGGATGAAGGGATTGGCGATGGCTGGTAAACGCAATGCCTTGATTGGCCTATCCGCTGCCGCGCTGGTGGCGATTGCCTGGTCTGAGGGTTATCGTGAGCATGCTTATGATGATGGTGTTGGAGTACAAACCATTGGCTTTGGTACCACAAGCGGCGTTAAGCCAGGCGATAAAACCACCCCAGAGCGGGCGCTGGGGTTGCTGTATCGGGATGCCAGCGAAATGGTCGCACAACTCTCCCGCCCTGGCTGTATCGGCGATGTGCCGGTATATCAGCATGAAGCCGATGCTTTTGTCAGCCTGGCGTACAACATTGGCTCTGGTGCATTCTGCAAATCCACCCTGGTCAAGAGATTAAAGCAGACTCCGCCTGATTACGCCGGAGCCTGCTCTGAAATTCTACGCTGGAACAAAGCGGGCGGCCGTGTACTGCCTGGGCTAAAGAAGCGCCGCCAGCAGGAATATGAACTGTGCATGCAGGGTGATAGCAAATGATTTCACTGTTTTCACCCTATCTCTGGCTGGCAGTCATACTCTGGTCATCCACCATGCTTGGCATGGGTTATTACCAGGGCCATCAACATGGCAAGAATGGCTGTTTGGCAGATCAGGCAGTTGCCCTTGAAGAAGCCATCCAGCAAGCGCAAGGCCAGGCCCTCGAACAAGCCAAAGCAGAACTTAAAACTACCCAGGAATTTGAAACAGCACGTGAAAAAGTACGCACTGTTTACGTAAAAATAAAGGAAAAAGCGGATGAAAATATTGAGCATAATCCTGATTATGATCATTGCAGTCTTGATGCTGACGGGCTGCGCCTCTACAACGCTCGCCCCACCTCTACTTCCTCCACGCCAGCCACCGACCTCGCTGACTCACCCTTGTCCGGATCTGCCGGACTCAGCAGACGGACGGCTTTCGACCCTGTTGCGCAACAGCCTGGAGCGCTCAGCGATGTATTACGAGTGCCAGGCGAAACACAAGGCGCTGGTGGAGTGGGTTACCCCACCACCCGAAAAGGAGAATAAATGAGAGAGGACGAATTAGCGCAGGCCATTGAACTCGCCGAGTATGAGCATACACAAAAGCGCGCTATCCGGCTAGAAGTACAAGCACCTGGATTTAGCCACTGCGAGGATTGTGGCGAAGAAATCCCGCGAATGAGGCGAAAAATCAAGGGCATAACTCGCTGCATCGACTGCCAGCATGAATACGAATTAACCCTAAAAAGAGGCTTATGACCATGACTGATGAACACACGCTGCTGCTTGGAGAAATCAAGGGCAAGCTCGATCTCATGATCGAGAGACAGGACGAAAGTAATGCCCGGCTGGATAAACTCGATAATCGTCTGCGCAAGGTCGAGACGAAATCAGCCATCAATGGTGCTATCAGCGGCGGCCTGGTATCAGTAGGTGTTGCGCTGATGATCGAAAAAGGTAAATCCCTGATCGGCCTGTAAAGGATGCAATGGCTTATTCGACTCAAAGAATAACCGAGGCACGCTCTGCCTATGTCTATGAAGCGTTAAATCTGGAAAGCGTTGCGCGTAAAACTAACATCCCGTTAAGCACCATCCGACGCTGGAAGGATGCCGCACGAGAAAATGGCGATGACTGGGATCGCGCGCGTGCAGCTGCGAGGCTGTCCGGTGAAGGGGCAGAAGCCGTCACTGCGGCTGTAATGGAAGATTTTGTGCTGCTGTTTCAAAGCACGCTGGAAGACGTCAAAAACAGCCAGGATATCAAGCCGCTGGATAAAGCCGAAGTGCTCTCACGCATCTCGGATGCCTACGCCAAAACCATGAACGCCGTCACCAAGGGTAATCCCAAGCTGGATAAGCTCAGTTTTGCTGCCGACCTCTTGCGTGACCTGGTGCAATTTATCCAGATAAATTACCCGCAACATGCAGCGGCGATGGAAGAAGTGCTGCTGCCGTTTGGCGAGAGCATTGGAAAGCGCTATGGCTAAAACTACCCAAAAAGCCTTCCTGCAGGAGCTGACACAGCTAGCGGCAGAATTCCGCCGACAAATCGAAGCGAATGTTGACGGTTTTGCGCCAGATAGCGCAGCCAGAAAAGAAAGGCTCACACGTTCAGAGCATGATCTCGAATTCTTTGCGCGCACCTATTTCCCACACTATATCAAGCATCCCAATGCAGCACTGCATGACTTCCTGTATCAGCGATTGAAAGAGATCGTCGATAACGGCGTCGGTGATCATGACGCCATTGCCGCTCCACGTGGCAATGCCAAATCAACGCTGGTGACGCAGATCTTCGTCATTTGGTGCATAGTCACGCAGCGCAAACATTACCCAGTCATCATCATGGATGCACTCGATCAGGCGCTTCCTATGCTGGAGGCGATCAAAGCCGAATTGCAATTCAATCCGCGTCTGATGATGGATTACCCGCATGCTACCGGTCAAGGGCGCGTATGGCAAGTCGGTACCATCGTAACCAGTAACGATGCCAAAGTACAGGTATTCGGCTCAGGCAAACGTATGCGCGGACTGCGCCATGGTCCACACCGGCCCGATCTGGTAATCGGTGATGATCTTGAAAACGATGAGAATGTCAGGAGCCCAGAACAGCGCGACAAATTAGAATTGTGGCTGAAGAAAACCGTGCTGTCACTCGGCCCGGCGGATGACAGCATGGACGTGGTCATCATCGGCACCATTCTGCACTATGACTCGGTGCTGGCGCGCCTGATCAAGAACCCGCTATGGAACGCACGCAAATTCAGGGCGGTGATCGAATGGCCGCATAGAATGGATCTGTGGGACAAGTGGGAGGAGCTATTGCTTAACCAAGGTGAAGCGGAGGCATTAGCGTTTTACCAGGAGCGCAAAACAGAAATGGAAGCAGGCTCAATCGTTTCCTGGCCTGCCGCCCAGCCGCTTTACAAGCTGATGGTCAAACGTGCGCGTGATGGCCGCCCGGCATTCGATTCTGAACAACAAAATGATCCCATATCCGGTGATGATGCCCCTTTTGCCAATTGCATCCAGTTCTGGGTAAATCGCCTGATGGAATGGCGCTTCTTTGGTGCATGCGATCCAAGCCTGGGCAAGCACGGTGCAAGTCGCGATCCCTCCGCCCTGTTAGTGGGCGGTTTTAACCGTCACACCGGCATTCTGGACGTAGTGGAAGCCTTAATCAAAAAACGCCTGCCAGATCGCATTATCGAAGACATCATAAAGTTACAGGCAGAATACCGTTGCGTGTTATGGGTGGTGGAGGTGATCCAGTTTCAGGAGTTTCTGCGCACGGAGCTGGTCAAGCGTTCGGCTGCCCGTGGTGTACCAGTACCGGCCACTGCCATCACACCCAACACTGATAAATTACTCAGAATCGAGACCCTGCAGCCGCACATGGCCAACGGCTTAATCCGCTTGCATCCCTCGCAAGCAACTTTGATCGATCAGCTCAGGCATTTCCCCAAAGCAGACCACGACGACGGCCCTGATGCATTGCATATGCTATGGATGGCAGCCACTACCCGCTCAAGCGGTATGGCCTACCAGAGCGCAGGCCAATCAGAAAATGAAGGAGGCGCATGGTAAAACTAGTCGATATGTATGGCAACCCGATCGATACCGGGAAATTGAAAGAAGCACAAAGCGCCAGGGTCGGACAACTGCATCAGGAGTTCGCTGCCCATCCAAGCCGCGGACTCACCCCAGCCAAACTCGCGCGCATCCTGGAAAGTGCCGAGCAGGGAGACATCCGCGCACAGCATGATCTGTTCCTGGATATGGAAGAAAAAGACGGCCATATCTTTTCTGAGATGAGCAAACGCAAACGCGCCCTCTTGACCGGAAATTGGGATATCGCGCCCCCGCGTAACCCCTCAGCTAAAGAAAAGAAAATAGCCGCCGCAGTCAAAGAACTGCTGCTGGATGTATCCAATCTGGAAGATGTGATCCTCGATTGCCTGGATGCCATTGGCCACGGTTTTACTTGCCTGGAGTATGAATGGCAGCGGCTGGGGAATAACTGGTTACCAAAGGCGATTCATCACCGCCCGCAAAGCTGGTTCATGACTGATCGTGCTACGCGTACGCAAATTCGCTTGCGTGATATGTCGCTGGATGGTGCACAACTGCAACCCTTCGGCTGGATTACTCATGTGCACAAAGCAAAATCTGGCTATCTATCACGTGCTGGACTGCACCGGGTGCTCGCCTGGCCATTCCTGTTTAAAAATTATAGCGTGCGCGACCTTGCGGAATTCCTGGAAATCTACGGTCTACCCTTACGCCTGGGTACTTATCCAAGTGGCAGCGGCGATGATGAAAAAGCAACATTGCTGCGCGCCGTAATGCAGATCGGGCATGATGCGGCGGGCATCATCCCGGAAGGCATGTCGATAGATTTCAAGGAAGCTGCCAAAGGCAGCCACGATCCCTACCAAGCCATGATGGACTGGTGCGAGCGCACTCAGAGCAAGACCATTTTAGGAGGAACGCTTACCAGCCAGGCAGACGGTAAGTCCAGTACCAACGCGCTGGGCAATGTGCATAACGAAGTGCGCCACGACCTGATGGTATCAGATAGTCTGCAATTATGCGGCACGCTCACGCGGGATCTGGTCGTACCCATCATGGTACTCAATATTGGCGGTATTGAAGATATGCGCCGCATACCGCGCTTCACCATCGATCTGCGCGAACCGGAGGACCTTGGTTTATATGCGGAAGCACTGCCAAAGCTGGTCGATGTCGGCTTGCCAGTTCCCGTTTCCTGGGCGCAAGACAAACTGCGCATTCCTGCCCCAGAAAAAAATGAACCGGTGCTCATGCGATCACAACCTGCTCTTCCTGATGCCGCACCTCCCCAACCGTCCGCCTCTGCTACTGCCATTGCTACAGCCACAGCACAATGCGGACTGGATGAATTCGATCTGTTCAGCGATGAACTGGCCAGTGACTGGGAGCGCGTCACCGATCCACTGATTGCGCCTGTTCTGGAACTGGCAGCAACGACCAGCAGCCTGGATGAGTTTCGCACAAAAATGGCCGGACTAATTGAGTCGATGGATACCTCAAGATTGACCGAGACGTTGGCACAAGGCCAATTTGCCGCTGCCATCTATGGGCGCGTGCGTAATCAGAAAGCAAATGAATAAATCGTACGGGCGATCTTTGTGATCGCCCATGTTAATCATGGCACAAGGGACGAATACAAGATTCGCCCCTACACCGCCATCCAAAATAACAAATAACCCATGCCAGCATTTGAATTCAAATTATTACCGCCAGCAGATGCAATCGAATTCTTCCGCCAGAAAGGCTACCTCATTTCCTTTAGTTGGGAAGATGTGTGGCAGCAAGAACATCAAGCTGCATTTACCGTAGCCAAGGCCATGCAGATCGATATTCTGCGCGATATTCGCGAAGCTGTCGATAATGCTCTGGCAGAAGGTACAACCTTCGAGCAATTCCGCAAAGAACTGGCTCCACTGCTGCTGCAGAAAGGTTGGTGGGGCCGAGCTGATATGACTGACCCGATCACTAATGATGTAAAGAACGTGCAATTGGGCAGCATGCGCCGCCTTAAGGTTATTTATGACACCAATCTACGCACCGCCCATAGTGAAGGACAATGGCAACGTATTCAAAGAAATAAAGATTCGTTTCCCTATTTAAAGTACGACGCCAAAAACTCTGAGCACCCTCGCCTGGAGCACTCTGCCTGGGATGGATTGGTGTTACCTGTCGATGATGCCTTCTGGCAAGCACATTATCCGGTCAAGGCATGGGGCTGTAAATGTGGCGTAATGCAACTGGATGAAGACACGCTAAATGAACTGGGATTGAAACCTTCCGAACCACCGCAAGAAAAAACCTACACTTATATCAACAAGCGCACCGGGGAAGTGCAGCGCATACCGAAGGGCGTTGATCCTAGTTTCAATTATCCGCCAGGAGGTCGTTTGGCAAATTTACAAAAAATGCTGGCTGACAAGATCAATCGCCTGCCGGATGATTTAAAAGCTGCGGCAAATGAGCAAATCAAAAAAACGGGGATTCAAGCGGTTTTCTCTGTTACTGGCTACTATGCCCTTACTTAAAAATTTTACCCGCGTTAACTATCCGTTAAATCACGTCTAATTGCTGTTCATGTATAGAGGTTTCAGCTTGATTTGGCAATTGCCAAGCTAAAATTCATCTCATCCAATGTGATGGTTTTGGTTGATGAGCTCGGATGCCACAGATGAACCTTATCTGAGCGTAGATGGACATGCGTTGCATAGGTAATGTGAACACCGATCCGACCCACGAAGTAGAACCATTGAGCGCTTACCAAACCGCCGTTCACAGTCATCGTTTGTATGGGCGTGACGAAGGCGCGATTTTGAAACCTCCTTCCCTTGATTGCAAGAAATGACAAGTAAATATTCGGATGAGCTGCTGATTTAAGTATTGCATTCGCAAGCGACTCAGTTTCAATTGGGACTTCAGCATCCAGAATGAGGCAGCCCGTGAGTTTGACGAAATACAAGTGAATGCCTAGAAGGCCACGCCGCAGCCCATTCTGGAACGCATGAACAGGACGAATCACCTCACCCGGCTGAATCGGATTGGAGCGATTGCGAAGGTATGAGACAAAAGTTTCCCAGCTCTTGTCGTATAGCTGCGTGCGAGCATTGTTGCAGTGGGCACACAAGCGAGTCCGAAATTTAAGCTTTGGGGAGCTCACACCTTGAATGAGCTCATGCGGGCAGGTGTTTATCCTTCGGTAGATCGGCGTCTTCGTCGTTGTATGGCCGAACAAGTATCGCAGATCGGAAGCTTTAATCATGTGCTCCCCAGTTTCGGCAGGGTCGCCGCAGATCCAGCAGTTCATGGCTAATTTAACATAGCGTTACAGATTAGGCCACAGTGGATAATAGTGGATAGACCACGGTTTCTAACTAAGTTTTGTTAATTCTGGAAACAATCATGGTTTGTCCCCTATTATCGTAAGAGTTTTGCAACAACGTCCACCTCTGAAGCGGCCGCGAAAAGCAGAGGCCGAGTTCGACGGAGAATACTGAGAAGTTAGCGTCGCAGAACTCAGTGTAACACGACACGACATCTATATCTCTTTCAAGTGCAAGAATGGTATGGCTGCGATTTCCACAAGTCTTTACCTGCTTTGTAATTCAATGGGTTAGGCCCACAGGCGCGATGATTTAGGCACATTCACGCGTAGCGCCGAGTTAGGCGCTGATGTGTTGCTTCTGTCTAGATTCTGTTATTGAATTTGCGATAAACGCTATTAAGTGTCCACCTTCACCAGAAAAACAAACTCTTGCATTGCTATCTGTAAAAAGACATATTTCCCATTCACCAAAAAATTCATTATAAGATGAATATGGCCCGGCCTCAAGTTGCTCTTCGAGTATTTCTAGTTTCGGTTTCTCAAATATAAATCTTAGTGCTACTTTATCTTCAGCTGGAAGGTGTAGCTCGGTTGGCATACTAAGATAGATTTTCCAGTTTGTTGCTCCGGTAAGTACCCACTCGTAATCTCCGTAAAATTCATAACCATATTTATCATCCTCTTGAATCGCTTTCCCATGAATTTTGCCCTTCTCTGAGTCACCTAACACCTCTTTATCAATTTTGCAGGGTAAAATAATTCGATAATGCAGTTTCGCAATCCATTCTCCAAATGCACTTCCAAGTTGTTGTAGCGATCCTTCGATTTTAGTCCTTGAAAACCATACAGATGTACGCGTTTGATTAGATATAATCAATTCCATACCGAATTGATTGTTACTTTCTGTGGTTAGTCTTTTTACGCTCTCAATTTTTATGCCCGCTGTGGAAACTTGATTTGTTTCCGCTACAAAATTTCTAAGAATCCTAAATGTTAAATCATCTGCATTCTTAGGCTTCGCAACATTCTTATGTCCTTTATCTGGAATCATCTCGACGTCTGGGTTTCCCCAGTAGGATCTGGCGCTTAATGGATCTACACAACGGTCCTGTCCTGCAACGACATATTTTATGATTAACAGATTATTTAAATTATGCCGAAACCAATCCGCATTTAAATTACGAATAAGATCCGAGTCTTTGCAAAGTTGTTTTAAATGATAATGTTTCCAAGGAAAATAATCTGCAATAGATGCTAACCCGGCTCCGTTATTTGGTACGGCATATAACAGAAGCTTCTTTACAACCAATTGCCTATTATTAGTTACTTCGTCGATTAAATACTTCTGCGCAATAAGACCTCCAAGACTATGACATACTAAAACTATAGATTCGTAGCTCGAGAGCTTGTGATTAATTAGAGTTCGAAGTCCCTCAGCCAAATCTTGAATTTTAAGCATCTTTTTCAGGAAAGGCAGTCCAAACAATGAAGTTGGGTAATCATAGAATGCCAACTCATAATGACTAGATAATTGGTTATCCGCCTTGACTAGTTCAGGAAAATTGTCCCACGCTTCTTCTCCGGAACTTCCCAGGCCATGTATGAAGAGTATCAAATTTTTCTTCATTGAAATCACCAAAGAAAGACATATGAAAATATAGATCACGATTTTTGAGATAAGTTGCGTGGTGAACTCAAGCTCAAATATTACAGTTATCATACCGAGCAATCTTATTTTGCAGAAGGATCGAGTCAGACCACGAAGTATCAATTTGACTGACTTGACAATAGAATGCTAATCTGATTTTTGTTAATTCTCTGTTCTAAGGAGGAAACGCTACCTCCTTAATCCTTCTCAATGCTGCCAGTACCATGGCGGCATGAATCGTAAACAACCCCAGAAAACCAACCCATCCTTAGGCATTGCCACATGTGCCTTTGCGGTAACCCCAGCCAAGGAAGTGCAGTTATTACCTGCCGGGCAATTCCGCACAATCGACGGTCGCCCTTTCGATGCACCGCACTGGTCTATCGATGCCACGTTGGCAGCCAGCATCATTGCCGAGTTTGAAAGCCGCATAAACCGCACGGTGGTGGATTATGAGCACCAAACACTGCTCTCCGCACAAAACGGCCAACCTGCCCCGGCCGCAGGGTGGTTCGGCAAGCTGGAATGGAGGGAGTCTGGTTTATTCGCTGTCGATGTCGAATGGACCGAACGTGCCAGCCAGATGATCGAAGCTGGCGAGTACCGCTACATTTCCCCTGTTTTTACTTACGACAAGAAGACCGGCGCAATCAAACGCTTGCTGAATGCAGCACTGACCAACAATCCTGCGCTGGACGGCATGGACGCCGTCGCAGCATCTCAATTTTTATCTATTGGAGGAGAAGACATGCAACTAGAACAGCTACTGGGTGCACTACGCAAACTCACGGGACAGAATGAAACTGCGGATGCTGACTCGGTGCTGGCCAGCCTGACCACTCTGCTCAGCTCAAAAGATGACGCCATCGCCGCTCTCAGAACCGCTGCCGATCATCCTGATCCGGCCAAATTCGTATCGATTGAGGTGATGAAATCGTTGCAGAACGAAGTAACAACCCTTAAAGCAGAACAGATCGAGCGCGAGGTAGATGACGTGGTGGAAGTAGCATTGTCCGAGGGAAAACTGCTGCCAGCCCAGGAAGACTGGGCGCGCAAACTAGGTAAAGAAAGCCTGGAGTCACTCAAGCAATACCTTGCAGCCGCGCAACCGATTGCGGCTTTAACCAAAACCCAGACGGGAGGGAAAGCACCCGATAGCGGGGAGCTCGATCTGAATGACGCCAACGCGATCGCTGCGGCTGCTAATAAGTATGTATCTGAACAAGCAGCGCTGGGGATAACCGTCACCGCCTCCCAGGCAGTCGCCTACGTTACCAAGTAACCCAGCAAATCGGATTCATTAAACAGGAGAAAAAATGGCTAACACGCTATTGAACAAGAATTACACCGCTGGTGGCGCGATTAACCCCTACCGCATTGTCAAGCCTGGTTCTAACGATGGCGAGGTGGTGCAGGCTGCTGCCGCGACAGATTCTCTAATGGGTGTTTGCGAGTCGGTTGGGCCAGCTTCAGGTGAGCGCTGCGACATCGTCAAATCAGGCATTGCCGATCTGGAATTTGCTGGTGTAGTGACTCGTGGCGGCCCGGTGACATCTGATGCGGATGGCAAAGGCGTAGCTGCAGCCCCTGCGGCGGGAGCCAATGTGCGCATTATCGGCTTTGCCGAGGTCACGACAGCACCTGGTGATATTGCGCCGGTGCTGATTGCGCCCGGCACCATGCAAGGCTAAGTGGGCTCAGGCGGCTATACAAACTGATAAACGGATTTTCAATAAATTACAGGAGATGCAGATGTTCAAGCTGTTCAATATTCGATGGATAATCGCTTTAATGGTGGCATTAGTTTTCAGCACAACGGTGCTGGCTGACTATGTTCCGGCCGACATGAGTTTGGGTATTGCCGCCATAGGCGCAATCCGGCCATTCCCGATCGACCCCAAGCTCACCGCCATTGCAATAGCTTACCGTAATCCCGATATTGCTCTGATTGCCGATGAGGTTCTGCCGCGCACGCCGGTGGCGCAAGAGTTCAAATATCTCAAATACGATCTGGCGCAAGGTTTCACTGTGCCGGATACCCGCGTGGGCCGCAAGAGCACGCCCAATGAGGTGGATTTCAACGCAACCGAGATCACCGACAAGGTCATCGATTACGGTCTGGATGATCTGGTACCAAATGAAGACATCGAGGCCGACAATCAGGGTGTCAATCCACTGGGCACAGCCACCATGTACCTGACCAATCTGGTCAACCTGGCGCGCGAGCTGCGTGCCGCTTCGCTGGTATTCAATACCAACAGCTACGCAGCAGGCAACCAGACGACACTCTCCGGCACCAGTCAATGGTCTGATGCCGCGAACTCAGATCCAGTGGCAGTGATCAGTGATGCGCTCGATATTCCGGTGATACGCCCGAACATCGGCATCCTGGGGCAAGCGACCTGGACCAAACTGCGCCGCCATCCCAAGATCGTGCAGGCCATCAAAAACACCGACCAGGGTGCTGGCATGGTATCGCGCCAGGAATTTGCCGATTTCTTCGAGCTGCAGGCGCTTTATGTCGGAGCCGGTTTTGCCAATAGCGCAAAGAAAGGCCAGACCGCCAGCCTGGCGCGGGTATGGGGCAAGCATGCCTCCTTTATTTACCGCGACCGGGCAGCAGGCCCGCAGGCTGGTGTTACTTTCGGCTTCACTGGCGAATGGGGCAACAAGATTGCCGGGAACATCGATGAACCCAAAGTGGGATTGACTGGCTCTCAACGCGTGCGTGTGGGCGAGCGGGTTAAAGAGCTAATTTGCGCGACAGACTTGGGGTATTTCTTCCAGAACGCGGTTAATTAAGAATCAGTCAGGCCAATGCCGATAACCCCTGCCTGGAAGTTAGCCGGGCAGGATTTAGCTGAGGATCAAAATGAGCAGGAAAAATTACACCATTAAAACGCCAGTCAATCATGACCAGGTTGACTATGACCCTGGCAGCCACATCGAGCTGGATGAAACTCACGCCAAGCCATTAATAGCAATTGGCGCGATCGAAGCCGTTGAAGAGAACACAGAATCAAATAAAGCCAACAAGAAAAAATGACTTACGCTACCGCTACTCACCTGCTCGACCAGTTCGGCGCGGAAGAAATCGCGCAACGGGCTGACCGCGGCACGCCCCGCCTGGTGACTGCTGGTATGTTGCAGACTGCTGCCGAGAACGGTGATTTGAACGGATACACCCAAGCAGAACAGGATGCCACCTTCGCAGCGCTCGCGGTGGTCAACAACCGGCTGCTGGATGCGGATAGCGTGATCAATGGTTATCTAGCGACACGTTACACCTTGCCGCTTTCCACGGTACCAAGAATGGTGATGTTGATTGCCTGCAATCTGGTGCGCCATGCATTGTATGACGACCAGGCACCTGAACTCATCCAGGAACGATACAGGCTAGCGATCCGCCAACTGGAATCGCTGGCCAAAGGTCAAGTGAATATTGGCGTGGATATATCCGGCAACAAGCCGACGGTCAATGATGCCGCACAAATGTCTGCAACCCAGCCGGTCTTCAAGCGCGATGAGGGAGGGTTCATCTGATGACCACTCAATCTTTCGAGGTCGATTATGAGGATGCGCGCATCCGGGCAAGCTTGCAACGGCTAATGGCGCTGGGGCGTGATCAATCCAGGGTGATGAAGGATATCGCCAACAAGCTCGAACAAAGCACCCGGCAGCGCTTCATCAGCCAGACCAGCCCAGACGGAATACGCTGGAAACCCAGCTTGCGCGCGAAACTTACCGGCAAGCGCACCTTGATTCTGGATCGCCATCTGCTTGATTCGGTAGCACATGACTCAGGGCGCAATTTTGCGCAGGTAAGCGTGAACCGCGTTTATGCCGCCATCCACCAGTTCGGTGGCGTTATCAAAGCAAAAAACGGCAAAGGCTTACGCTTCAGGCTGGCCAATGGAGATTTTGTCATTCATAAATCGGTCACCATCCCGGCACGGCCTTACATGGGTATCAGTACACAGGATGAAAACTGGATTTTGAAGCGCATCGAACGCGCCATTAATGAGGCTGCCAATGCTCGCTGAACTCGAAAACGATCTGATCACGCACATCAAAGCATCCTCTTTAGGAGCAAAACTGCGTGATGTGGCAGGATTGCCAGATTTAACTGGCGAGAGCCTGATCAAACGCTTTGCCACGGATGCACCCGCAGTCTATGTCGCCCCGGCTGCGTTCCAGATCGAAAGCCGCAGCGCCAAAGTGCATTTTGGCATTGCATGCGTGGCACGCAACAGCCGTGGCCAGACAGCTAGCCGTAAGGGCGAAGCCATTGGCCCGGTCGGGCTGTATGAAATGCTGGAATCCATTGCCGCGCTGTTTGATGAAGCGCAGATCAACAAAAGCATCTGGAAAGCGACCGCTGTCGATTTCATGAATGACGAGCTGCTCTACAAGGCAGGCTTGACCGCAGGTGTGGTGCAGGTCGAGACCCGCGTCAAGCAGTTTACTCTTTAAACCAGGAGGAAATATGGCAAAACAGAACAACCCGGTAACCGTTGATTCTACGGCACCGGAAATACCGCAAAACAAACAGATCACCATCGAATTGCTCAAGCCGCATACCCATGCCGGGCGTGATTATCCAGCAGGCGCACGGCTGACCCTGGATATTGACAGCGCACGCTGGCTGATCAGCATCGGCACAGCTGAAGAATTTCTCTAATTTCAGGAGCTCTCCCCTATGTATTTCTCAGGACAAGGAAAAGTATTCATCGCCAGCCGCGCAGCGGATGGATTTCCGGCAGCGATGCGTTTTGTCGGCAACGTGCCGGATCTCAAGATCAATCTGGAAACAGAAAAGCTTGAACACAAGGAATCCTCCAGCGGCCAGCGCTTAACCGACCTCTCACTGATCACCGCCAAGAAAACCAGCGTGGAATTTTCCCTGGAGGAATTGTCCACTGACAACCTCGCATTGGCGCTCTATGGCACCAAATCCACTATTGCTGGCAGCACGGTCACGGCTGAAGCATTGGCCAATCCCTTAGCAGCGGGCGATTATGCCCGGCTGAAAAATGGCAAGGTGTCATCGGTAGTAGTCAAGGATAGTACAGGCACTCCTGCCACACTGGTGGCCGGTACTGATTATGAAATATCCAGCGCCGATCATGGCACGCTCAAGATTCTCAATATCGGCACTTATGTACAGCCATTCAAGGCAGATTACAGCTATAGCGCGCAAGTCAATGTCGGCCTGTTCCAGGCAGCCGCACCCGACCGCTGGTTGCGTTTCGAGGGGTTGAATACCGCCGATTCGCTCAAGCCAGTATTGATTGAACTCTACAAAGTAACACTCGATCCGCTGAATGAGCTTGTACTGATTAGCGATGATGTGACCAAGCTCGCCCTATCCGGCGCTGCCCTGTTCGACGACACCAAGGTGGGCGATGCCATCCTGGGTCAGTTTGGGCGTGTGGTCGATCTGTCTTAATTGGTAAAAACGAACAATAAAACAAATGGAAAACACAGAACACAACAACGAACTGGCCGTTTTAACGCCAACCGGCGTGCTGGTAACGGCAGGCGGAGAAATGATTGCCATTACCCCCATCAAGGTAAAAGAGCTGAATGCCTTTCTTACCGCGATTCAGCCCGTGCTTGGCGATCTGATTAAGCAAGAGATCGATATCATGGCCCTGGTGCTCAAGTCGCCGGAAGCTGTGATCAAGGCAACCGCCATCGGCTGCAGAAAATCAGTCGAGTGGATCAATGAACTGAACATTGACGAACTGGCCAAGCTGGCATTGGCAGTCATCGAGGTAAACACTGATTTTTTCGTGCAGAAGGTTCTGCCAGCCGTGCAAACCGGCATGCAGAATCTGGCCGCGAAACTGGATGGGCAGAACTTGACCTCCTCTTTAGGCAAGCAGGAGCCGGTTCAGTTCTAGACATGACGCTGGCCCAAGTCAGGATTTACTCGAAAGCAATCCAGCAAATGGAAGCTGACCGCCTCAAAGCACAGGCCATCGCAGTACGTGCAGCGCTAGCCGATGAGAAAAGCTTTAAAAAATGGTTTAACTCGTTTTAGCCATGGCGAACAAAGAACTCAAAATCAGGATCAGCGCCAGTGACCATGCCTCGGCTGTCATTGGCAAGATCCGTGATGAATTCGACCGGCTGTCCAATTCGAACGTCGGCAAGAAGATCAAAGGAGACCTGAATGGTCTATCAACCAGTATTGATAGTTTTCGCTCAAGATTTTCTGGTTTACTCGGTGGGCTCAGCGCGGCTATTTCCATCCCGGTCTTTACGCAACTGGCTGAGTCCTACAAAGAAATCAACGCGCAGCTTAAGATCGCTGCTGAGAGTCAGGATGATTTCAACCAGTCGCAACGGGAAACAAAAGCTATTGCGCTGGAAACCGGTCAATCGCTTGAGTCGATCGCCGGGCTATACACCAAGTTAAGAATCAATGCAGGGCTAGCTTCGGAAGAGTCCGCCAAACTGACCAATATTATCGCCAAGGTAACACAGATCGGGTCCAAGGGGCCGGGTGTTGATGCTGCCATCTTCCAATTACAGCAAGGGCTGGCATCTGGTACTTTACGTGGAGAAGAGCTTAACTCCGTGATGGAGCAAACCCCTATGCTTGCCAAATCGATTGCGGACGGTCTTGGTATCAATATCGCCCAGATGCGCAAGATGGCGGAAGAAGGCAAGCTGACTACTCAGGTGGTACGTGATGCGCTGTTCAAGATGGAAGCGGATATTAACAGCCAGTTTGCCAGGCTTCCTTTGACCACCCGTGTCGCTTTCCAGAATATCAAAACGCAAGCGATTCTCACGCTCGGCAAGCTGGATGAACGGTTTGGCATTACCGAAGGATTCGCCAACACCTTGCAGGCTGTTGCCAACAATATGCAGACAGTCATCGCCTTGATATCAGGTGGTGTGATTGCTTTAATAACCATTTTCCTTTCCTCAAGCAAAGGCGCACTAACGCTGTCCACATCGGTTGCTGCTATCCTGATGGCATTGAAAGCGCTGCTCTCGCCGATCGGGCTGGTAGCCGCAGCATTGGGAGGATTAACCGCTTTCATTGTTGCGAACATCGACAAGACGGTCGAATTTGAGAGTCAAACCACCACCGTTGGCGCGGTGGTGTCGGCCACCTGGCGCACCATCAAGGATACGGTAGCGGATGCGTTGCGCGCCATTTCGCAGGCTGTAGGCGTATCCGGGCAGGAGCTGAACACCACCTTCCGCAGCCTTGGCAATGTCGCAGGCGGGATGTTTAACGCGTTGCTCGAGGTAATTAACGCGTTTGTCACCAGCGTGTTTACCGGTCTGCGGCTGATTGGGCGCGCAGCTGGCATTACCGCAGCGAGCCTCTATCAGCAGTTCAGGGCGGCTATCACCAACACACGCGCGCTGTTTAACGCCTTGGCTGAGGATGTGGCGGACGCTTTCAGCGGCAAGGATTTTGCCTTTGACAAAGTGGGCAACGCCCTCTCCAAAGGGTTATCCGATGCCAGCGTGGAAGCAGGCAATTTAAAAAACGCGCTCATTGAAGCTTACGAGGTTGAGGCTAAATTCGCCGAAGATGGCGGCGTACTGAGCGCGCTTAAAAAAGGCATTGCCGGACGATTTAATCAAGCCAAGGCAGCTGAAGATGAATTCAAGAAACGCAACCCGAACACGGGTGCTTCCCCCACGGCACCCGGCAAGGAAGAACTGAAAACGGCCAGGGAACTGGCGCAAGCCAGGCAAGACCTGGAAGACGCACTTTTCAAGCAAACCAGGCGTCTGGCTGATGATCAGGCACAGCGCGAGATTGAAACAGCTAAGGAGCTATTCCAATTCAAGGCGATTAGCGCTGAGGAATACTACCGGCGGCTAGATAGGCTTCAGACTGAGCTGATTAACCGTGAGGTTGCCGAGCTGGAGCGGCAGAAAGCAATCCGGCAGGCAACCATCGATGATCCACGCAGCAGTGAAGCAGACCGGCTGAAAGCGATTGCCGAAATCACCGAACTCACCACCAGCCAGGCCATTGCCGAACGTGAACTGAATGCGCAAAGATCGAAAGTAGTCAATGAAATCGCAGCACTAGAAGCAACCCGGCTCAAGAGCCAGCAGGAATTTATCGGTGAGCTTAAGCGCGAGGCGTTCTTGTCGGGCTTGTCGAAAGATCAGCGCGAGACCGCCCTGCTGATGATGGAAGCGCAGAAACGCGGCATCCAGGATATTAACGGGCTGCTGCAAATACAAGGCAAAATTCAGGCTAACAATCAGGCCAGACAGCGCGCTGAAGAAATCCTGCGCCAGCAGAACCAGATTTTTGACCATGTGCAAAGAGGGGTACAGCAAGCTTTTGCTGACGGGCTTTACCGGGTAGCCAAAGGTGAAGGCGGCATCAATGAAATCCTTGCTGCCATCGGCGATTCAGTGTTGCGCGCATTATCGAACTCACTTGCGGGCGGGTTTACCGATATATTCTTCAATCTGTTCGCGCGCGCCGAAAAAGATGGCCAATCCGCCCCAGCCGGGATATTCAGCGGATTATTCAGCAGTCTATCAGAAAGTTTGAACGGCTTGCTGGGCTCACTGAAGAATGGGCTGTCAGGCATTTTCTCATCGTTTAAAGGATTGTTCTCTGGCGGCGGGAGGGGTATCGGTGGTTTTTTCAGCAGTTTGTTCAGTGCGTTTTCTGGCAAAGGTTTTGCTGATGGCGGCTATACCGGAGAAGGTGGCAAGTATCAACCGGCCGGGGTGGTACATGCCGGTGAGTATGTGTTCTCGGCGGCATCCGTGCGCCGTCTGGGATTGACGGCACTCGATAACCTGCACCGTCTGTCCAAAGGTGCGCCAGTACCCATTGGCCCACGTCTGGGCTATGCCGAAGGCGGTCTGGCTGAACTGCCAACCCTGTCTCCTGCGGCAGCGCCCACGGTCAACCAATCGGTGCGCATCGTCAATAGTATTGACCCGCGCATCACCAAGGATTTTCTGGCATCGAGTGAGGGGGAGAAAGTGATCCTGAATATCATTTCCCGAAATACAGCCGCTTTGAAACAGGTGCTGGCATGACAGTAGAGATCGGCACAGCAGCCAACGCGTTTGATCTTTTCGAAAAACTGCGTACATTTTTAACGGTGACGTTGCCGGTCAACGAGCGCTGGCAAGAGCTGTATCACAACTCAGATTACTCCTTGATGGTCGGTGTGTTTGCTTCAAGCGGCAGCATTACTTTAGCCAACAATCCATTTAATGCAGCAGCAAGCTCATGGTCAGGGTCGACCAACGCGCAACCTTGGACTATCGGCATCCAGTTTGACCAGCCGGTGTACCTGAGCGCAGCCGACATCACCGCCTTGACTAATAACGCACAACCGGCAGTGATCAATTTCCAATACAGTGATGATGGCCTGAATTGGACGACTCAGGACAGCTTCAGCGGCATGACTGCGCTTGATTGGTCATCAGTGGCTGGTATCAAGCACTTTAATCTGACTGGCACCAGCGCGAACAAGCACAAATACTGGCGCTTGCATATTCCCGACAGCACCAGCACTGGCACGAAATCGATTACGCTCCATAAAATCGTACTGTGGCAAGATTCAAACCCGCTTAACGTTCGGCTCAGAAAGCGCTTGTCCCTGAAAGGACCTGGCGGCGGATCAGATGAAATATTCGTCAACCTGGAGACTGATTACAGTGTCTCCGGCGATTGGTACAACTGGCGGCTGTATGGTGCGACCGGATTTATTGCAGGCAATGTGCTCGATTTTAGCACCCAGCCGGGAGCGAGCCTACCAATTGGTTTATCGCTCTGGCAAGCCAGCATCCCCTACTGGTTTATAGTCAATGGGCGGCGCTTCATGGTCATTGCCAAGATCAATACTACCTATCATGCGCTCTATGCAGGCTTCATCCTACCCTATGCCACCCCGAGCCAGTATCCCTATCCATTGATGATTGGCGGCAGCAATGCCATGGGATCACTCACCGATGCCAGATTGCGCTGGTCCAGCACCAATGATGACTGCCGTAATTTCTACGACCCGGGGGGCATTAGCTCCGACATGACCAGCCTTACCAGCGTCGCCACTCTCTACCTGCGTTTTGCAGATGGTTCATGGTATCCATTTAAAAATTGGTATACATCAAGTTCGCCTGAGGCATCAGCCGGAAATGGCCGCAATGTCTGGCCTTGGGGGCCGGATAGTGCGCATAGTACGGCTTACAAGAATATCGTCACTGCGATCGATGGCAGTTATGTGCTGTTCCCGTGCATCATGCACGTGGATGGCGCTAACCCCTCACCCAACATCCTGGGCGAGATCCATGGGGTATTTGCCGTCACCGGATTTGGTAACGCAGCAGAAAACACCACCACCATCAATGGTGTGACTTATCTGATCATCCCCAACGTGTTCCGCACCGCCAAGGAACGCTGGGCGGCGATCGCTTTGGAGTAACCAGCATGGCTTATGAGACGGGAATTGCCACCTCGCTATTCGATCTGCTGGACAAAATCCGGCTGTTCGCCATCGCACAGGGCTTCACGCAGAATGAATTTACGGTGGTGGACAGCACCACCAAGCGGTTGTATATGCAAAAGAACACCGCCAATGGCGGCGGACTCACCTTTTACCTCGGCATCGAGGCTTTTGTTAGTTCAGGTGCTACTTCGACAGAATTACGCATCAGGGGAGCGACTGGCTATACCTCTGGTGCAGCGCTCAGCTCACAGCCGGGTGCACCCTCTATTAGTGCGGTCATAAACCGTGTCGGAAACGGGCCGTATGTCGCCTACCATCTGTTTTCCGATGCAGCAGGCGACTATGTGCATTGTGTTCTGGAATACTCGGCTGGTTTCTTCAGTCATCTGGTGTTTGGTCAGCTCGATAAATACGGCGTTTATGCTGGCGGCCATTATTGCGATGCCACTTATATCGGCACAAATGCCAATGACCATGACAATTACCTGAGCTCCTGGTCGCGCCCTCTGTTCGATAATTATGCTATATCTTCATCTTCCGCAGGTCATGTCAGCGCCAACCTGGAATTGAATATCTGGCGCATGTTTAAAGGATCAACAGGAGATTCCTCCACCTTTGATGCTTATGGCAATGGCCGCTCAGGTTTGACTAACCGTTTATTGGTGGGCAGCCAGCCCAATACTTTGAATCTCGCCACACCCTTTATTCCGATCTATATCTTTACCGATATCGGCGGCCCCAACTCCGGCAACCGCGCCCCATTAGGTGTAGTCAAGGATTTGCGCCTGGTGTGGATGCAATCGTTCTCAGTCGGACAAGAGGTGACGCTGGGTTCAGATACCTGGAAGGTATTTCCAATCTACCGCAGGTCTAATTTACAGAATACTAGCGACGATCTGCCTAATTCGTGGCAACTGGGTTATGCCTACAGGAAGATCGCATAATGGCAGTCATTAGCGGAATATTAGGCTCTGGATTGCTGGTGCTGGTGGAACCGGCACCGCTGTCTATTTCGCTCGATCAACTGAATGCTCCGCAACAGTCGCCTGTAGCGCAGGCAGCCGCCCCGGCCTTGGTTGGCGTTATGATCGACCAATTACCGGTATCACCCGAACCCAAATCAGCGATCGCCGGAAAGTTTGCCGCTTCCTTCAAAGATGATTACTACAATCGTATTCATATTCAACCTGCATCGATCGATCTGGGTAATGTCATTTCGCAGAAGATCATCCAGGTGGAGGTATGGAATGCCTATTTTGCTGCCAATCTGCTATCGTCAATTGATACCAATGCGGGCACCGGCATCAGCTTTACCGGGCCACAGCCAGAGCCTACCAGCTTCAACGCATTGGAGCCGCGCATTTACACATTGGCGGTGGAAGTAGCCGGGCCGCCACTCATCAATACTACCTATACCCTGAATTTTGCAGCCGAGTCTCCCACGTTAGTAGTAGTTGGACGCCGGGTGATTCTGCTGTTCGCCGGGATCAATTGGGATAATGGCGTACTGGAACGCTATTCATTCCTGACGAACATTATTACGAGCTGGGATGGGAGCGAGCAGCGCGTGAAACTGCGCGCAACACCCCGGCGTGAGATCGAAGCACATCTGCAGGTATTCGGCTTGGATTTTGTGCGCAAACTGCAAAGCACGCTGTTTGGCTGGCAGTCGAGAAGCTACCTGATTCCATTCTGGCCCGATTACACTTTGTTAAGTGCTGAGCTGCCCGCCGGGTCAACGGTTATCCCGAATATCCCCACAGCAGATTCAGAGTTTATTACCGGTGGCGTGGCCTTGCTGTTTAATTCCATCGATAACAATGAATCGGTGCAACTGAAAGAGGTGCAGTCCAACCAGTTGATCTTGGATCTTCCCACCCAGCAAACCTGGCCAGCCGGAACAAAAATCTATTCCGCCAAATTTGCCCGGATCGCGAGCCAACAAACGGTTACCCGCCCCACCCGCCATATGCTGGATATGCAGGCCAAATTCATCGTCACCGACAATTCAGGTTTGACTGAAGCAGAGGGGAAGACCTTGTACAAAGGCTACCCGGTACTGCTGGATATTCCCAACGAGGTGGAAGTGTTGTCGGAAGACCTGATGCGCCCACTGCTGGAGTTCGAAGCCGATACCGTTAACCCGGTGGTAGATGATCCGATCGGCTACACCACCATTGTGCGCCGCATGGACTGGCTGCTGAAATCACGCAAGGAGCGAGCCGAATTCAGGAAGTGGCTGTATGCCCGCGCGGGACGCTGGAAGCCTTTCTGGATGCCCTCCTGGAATGAAGATTTCAAGCTTAAAACTACCCTGGCGGGTACTGACACCAAACTGGTGGTCGAGTTTGCTTTCTATGAACGGTTTGTGCCCGCTACATCCATGCGTAATGCGTTAATGATTGAGCTGTTTAACAGCACCAGGATCTTCAAGGATATTCTGAGCGTGGATGAAATCTCTGAAACTGAAGAAAACGTGTTTATCCATAGCCCGGTCGGGTTCGACATTCAACCGCAGGATGTCAAACGCATCAGCTATCTCAACCTATCCCGCCTGGATGCGGACACGGTGGAGATTTTTCATGAAACAGACACAATTTCACGTGTCAGTGCATTGATTAGGACAGTGGTGCAATGACGCTCAGCGTTTTTGAAAAGAGCATCCATGACGCACGCCCGCTGGAGCTGTATGAATTCTCTCATGGACTGCAAATCTTCACCTACACCTCCGGTGATGAAGTGGTGAGCTTTCAGTCGAGAACGTACACGCCAACCGCTTTAATTCGCTCGGCCATCGGCTCATCGACTGAAGTGAGCAAAATGAAGCTGGAAATCGAAGTGACCCGCGACAATGATGTCGCCAAGCTCTTTATCCGCTCGCACCCTGGGCCGGTGAAATTGACAATCTACCGGATGCACCGAGGCGATAGCGATGTGGTAACGCAATGGATCGGGCGGGTGGTGAATGTGGAATTTAGCGGGCTGACTGCGAAAATCACCTGCGAGCCGATTTATACCTCGTTGGAGCGCGCGGGCCTGCGCGGGATGTTCCAGCGGTTATGCCGCCATGCCTTGTACGATAGCGGCTGCACCCTGAATGCCGCTGCCTTTCGCGATACCGCCACCATTGTTTCTATGGTGGGATCAGCCATTACCGTAGTACCGATGAACCGAGCAAGCGGCTGGTATACCGGCGGCTATATCGAGATGGGTGATGTGGAAAAGAAAATGATACGCGATCATACCAATGATGTGCTGACGCTGACCGGCGTAACCGCATCTTTGAAAGCGGGTGTCACCATCAATCTATATGCAGGCTGCGCGCACGACCGCAACGCCTGTCTCAACAAGTTCAATAATTTTGATAACTACGGCGGCTTTGAGTTTATCCCCAATGACATGGGGCCATTCAAGGGCGACCCGATCGAATAGGAGGAAATCACATGTGGTTTCAGATTATCGCTTTTGCTTTATCCGCCGTCTTGTCAGCAGTGTTTGCGCCCAAACCGCCCAAACCCGCTTCCAGTAACCTGGATGATTTCAATGTACCGACAGTGTCTGAGGCGACACCCATTCCGGTGGTGTTCGGCACGCGCTGGATCAACCAGGCAAATACGGTATGGTACGGCGACTTTAAAAAGACCGCGATCAAATCCAGTTCAGGCAAGAAGTAATGATTATTGACGGTGTGGATACTAGCAACCTCAGAATGACGATGCAGGATCTTGCGGAATGCAATCTGTGCGCGCGCGGCTCAAAGCGCTTCCTTGAGAAAAAAGGTGTTTGTTTCCGTCATTTCCTCAAGGAAGGGTTGCCGCTGGATACGGTTATTTCATGGAATGACGGATCAAGCAACAAGGTGGTGGAACATATCTTGAGGAAACAAAAACATGAAAGGTAAATCCGTCACGATAGGCTGGCGCTACCACTTAGGAATTCACATGGTTGCATGTCAAGGCCCGGTGGATGCCGTGACCGGCATCAAGGTAGGTGAAAGCATGCTATGGGAAGGCAATATCACGGCAAGCTCCACTCTGCCGGTCAACGAACCTGAGCTATTTGGCGGCGACAAGAGTCAGGGCGGTGTTGTCGGTGATATTGATCTTGCTTTTGGTGAAGCGACCCAGCCACCCAACGCTTATTTGCAAACCCAACAAGGCTCGCCTATCCCAGCTTACCGCGGCGTGATGTCCTTCATCCTCAAACAGATCTATCTGGCAGCCAACAACCCCTACATCAAACCCTGGGCGTTTCGTGTGAAAAGGATTCCCGCCAAGACCTGGTACCCGGAAAAAGCGGATATCAATGGCGATGCCAACCCAGCACACATCATTTACGAATGCTTGACCAGTGATCGCTGGGGACTGGGCTACACCTCTGGCAATCTGGACGATGCCGCTTTCCGTGCGGCAGCAGATACATTGTATTCCGAGAATTTCGGTCTTTCGTTCGTGCTTGCCGAGCAAACGAGCGTGAAAGAGTTGATCAATACCGTATTGAATCACATCGACGGTGCCTTGTACCTTGATCAAACCACTGGCAAGTTCACGCTTAAGCTGGTCAGAAACGATTACGATCTTGCCACGCTTCCTATTCTCAGCCCCTCCAACATCGTGCGCATGGAGTCTTTCTCCAGACCAGGTATTGCCGATCTGGTCAATCAAGTGACGCTCATCTATCAGGAACGCGACTCGGATAAAAAGATTTCCGTCACCATCCAGGATCTGGGCATGATCGCCATGCAGCAAGGGGTGGTGCCCACCACCATTCAATACCTCGGCATTGCCAATGCCACTCTGGCTAACAATGTCGCCATGCGAGAACTCAAAACGCTTACCCAACCGTTGGCGAGGCTGAAGCTGATCGCCAACCGTGAGTCGTTCGGTCTGAAACCGGGTGGCGTATTCAAATTCACCTGGCCAGACTTGGGGATTGTGGAAATGGTCATGCGCATCACTACCATGGATTTCGGCACATTAGCCGATGGCGAGGTGACGATCGATGCGGTGGAGGATGTATTCTTCAGCGTTCAGTCCGTATTCGCTGACCCGCCGCCTACCTTATGGACTGATCCAATCTCACTGCCTGTTCCAATAACCGATTACTTTCTGTTGACTGCGCCCTACTGGCTGATCGCAACCCAATTCTTAGGGGATAATCAAACAGCGATCGACAGCATCGATGTGACCAGTGCATTTCTGTTGGGTGGGGCCAAAAATCCAGGCTCAAGCGCATCCTCTTATGAATTCTGGACATCCACCAATAACGCAGACGACAGCAATGATCAGCCAGGCAGCCTGACATCTTTGTTTACGCCTACTGCCACGCTATCGGCAGCCATTACCGAAACCACCACGACATTGCCTTTGACAAGTGCGGTCGACATCAGCCAAGTAGCCAGCAACACCATCGCTTTGATTGAAAGCGAACTCGTTTATCTGACCACTGCTCCGTCAGCCTCAAGTGTAACGGTGGTACGCGGCATCCTGCACACTTTGCCCAAAGCTCATGCCGTAGGAAGCCGCATATGGTTCTTCCAGGATTTCTTCGGTCATTCCGAGGTGGAGTTTGCAAGCCTTACCACGCTATACGCGAAGTTTCTCACGGAAACCGGCAAGGGCGTATTGCCCAAAGCAAGCGATACCTGGAGGGCTTTGACACTCAATCAAAGCTGGGGCGCGCCTTATCCGCCTGGACGGGTGACGATCAATAGCGTATTGAGGCCAACCAGCATTGCTGGAGTGAATACTGATGCCTCGATTACATGGTACCACCGTGACCGCTCGAATACCGCCGCCGTCAACATCGGCAATGACAGTGCCACCAACGTCGGGCCGGAAACAAGCAGTACCATCACCATTCAGGTCTACAGCCTCAAAGTGGGCGGATCGTTGGTGAAAACCTATTCTGGTTTAACCGGTACAAGCTTCACCTATACCGCAGCTCAAGCGTTCATTGATAACGGTAATGCCGCCTTTACTGAGCGCAGGCTGGAGATATTTTCAGTGCGAGAAGGATTAAACAGTGTCGAGAAGCATGTCATTCCACTGGATTGGACAGTAAATGCTTAATTCATATTAGAGAGGAAGCGGCCAAAGCCATGCGGGAACATGGCCTGGCCGCCATAACCCACAGATTGCACCTGTGAGCCATAGCCAAGGCTTCCTGCCACGTCGACGCGGCGGATAAAGGCTACCATATTTTTACTAATGAAAAAGGGCTTACAGCATGACTAAAACAAACCCGGTTGTACCATGGATAGGCGGAAAACGTCGCCTGGCCAAATATATCCTGCCATTGTTTCCTGAGCATGAATGCTATGTAGAGCCGTTTTGCGGGGCAGCAGCGTTGTATTTCATGAAACATCAGACGCATGTGGAAGTGCTCAATGACATCAACAGCGAGCTGGTCAACATGTACCGGGTGATCAAATACCATCTAGATGAATTCACTAAGCAATTCAGGTGGGCGTTGACCAGCCGGGAGATGTACAAATGGTTGCAAATCATGCCGGTAGAAACGCTCACCGATATCCAGCGCGCTGCCCGCTTCTATTATTTGCAGAAACTCGCTTTCGGCGGTAAGGTCACCAACCAGAACTTTGGTACCGCGACCACCACTGCACCCCGTCTCAATTTGCTGCGTCTGGAAGAAGAATTAAGCCAGGCGCATTTACGTCTTTCGCAAACTTATATTGAGCACTTGGCATGGCAGGATTGTGTGCGCAAGTATGACCGGGAACACACCTTATTTTATTGTGACCCTCCTTATTGGGGCACAGAAGGCTACGGTGTAGATTTTGGCCTGGAGCAGTATGTGCAGATAGCTGAGCTGGCGAAAACGATCAAAGGCAAGATGATCATATCAGTCAACGATATTCCGGAAATGCATGAGGCATTCAAAGGGTTGACGATGCAATCGGTGGTGATCAACTACACCGTGGGTGGACTGCAAGGACGTGGACAACGCACTGAGCTGGTGATTTGTAACTTTTAACGCTGAGGTTAAATGTACCAAGCGGCAGTGCCAAATAAAGCGAAAAACAGTACCAAATTGAGCGAAAATTTACATTAAGAGGTTCTGATTGGTGCGAATGCTTTATCTTACTTCAGTATTGAGCCGACCTTGGTCTTTGCCGTTAATAGAAAATGCCTATATAAAAAACATATGTGTTGTTTTCTCTTAGTGCCCCACAAACGAAAGTTAGTTTAGGTGATTAAGCGTAACACGCTGGTTTTATTGGTGCTGTTGAGAGGAGTCGAACCTCCGACCTACTGATTACGAATCAGTTGCTCTACCAACTGAGCTACAACAGCGTTCTAAATTGCTGACAAGGGCGAAATTATAGAGGTTTAAGAGACTGTGAGCAATTATAAGTCTTTTGATAAGCAGATATACTAATAATAAAATTTAAAAATTATTAGCATAAACAATTGAACAAAATAAATTATCAATAATTTCGGCTAAATTCTCTGATTATCTCCAAAAATCTGTACATTTTCAGCAAAAAAAGCCATAATTTCACAATGACATTTAGAAATATATCAGCTAAAAATATTTTGGTGATCCATGGGCCCAACTTGAATCTTCTGGGTAAGCGGGAACCTGAAATTTATGGCAAAACGACTTTGGATGATATTAACAGAAAATTATCTGCAATATCACGAGCGGCCGAAGTAAAACTAGATACTTTTCAAAGTAATAATGAGGGTGAATTAATAAACCGGGTACAGCAAGCAATGGATGATGAAACTGATTTCATCATCATTAATCCAGCAGGATTAACTCATACCAGTATAGCTTTACGGGATGCTTTAGCCGCAACAGGAGTGCCTTTTATTGAAATACATCTTTCTAATATTTATGCACGTGAGGTATTTCGTCATAAATCATACTTTTCTGATCTTGCAATTGGTGTGATCAGCGGCCTAGGGGCAAAGGGTTATGAACTAGCATTACTGTTTGCTTTAAATGATCGATAGTCTCCAACCCAATCTTTTAATGGCTCGTATGTACTTTACTTAAGCATGAATGCGCTTTACTTAAGCATCAAAACCAAAAATATATAGAAGACTAACGATAAAGAATAATAAATCATACAACGAATTGATAATATGTAGTAATATGCCGCCGCCACGTATTCAGATATGCATCGATGCATTCTTTGTTAGCGAACTACATAAGTTCTATTTTATATTTAAACCATATCTTACAAACCTTGATCATAGATTGTGTCTCAGGTTTGATTTTAGATTACTCGTAAACGGAATGTTTCCGGGAGGCTGTATATGGATCTAAGAAAGCTAAAGAAACTTATCGAATTAGTTGAAGAATATAATATCGCTGAGTTAGAAATTACTGAAGGTGAAGAGAAAGTTCGTATCAATAAATCCGGCTATTCCTCACAAAATTATGCAGCCCTACCTCAATTTTACCAAGCTGGTGCTGCTCCAACAGCAAATGTGCCGGCCAGTACAACTGAGACTGCTCCAACCGGAACAGAAGCTAAGCTCAGTTTACCGGAAGGACATATTGTAAAATCACCGATGGTAGGTACTTTTTATCGCGCTTCCGCACCCGGAGCAAAACCTTTTGTAGAAACAGGACAGACCGTTAAAGTGGGTGATACCTTATGTATTATTGAAGCAATGAAGCTTCTTAATGAAATAGAAGCCGACAAAGCTGGTGTGATCAAAGCCATTCTACTTGAAAATGGTCAGCCAGTTGAATATGGTGAGCCTTTATTTGTGATTGGATAATTTTTTTATATCCATTCTTTTGAATTAGCCCCTTCCAGATTTCACCTCAAATATGTTTGAGAAAATACTTATTGCCAATCGTGGCGAAATTGCTTTGCGTATTCAACGTGCATGCCGTGCCATGGGCATTAAAACCGTGGCAGTTCATTCTGAGGCCGACGCTGAAGCTAAGTATGTCAAACTGGCTGATGAATCCGTATGTATCGGCCCTGCTGCATCAAGCCAGAGCTATCTGAATGTACCGGCTATCATCAGTGCAGCAGAAGTAACGGATGCTGAAGCCATTCATCCAGGTTATGGTTTCCTCTCAGAAAATGCTGATTTTGCTGAAAGAGTAGAAAAAAGTGGCTTTGTCTTCATCGGCCCACGTCCAGAAACTATACGGTTAATGGGTGATAAAGTCAGCGCAAAAAATGCCATGAGACAAGCAGGTGTTCCCTGCGTTCCTGGCTCAGATGATGCATTACCGGAATCCATAGAGGAGATCAAGAAGATCGCCAAATCAATTGGCTACCCCATTATTATCAAAGCAGCTGGAGGTGGCGGAGGGCGAGGTATGCGAGTAGTCCATACGGAAGCCGCTCTCTCCAATGCAGTCATCACGACACGAAATGAAGCTCTAACAGCCTTCGGCAATCCAACCGTATATGCTGAAAAATATCTGGAAAATCCTCGTCATATTGAATTTCAAGTTTTAGTTGATGACTATGGCAATGCCGTTCATCTAGGTGAACGAGACTGTTCCATGCAACGTCGACATCAAAAAATTATTGAAGAAGCCCCAGCAACCAATATCCCTCCCCGAATGCGCGACAAAATTGGCGAGCGCTGCACGGAAGCCTGTCGCCGTATCAATTATCGTGGCGTGGGAACTTTTGAGTTTCTTTATGAAAACAATGAGTTCTATTTTATTGAGATGAATACGCGTTTACAGGTAGAACATCCGGTGACTGAGGCAGTCACCGGCATCGATCTCGTTCAAGCGCAAATCTGGGTCGCAGCAGGAGAAAAACTCGCATTACGGCAGAAAGACATTGTGATCAAAGGACACGCCATCGAATGCCGTATAAATGCCGAAGACCCCTACAAACTAACCCCCTCGGCAGGTCGGATTACTCAATACCATGCTCCCGGTGGTCCTGGTATTCGGGTGGATTCTCATGTCTACCACAACTATATGGTGCCACCTTATTATGATTCCATGATTGGCAAAATCATCGCATATGGAGATGATCGGGATCAAACCATTGCCAGAATGCGTATTGCGCTGTCAGAAATGGTGGTGGATGGGATCAAAACAAATATTCCTCTACATCTTGACCTGTTATCCGATACCCATTTTCTTAATGGAGGGGTTTCAATTAATTATCTCGAGCACAAACTTGCTTTGCATAATAAAGCAGGTAAGGAAAATAGTTAAAAATCCTCTTGAAGTCACCCACCGTTAAAATGTCCTGGGTATCACTTACCGTTGAAATCAATGCAGCACATGTTGAAATTTTAAGTGATAAACTATTCGAGCTAGGTGCCTTATCCGTTGATATTCAAGATGCTTCTGCCGGTACTGAACAAGAGCAGCCTCTATTTGATGAACCTGGCGAACTCACAGGCGAAATCTGGGAACAGGCGGCCGTCACTGCATTATTCGAACAAAATGCAGATATTCCGCTCATCATGCAAAAAGTTACCCAGGCACTGCGGCTTACAACCGAACCTGAGTACCGTTTAGCTCGCCTGGAAGAGCAAGATTGGGTCAGATTGACACAAGCGCAGTTCGAGCCAATCAAAATATCATCACGATTATGGATTGTTCCAAGCTGGCACCCACCCCCTGACCCGACTGCAATCAACTTGATTCTTGATCCCGGGCGCGCATTTGGTACTGGCAGCCATCCTACTACTCAACTTTGCCTCTCCTGGCTAGACAGCAATATTCAATCTGGTGAGACTGTACTCGATTACGGATGTGGTTCGGGTATACTGGCAATTGCTGCGCTAAAGCTGGGCGCGCGTAATGTGCTAGGCATTGATATTGACGCCAATGCCATTGCAGCTAGTCGTGATAATGCTGTACTCAATCGTTGCGAGCCGGAAAGAATACTCTTTTCCACAACATTAGATTTATCCCAAACCAACAAAAAAGAACAAAGGCAAGTTGATAAGGTGGTCGCAAATATCCTGGCCAACCCCATAATTATGCTAGCCCCTATATTGATGAATGCTTTGCGCAAAGGTGGCTCTCTAGCACTTTCTGGCATCCTCGAGGAGCAGGCTAACCAGGTCATCGATACTTATCGCCAATGGTTTGAAATAAATATTGCTAGCAAAAAAGAAGGCTGGGTGCTATTAGCCGGGATAAAAAAATAACAACTTTTTCTCTAAAGATTTTAAAACTTTTGTAGAAACAGCAAAATCAATATCAGTCTTTATTTTGATAACAGTAAGCTAGCGCAACAAACAACTCATTACTGCTGTTTAACCTTTTATTTCATTTATAAAAATAATTCCATTTCCAAACCAGGCATAGTGAATGCAAACCGCGAATGCAACCGCAGGCAGTATACAAATACTACGACAAAAGCGCTGGCAAAGTCAGGTTTGATTCAGAAATAGATTAAGGTATCGGAAACGACCTATTACCCTCTCGCCAAGCGAGCTGCCGGAGTTGAAATTCTAGCAGCTACTTCCTCAGACCATGTTACAGGAACCATGGGGTATAATCAGCTACTTTGTATTTAACGGAAAAATATCATTCCATCATGACTCATCTTCGCACTGCTTTATTGGAAAACTTGCTTACTCGTCGCATCCTACTTCTAGACGGCGCGATGGGCACAATGATCCAGAGTTACAAATTGAGCGAAACTGATTATCGAGGGAGCCGTTTTGCAGATTTTCCTCATGACCTCAAGGGCAATAATGATTTGCTAACGCTAACACAGCCTCAAATCATCCGTTCTATCCATGCGCAGTACCTGGAGGCTGGCGCTGATATCATTGAAACCAATACCTTCAACTCCAATGCTCCTTCGATGGCTGATTACCATATGCATGAGTTGGTCTATGAATTGAATTTTGCAGCAGCCAAATTAGCACGTGAAGAAGCACTTGCGATGGAGGCTAAAACACCGGATAAACCCCGTTTTGTTGCAGGGGTGATCGGGCCCACGACCAAAACAACTTCTATTTCACCGGATGTGAATGATCCCGGTTTCCGCTCCATCACCTTCAAACAGCTTGTGACGGATTACTCGCAATCCATACAGGGATTAGTGGAAGGAGGCGCCGATATTCTGCTAGTGGAAACCATTTTCGACACACTGAATGCTAAAGCAGCATTATTTGCGATTGAGCAGTACTTTGAGAAAAATAATATTCGCTTGCCTGTCATGATTTCAGTCACGATTACCGATGCTTCCGGTCGCAATCTGTCTGGGCAAACCCCAGAAGCATTCTGGAATTCAGTCAGGCATGCTCAACCCTTATCTGTAGGCATCAACTGTGCATTGGGTGCTGAATTAATGCGCCCTTACGTTGAAGAACTCTCCAGCGTTGCTGAGGTATATACCAGCACTCACCCCAACGCTGGTTTACCCAACCCCTTGTCTGAAACAGGTTATGACGAATCTCCCGAATATACTGCGAGCTTGATTAAGGAATTTGCCCAGTCGGGTTTCGTTAATATTGTGGGCGGCTGCTGTGGCACGACACCCGCTCACATAAAAGCTATTGCTGATGCGGTAGCGGAGATTGCCCCACGAAGTATTCCGGATATCTCCAAGAAACTGCGCCTCTCCGGCTTAGAACCACTTAATATTGGTGAGGATTCGCTCTTTGTCAATGTGGGCGAACGTACCAACGTGACCGGATCAAAAGCTTTTGCCCGCCTGATACTCAATGACAATTATGCAGAAGCACTGAGCATTGCACGCAGCCAAGTCGAGAATGGCGCACAAATCATTGATATCAATATGGATGAAGCCATGCTGGATTCACAAAAAGCGATGGTTACCTTCCTCAACTTGATTGCATCAGAGCCGGATATCAGTCGCGTGCCTATCATGATTGATTCGAGTAAATGGTCAGTGATTGAAGCAGGCTTACAATGTATTCAGGGTAAAACCATTATCAATTCCATCAGCTTAAAAGAAGGTGAGGAAGAATTCATTTATCACGCCAGGCTTGCGCGTCGTTATGGCGCAGCAGTCATCGTGATGGCATTTGATGAGAAAGGACAGGCCGACACATTAGCGCGCAAAGTTGAAATCTGTACGCGTTGTTATCGTGTTTTAGTCAACCAGGTTGGCTTCCCGCCAGAGGACATTATTTTCGATCCCAATATTTTTGCGGTAGCAACTGGTATCGAAGAACATAATAACTACTCGCTGGATTTCATTGAAGCTATCCGTATCATCAAACAGACTTTGCCTTATGTCAAAATCAGCGGTGGCGTCTCCAATGTGTCCTTTTCTTTTCGTGGCAACGAGCCGATCAGAGAAGCCATTCATACTGCATTCCTATACCACGCCATCCAGGCTGGTATGACCATGGGTATCGTCAATGCGGGTCAATTAGGTGTGTATTCGGATATTCCCAAAGATTTACTCGAACGAGTTGAAGATGTTCTGCTTAATCGCCGTCCAGATGCGACTGAGCGTCTGGTTGAATTTGCCGAAAGTTTCAAAGGACAGAAAAAGGAGCAAGTTGAAGATCTCAGCTGGCGTAACCAATCCGTCCGCCAACGATTAACACATGCACTCGTCAAAGGGATCGCCACCTACATTGAAGAAGATACTGAAATCATCCGTCAGGAAGTAGAAGGCAGAGGGGGACGAACCATAGAAGTCATCGAAGGCCCTCTGATGGATGGCATGAATGTAGTAGGCGACCTGTTTGGCGCTGGGAAAATGTTTCTGCCACAGGTAGTTAAATCTGCACGCGTCATGAAGCTGGCAGTTGCATATCTTCTCCCTTACATTGAGGCTGAGAAAAAAGTTTCCGGTGACGCTAAAGCGAAGGGAAAAATCGTTGTTGCCACAGTGAAAGGCGATGTCCATGACATCGGCAAGAACATCGTTGCAGTCGTCCTCCAGTGCAACAACTATGAAGTCATCAACATGGGAGTGATGGTGCCCAGCTCGCAAATCCTGGAAACCGCACGCAACGAACAGGTTGACATTATCGGATTATCTGGCCTGATTACCCCTTCTCTCGAAGAAATGGCGCATGTAGCCAAAGAAATGGAGCGGGAGGGTTTTACTATTCCTCTTCTCATTGGGGGTGCCACGACCTCGCGCGTACATACCGCCGTTAAAATTGCGCCGCACTATAGTGGAGTTACAGTGTGGGTGCCTGATGCAAGCCGGGCTGTTGGCGTATGCAGCCAATTAATGTCTCAGGATCAGCAAAGTACGTATATGCAGGAAATCAAGGCAGAACAAGAGAAAATCCGCACACAGCAAAAAAACAAAAAAGGTCCCTCACAATTATTAACCCTCGCTGAAGCACGTGCAAATGCATTGAAAATAGATTGGCAGCACTATGCTCCTCCTGAATCTAGCTTTCTCGGTATTAGAACCCTGAATAACTACCCTGTAGAAGCACTGGTTCCTTATATTGATTGGACACCCTTCTTCCAGGCATGGGAACTATCTGGACGCTATCCGGCTATTCTAGAAGATGAAGTAGTAGGCGAAGCTGCCAGCAATCTATTCCGCGATGCACAAACGATGCTGAAGAAAATAATTGAGCAAAAATGGCTTACAGCCAATGCTGTCATTGGACTCTTTCCAGCCAATACAGTCAATCATGACGACATCGAAATTTATTCGGATAAATCCCGTACTAAAGTGCTGATGACCTATCACACCTTACGGCAGCAAACAGTCAAACCTGCCGGACGCCCCAACCTCTGTTTAGCAGATTTTATTGCGCCTAAAGAAAGCGGCATCATGGATACGATTGGATTATTCGCAGTCAGTGCCGGTTTTGGTATCGATGATCGAATAAAAGCTTTCGAAGCTGCCAATGATGATTATAGTGCCATTATATTGAAAGCATTGGCTGACCGCCTGGCTGAAGCCTTTGCCGAACACATGCATGCGCGTGTGCGGCGAGAATTCTGGGGGTATACCAAAGATGAAGCACTCAGCAACGAGCAACTTATTAATGAGAAATATCAAGGAATTCGCCCCGCCCCGGGCTATCCAGCCTGTCCCGATCATACTGAAAAAGGACCTTTGTTTGCCTTACTCGAAGCTGAAAAACGAGCAGGTATCATTATCACCGAATCGTATGCTATGGTTCCTACCGCGGCGGTATCCGGCTTTTATTTCTCGCACCCGGAATCTACTTATTTCGCCGTAGGTAAAATTGGCAAAGATCAAGTAGAAGATTATGCCAGAAGAAAAGGCTGGACGATTGATGAAGCGGAAAGATGGCTCGCCCCCACATTGGCATATGAGCGCTGAGCGCTCAATAAATACCAATCGAGCATGAATCAGGTATTTATAATACCCTGCTGCCGCATTAAGTGATAGAAACTATCAGAATCTGGTTGGCGCCAGGAGGATAGCAATAGCAATTATAGGGCAACTTCTATCTGAGATAATCCTGTATTTTTTGCACGGAATAATGCTTCATCAACTCGCTTAATCACCGTATGCTGATGCTCATCAGTTTGGCGTAATGTTACCCCGCCACTAATAGTGATCGATACCGGTTGGTTATCTTTATTGAGTACAGGATTGCTAGCCAGCATGCGCTGTAATCGCTGTATGATACGTACCGCATCATTGATCTCTGTATCAGGCAATAAGATAATGAACTCCTCCCCACCATAACGGGCAACCACATCGGTTGGACGTAACGCATTCTTTATGGTTCTCGCCAAAGAGATCAGAACATTATCGCCGAATGGATAACCATAAATCTCATTAATTTCCTTAAAGTTATCCAGATCAATCAGGATAACGCATAACGGATTTTTGCTTCGGTCTGCACGGGCAGCTTCACGGATAAAATGCTCATCCAGTCCGCGCCGGTTAAACAGGCCAGTCATCTGATCGGTATGCACTAACTCTCTGATGAGTGCTAGCTCATGCTTCAGAGATTCAATTTTTTGCTCAGTATCAGAGATCTTGTGCCGTGAGTTGGACATCTCATCACTTTGATGCAAATCCCTGGTTTCAGACAAAACAGCATCCAGAATTCTAATTATTTCATTCACATCATGAGTTTTTCTGATTTCGTGGGCATACTGCTCAGCGTGCTGATAATATTCATCAACGGTTAACAATGCTTTGCTGCTTTCCTCACTTGTTTCATTTTCTTCACCAACCTCGGATGACTTGACCAGCTTTAATCGCATTTCACTCAAAGTTTGCATAATATGTAACCTCTCATTGATAACACCAGGAATAAGATGATTATTCCAGTCAAACCCAAGCCAATACTGACTAATTAAAAAGGATAAGCCGCTGCAGGAATAATCTACTATTATCTGTAGACTAACAAACTCAGCATGATTCAATAAATGAAATTAAAATAGAAATCCAGCTTTATTCTAACTTTCCCTTAATCTTATTCTATTTCTCAATCAAAAATGACGCGAAGACGAGCCGCAGACAGTATCAATCATGCGGCAAGTAAAGCCGACAAAGTCAGGTTTGATTGAGAAATGGAATGAACCATAAGCGGACACTTGCAGATCCTACAAGCTAAACTCAGTCAAACACCGGGATAAGATAGAGATCCTAAAGAATATTTAATGTTTACCGAGTAATTGGTGGAGTAACTCAGATTAATCAACCAAGTGGTGTTTAATAGCGTAACGTACTAATTCAGAATTGTTCGATAGTTTAAGTTTTTCCATAAGACGAGCACAATAAACACTGACTGTTTTTGGACTCAGACACAAGCTGGTAGAAATTTCCGAAAGGGACTTACCTGCCGCAATCAAGCATAATGTCTGATATTCCCGATCAGATAAACTATTATGTAATGGTTGATCAGTATCTAATGTAATTGCGTTAGCCAGCTCTTGTGCAAGGGATGGAGTAATGTACTTGCGCCCCGCTGCCACCTGACGAATCGCTGTCACCAGTTGCATAGGCGCACTTTGTTTACTTAGATAACCGGCTGCTCCTGCTTTAATTGCGCGGATCGCGAATTCACTTTCGTGGTGCATGCTAAGCATTAAGATAGTGAAATTAGGCTGGTCTTTTTTAATCTGTTTGAGCACCTCAATACCGTTTCTATCCGGTAGTGAGATATCCAGTAACATCACATCAAAAATTTGCTGGCGTGCGATGGTTATCGCCTCAAACCCGGTTTCTGCCTCACCGGCTACACTAATATCATCCGTCTCACTTAAAATCTGTTTCAAACCCTGGCGTACGATGGCATGATCATCAGCGATCATTACACGTATCATTCTACCCTCCCTCGCCTATTATTTTTCGATACATGATACAACCTACAAAGGTTACTATTCTTTACCATTCACTGGAATCTGGATTATCACGCAAGTTTCCTTTTCAGGTATTCCGTTAACATAAATGTTTCCACCCAATTGTTGACAACGTTCACGCATTCCCCGTATTCCAAAAGATCCTGGTTTGTTCATATCTGATTCCCTAATTCCACGCCCATTATCAATCGCTTCCAAAAATACCCAACCGTCATTTTCAAATAGCTTGACTTTAACGTTCGAGGCGCCTGCATGTTTAGAGATATTAGTCAATATTTCCTGAAAAACACGAAAAATAGCGCTAGCTAAATCTGCATCTAGCGGAATATCTTCACTGTCACAACAAAACACACAAGGAATTTCTGTACGTTTGCTAAATTCCTTTGCTTGCCACTGAATCGCCGCCACGATACCAAAATCCAGTATACCTGGCCGCAGGTCTAATGCAATTCGGCGCGTGCTGTCAATCACATTATCGACCAGCTCTTCAATTGAGGCTGCTTTCTGCTGGTAAAAATCAGGTTTCCTCGGTTTTGCGTCCATGCAGAGCAATAGCTCACATTTAATTGCTGTCAAGGTTCCGCCAATATCATCGTGAATTTCTCGGGCGATCTTTGCACGCTCATGTTCCTTAACTTTCTGTAGATAAGAAGTAAGTTCAGCCAGTCGCGCATGCGAGCGAGCAATTTCAATTTCTGCCAGCTTATTGCGTGAAATATTCATGACGATACCGTCCCATAACACCCCATCATTGGGTGAGCGGCGTGGTGTTGCACGTAAACTGACCCACTTAATATCTGGATCACTTTTAACTTGAATGCGCCCCTCCCAGTTCCAAGTAGAAAAATGCTTGGCCGATGCTTGCATGAGTTGATCATAAGAAGCCCTATCTTCAGGCAAAATCAGGTTAGTAAATAAATCCGGCTGCTCTATTAAATGAGTTGGTGAAATTCCTAACAGCATCACAGAGCCTTCACTTACATAAGAAAAGCTTTTAGAACCATCTTGATTCAATAAAAATTGAAATACCAGCCCGGGCAGATTCGAAGCAATTGCACGAAAGTGCGCTTCACTTTTCTGCAACGCAAGCTGTGTTTCTCGAATATGCTGAAGCGTTTCCATTTGCTTCAGACTACGCTGTATCGCTTGCTTCAGTCTTGCCGTGCAACAGGTTATTGAAATGAAATCCTGAGCCCCTGCTTTCATCAAATGAGCTGCAGATTCATCATTTCTACCGCTGGATACGACGATCACAGGGATAGCTAAATGATGCGCAGCAAGATGAGATAATACCTGTTCAGCACCTGGTTCAGGCATTGTATCATCAGATAAAATTACATCCCATGAAGATCCAACGAATGTCTTCGGAAAAGCTTCAATAGTATCGACACATTCTGAATTAAAACATAAACCACCTGCCCTGAGTGCCTGACAGATATGCTCAGCATTTCTGGCCGAATATCCTACCAGCAGTATATTGAGCGTTCTGGCCATCCTTAATATTCATCCAAATTTTATTCAAATAAAAGAATTTTACATATTATAAAGCTATCATACAAAGAAGGCGGCATAGAAGGCACTCAAAAAGTAGTTCACTAAAAACCAAGCTATTGGCTAAGCTCTCCTTAAATCAACTAATAAGCAAGCCGTTACGAGTGCGGAAGAAATGGCAAAAATGTCTCAAGCCAAGCACAAAGACTCGACAGATATCACAGAGCATGTTGAAATAATTAAAATAATGTAAAAAGCAAACACTATTTCCAATCCAAAAATAAACTATGATAATGGAATGGCTGGGCAAGAGGCATTTAGCAACAGACAAAAAGTATAGTTATAAAAAGAATCGCTGCATCAACATACTACCTGCAATAGCAGTAATGAGTATCTCTATTCCCATCAGTTATGCGGCCGCAATAGCAAACGAAAGGGTTACTACTTCTCAAGATCAGAAGAACATCATTGTTACTATTTATAATGGGAACCTGGCATTAATAAAAGATTCACGCAGCGTTATACTGGATCAAGCTTTCAACAAACTGGCTTGGCAGGAAGTCTCTGCGCAGATACGCCCTGAAACTGCGCTATTACGCAACCTTGCTTATTCTTCAGGATTTCGCTTACTGGAGCAATCTTTTGATTTCGACGTGCTCACTCCGAAAAAACTACTGGAAAAGTACTCAGGTAAAGAAGTAACCGTTATACGCACCGACCCTGCAACCGGTTCTGAGGCTAGCGAAGCAGCCACCATTCTTTCGACTAACGAAGGAATTATTCTGAAATTTATTGACCGAGTTGAAAGCAGTGTACCTGGACGAATCGTGTTTCCTGGTTTACCTGAAAATCTGCGTGACAGACCTACCCTACTCATTTCACTGATTAGCCCATCCCAAGGAAAACATGATCTTGAGCTTTCCTACCTTACATCCGGCTTATCCTGGCGTGCCGATTATGTAGCTGATCTGAATGCAGATGATAATTGGCTTGATCTCAATGGCCTGATAACATTTACCAATCAAAGTGGCATAGCCTACTATAATGCCAGGTTGCAACTAGTAGCAGGCGATGTTCATCAAATTTACCCTGAACAGCCTACCTCCAAAAAAATGATGACATTTGCGCGAGAAGTAGCTGATAGTGCGCCAATGAAAAAAGAAGCACTTTTTGAATATCATCTTTATACATCACCGCACCCTATCACACTTGCTGAAAACCAGACTAAACAGGTTGCCCTCATGTCTGCAACTCATATTCCAGTAAGCAAGGAATTTATTCTGCAAGGTAGGGATTATTATTACTCTGGACAATACCCTATAATCAGCCATAAACTAAAAACTAACGTATCCATCAGTTTTGCTAATAAGGGTGAAGGCTTGGGAATACCGCTTCCGGAAGGAATTATCCGAGTCTACAAAAAAGATACCCAGGGGAATAATCTCTTTATCGGTGAAGATCAGATCGATCATATACCTCAAAATGAGTTGGTTCGTCTCAGCCTGGGGAGTACCTTTGATATTACCGCTGATAAGTTACAAACCGACTTTCAACAAATCTCTGGCGAGCTAGGTCATAGAAGTATCGTAGAAACGGCTTATCAAATTACACTAAGAAACGCCAAGAAAGAGGCAGTTATAGTAAAAGTACAGGAGCCCATTCCAGGAGACTGGACTATGTTATCTGAATCATTGCCTCATACTAAGCTATCCTCTGGCATGGCGGAATGGAGAATGCCTGTTCCAGCTGAGAATGAGGCCACGCTAACTTATCGGGTACGCGTCAAATACTAAAAAGTAGTTCCTTTTATTTAATAAACTAGCGAATCAGATTTGCCCGCATTCTTCCATTGCTGCTTCCAGCTCCAGCCAGCTTTCTTCCAGTTCAGCAATTTTTCTTTCTAATTCAGTACGGATATGATTGAGCTGACTGATTTCCTCACGTGTACAGTTTGTATAAGTAGCCGGATCAGCTAACTGGTGATGGATTGCGGCTAACTCAGTTTGCGCAATGGACAATGTTCCCTCGAGTTTAGTTTGCTTAGAAAGAAGTGCTTTTCTATTCGGTTTAGGCGTCTTTGGCTGAGTAACTTTCTCTGGCTTAGGCTTAATCGCTTTATAGGTACGCTGATTCTCAATCCAGTTTTTATAATCTTCCAAATCGCCATCAAATAGCTGGACCTGACCATCCGCAACCAGCCAAAATTCATCCGCCACGGCACGAATCAAACTACGATCATGTGATACCAGGATTACACTACCGGTATATTCTTCCAGCGCCAGCATGAGCGCATCACGCATGTCCAAATCAAGGTGGTTGGTAGGTTCATCGAGCAACAGTAAATGGGGTCGTTGCCAAGCGAGTAAAGCCAGCACCAAACGGCTTTTCTCACCACCGGAAAAAGTCATCACCGGACGATCTTCACTGTCCGCAGCTAATCCAAACCGCCCCAGGAAGGAGCGCAATGTCAACATGGTTTCCTTCGGGGCGAGTTGCTGAAGATGCTGTAATGGTGTCATTGATCCATCCAATTTCTCGAGCTGATGCTGAGCAAAATAACCAATACGGATATCTGACGCGATCTCTATTCGCCCAGCGCTCGGTTTAAGCTCATCAATAAACAATTTGATTAACGTGGATTTGCCCGCACCATTCGGTCCCATGAGCGCAATACGCATCCCTGCTCGCAAGAATAAATTAACGTGCTGAAAGAGCATCTCTCCACCATAACCAAAACCCATGCCTTCCACTTTCAGCAAAACATCCGGGCCTCGCTCGGGCGCATCGAGCTGTAACCGATAATGACCATCATCTACATGGAGAGGTACGATTCGTGCCAACCGCTCGAGCGCCTTAATTCGGCTTTGTGCTTGTTTAGCCTTGGTAGCCTTTGCTCGAAAACGCCGCACAAAATCTTCCATATGGGCTATATACCTTTGCTGCTGCTGGAAAGCTTGGCCCTCTTGAGCGATACGTTCAGCACGAGTTCGTTCAAAATCATCATAATTCCCACCATAACTATCAATGATCTGGTTATGAATGTGTGCAATACGATTCACACATGTATTAAGGAATTCACGGTCATGTGAAACGACAATTAAACTACCGGGATAACGAGCCAGATACTGTTCCAGCCAAAGAATAGCTTCCAGATCAAGATGATTGGTTGGTTCATCCAAGAGGAGTAAATCAGCTCGATGCATCAACGCGCGCGCTAAATTCAAGCGCATTCGCCAGCCACCTGAAAATTGGCTAACGGGATGCTCCAATACATCATTTGCAAAACCTAATCCATTCAGCAATTGGGCTGCGCGCGCACGCGCTCCGTAACCATCGATTGCTTCATAGCGTTGCTGTGCCTCAAACCAGTTGGAATCATGTGTCTCACGCATCAGGATTTGCTCTAATTGTCTCAATTCAACATCGCCATCAAGCACAAACTCCAATGCAGATTGATGAGAATTGATAATTTCCTGTTCAACAAAAGCAACCGTTTTGCCAGCTTGAAGAATAATTTCACCCTTATCCGGATGAATTTCCCCTCGTATCAAACGAAATAGAGTAGATTTTCCGCAGCCATTTTTACCGACCAAACCCACACGTTGATTGGCAAATACCTGTAAATTAACATCCCGTAGAAGTGGCAGTCCATTTTGTAAATAAGTAAGGTTCTGAATATTTAGCATGAATGATGACTAATAATTTTTATCCACTTCCTTCACATATAAACTGTAATATGTATGAAAAAAATCTTTTTATTGAAGAATCCAAGGTAATGATTATTGTTTTAGTTATTTGTTTTCAATAGGTTAAATAAGAAATTCTCCTCATAAATTATCAATACTCTTGACATATAAAACAATTCACAATTTCTTTTTAAAATAATTTATTTCAATTTAAATTTACATCAATATTTATTAAAATCACAACTATTTGATTAAAAATGATTATTTTATGTGCAAAAACCAATCAAATTATAAGATACTGTTATAGGCAATTATCTTAATAATACTATTTACAACTTACTCACAAAGTTACCCACAAAATTTGTGAATAACTCATCCTGAAAAGCAATTTCCTTGATTATGATAATGAACATTCCTCAACGAAACATACGCTCGAATACCTTAAGCTTCAAACGTAACAAAACAGAAATTGGGTTACTTCCTTGCTCTGTTTATCAATGTGTATTTAAAGTAGCTACCTGCTCTGATAAGTTTTGCTCATCTGTTCTTTTATTTGAATACTCAGGTACCCATTTTGTTAAGGCCCACCTGACCTCCTCATCCTTTAGCACAGGTTGTTTGGTAAACCAATCCATGAATGACGCAAGCCATTGCTCATCGACTTGGTAAGACAGCGTAATACTAAGTTTTTTATGTTGGGTTGGCAAAATATTTTCATTTTCTGTAGCGAGTTCTTCATATAACTTCTCACCTGGACGCAACCCAGTATAGACAATCTTGATATCTTCTTCGGTCAGGCCAAGCAAACGGATCATATCTTTGGCCAAATCTACGATTCTGACGGGATCGCCCATGTCCATAACAAAAATTTCTCCTCCACCTTTCACACCGCCCATCAAGCCCGCTTGTAAAACCAATTGTGCTGCTTCCTGAATAGACATGAAATAACGCGAAATCTCAGGATGTGTCACAGTAATGGGTCCACCTTTTGCGATTTGCTCCCTAAATTTAGGGATCACACTACCTGTACTTCCTAAAACATTACCGAACCGCACGATGACAAAACAAGTTTTGGATGATGCAGTATACTTGTTCTCAGCATGTAACACTGATTGCTGTAGCGCCTGACAAACCATTTCAGCCAATCGCTTGCTGGCACCCATTACATTGGTAGGGTTCACCGCTTTGTCAGTAGAAATGAGCACAAATTTTTCTACCGCATGTTCAATCGCTACTTCTGCCAGTACATATGTTCCCATAACATTATTCAACATAGCCTGCCAGGCATTTTCATTTTCCATTAAAGGTACATGTTTATAGGCCGCAGCATGGAATACCACCGTAGGCTGATATTTATCAAATACTTGCGAGAGTCTTGCGCGATCTTTAACATCTCCGATCACAAACGCCATAGAGACAGCCGGAAATTTGAGGAGGAATTCTTCTTGAATGGCATAGAGCGCAAATTCATTCAATTCAAACAAGACAAGCTGCCTGGGATTAAATGCCATGATTTGCCGGCACAGTTCAGAACCTATGGAACCACCCGCCCCTGTAATAAGTATCGTTTTTCCGGTCAGCAGATCATGCAAACCTTTCGTATCGAGCACCACAGGCGCCCGGCCAAGTAAATCATCCAGCTCAACATTGCGGATTTGTGATACAGTCATTTTCCCACTGACAAGGTCAGCATAGGATGGAATGGTCAATGCCTTAACACCTAGCTCTGCGCACATTTCGAGCGCTTGACGCCGCTCGTTCTGAGAAGCAGATGGCATGGCAATAATAACATGGCCCACACCTAATTTTGCTACCCATGCAGGTAATTGACTGATCATACCCAAAACCCGAACGCCATGAAGACGAGCTCCTAATTTTTTGGGACTCCCTCCCAGCAATCCCACTACCTGCCAATCAGGGCTACGATCCAGTTCTTTTACCAGATTAATCGCAGTATTTCCTGTCCCTAGCACAATAACTGGTTTACGTTCTGAATTTTTTAAGCTGTAAAACCGTCCTTCTTTCCATGACCGATATAAAATGCGGCTTCCTCCCATGATTAGCAGCAAGAGTAATGGGGTAAGGAATATCACTGCTCGTGGCAACAAGACAGGCAGTTTCAGCATGAATATTACAAACGGGACAATCACTGCGCCGCAAGTAACGGTTAGCAGAATTCTTTTTAAATCTGGCAAGCTGGCATAGCGCCATAATCCGCGATATAGGCCAAATGAATAAAAGATAGCCGCTTGAGTTGGTGCAATCCAGACTAAATTTTCCTTGAGTGAAGCTTGAAAATCAGCAGGAATTTCAAAATTGAAGCGGAATAAATAAGCGAACCACCACGCTATGATCACTGCAATAAAATCATGAATGAAAGCAATGAGAGAGCGTTTATGAATTTTACTTGCAATCATCCTGTATTTTAGTGTAGCGATAGCGTTGATAACAATCAAAAGCCCGCATTATAATTAAATAAATACTTCCCCACATCACCGCCAGCCAGCTCTGGGTGATAAAGTCATAACTGTTTGCCCATACTGCACTCCCGCCGACCATCAGCATCAATAGATATTCCAATAAGGCTGTATTGCGGTGCCCAACCCCACTCTGCACAACCCTCTGGTAATAATGTTCACGGTGTGCTTGCCAAACCCTTTCACCACGGAAGAATCGCTTAATCAGCGTCATACTCGCATCGACTATAAAAGGTGAAAATATCAGTAAAGGCAGCCAAAAAGACCACAAACCTTTAACCCAACCTAAAATACCGAACGCCGCCGCTAAAAAACCCAATGGCACTGCCCCCACATCTCCCAGAAATATTTTGGCTGGATGAAAATTGAAGCGTAAGAAAGCCCCAGCGGAAGCCATAATACAAAAGTTAATCATGGCAAATTCCATATTGCCTGCAAGCAACGCTGTTACACCATAATAACCAAAACCGATGAACGCCATACCACCCGCTAGCCCATCAGAACCATCCATAAAATTATATAGGTTGGACATCCAGGCAATGGCCAGTCCCATTCCTATCACCATAACCCAATTGTAACCATCTAGTAAAAGCATCGCAGAAAAGCTGATGGCAACAAGAATATGAGCCAGTAAACGCACCAGTACAGATACACCCTTCACATCATCAGCCAAAGAAACAAGCGCAAGTACGCTAAATCCTACCCACAATGAAATAGGCAATGAAGCAGAAAACAGCAGCCATACCAACAATATCGAGAGAATCAGACCGATACCACCAGTCCGAGGAACAGGAGTGCTATGTAACGAACGTTTATTTGGAAAATCCAGGATTTTGAGTGCATTACCTTTCACCAACCAGAAAATAAGTAAATAGGCCACTAGGAAAGATAGCAAAGGAGCTGCAACAAGTTGAAAAGAAAATTCTGAATTCATGAAGCAGAATTATGCTGGAAAACACAGGCGATAGGCGAGCAAGGCGTTGAATAAAGATCCAACCAGTTCTCCTAACTCGTCAAATTCAAAAATGAGAATAGTAATTCCATTTCCAAATCAAACGCAGCTGTGCCGGCTTCTCTTTGTCGTATTATTTATATTACCTGCGGCTCGCCTTGGCGTCATGTTTGATTTGGAAATGGAATAATACTTTTCTCTTACTTTACCGCCTTATTGCAACTACTTCCTATCCTGCAAAAAGAAAGCAGTTGCATAGTTTATGAGTTTTGTTTCAATCAAAACTTATACTGTCATAGTATTAGCTGCATAGGTTTGATAAGCGGCCACTTCTGCAGCACCACGCTCTACCTTCATACCCATATTCGATAAAACAGTTTCCAAGGCGTTAAGACAGAAAATAACATTTTCAACTCGACTTGAATTACCCATTAAACCGAAGCGCCAAACTTTCCCAGCAAAATCTCCTAAGCCAGCTCCGATTTCCAAATTAAAATCAGCCAGCAACCTACGGCGTACTTCCTTATCATCTACGCCTACTGGTATATGTACGGCATTCAGCTGGGGCAAGCGATAGGGCTCGGCGACCACATATTCGATACCCATCGTCTGCAAGCCGGCTTTTAGCGCCTTGTGATTACGCTGATGCCGTGCCCAGGAATGTTCCAGCCCTTCTTCGTATAGCATCAATAACGCTTCGTGCAATCCAACCAGTGAATTGGTAGGTGCCGTATGATGATAGGTTCGTGAAGAGCCCCAGTAACCCAATAGCAAGTTGATATCCATGAACCAGCTTTGTACCTTATGTTTTCGGTTTTTAACCAGATTCACCACGCGCTCAGAGAAACTTACTGGAGAAAGACCAGGAGGGCAGGACAAACATTTCTGGCTGCCGGAATAGACTGCGTCAATTCCCCATCCGTCGATATAGATGGGTGTTCCACCTAGCGAAGTGACCGTATCCATGATCGTTAAGCAGTTATAGCGCTTTGCTAGATCACTAAGAGTTTTAGCATCTGACTGTACACCGGTAGAGGTTTCAGCATGAACAAACGCCAGAATTTTCGTATCTGGATTATTTTTTAAGGTATCTTCCACTTTCTGAGGATCAACAGGCTCTCCCCATTTGTCATCCACCACCACAGCCACTCCCCCATGGCGTTCGACATTCTCAATCATACGCCCACCGAACACGCCATTGCGACAAACAATTACCTTATCTCCCGGCTCAATCATGTTCACAAAGCACATTTCCATACCGACTGAACCAGGGCCTGATACAGGAAAGGTGAGCAAATTATTCGTCTGAAAAGCATAACGCATCAAACTTTTCAGCTCCTCCATCATGTCCACAAATACTGGATCCAGATGACCCAAGGTGGGACGCGCCATTGCGGACAAAATACGCGAATGGGTATCGGATGGCCCGGGGCCCATCAAAACACGTTGAGGTGGATAAAAGATCGAAATTTTCTTCTCTGGGCGAAAGTCTTGGGTGGCCATTGATATTCCTAAAATATAAAAATAAACAAACAGTATGCTTGAAAATATAAAGATGGCGATTCTATCAAGTGATCAGGCATTTGACTATACTCAATTCCAGAAAACGACTTTAGAATCAACTAAGTTTTATTATCAGAAAGGTTTGGTTAGCGTTTGATTATTAGAGTAAAAGGTACTTCTTGAGCACTGGTGAAAAAGTATATTGAAGAAAAAATAGTTTGGTGAGTTTGGTTTAATCCAAAGATGCCCGCACTTCTTTGACTAGTTTAGCCAGTTTTGCTACCTCCAGTATGTGCAGGTCACGCCCTCACTGCTCGACCAAATTAATTTTAGCCAAACCGGCCAACTCCTGGCTCACTGCTCACGATGGGTGCTAACAAAACAGGCTAATTCAGCATGAGTGGGCACCGGTGAGATAATGGCAGTATTGAACGATACCATGTGCTCCATGGCCAGCCAGTCGGCTCAAAATAGCATTGCAGAAAGCAGGATAGGCATGAATTAATTCCCAAAAAGTTTTGTCAAGTATGGAGACTGACAAGCTATCTGTTTTAGCGATAGCAGTTGCAGAGCGTAGAAAACCATCAATTGCTGTCAACTCACCAAATATTTCTCTTACAGGCAAATCGCACAGAACGACTTCCTTTCCCCTTCTGCCAATGTTACCAGCGCTACTGGATGGTTCTTGCCGCTCACCGTACGATCTCGAGTCATTCATCTATACTGACTCGGTTGCGAATAGTGCCACGTCGTTCTGCCCACTTGCATAGCGCTTGCGTCACAGTTTCTGGCAGCGCAGATGTCTCCACAAATTACCTCCTGCCAATTTGTCTGCTTAGAGGTGCTGATAAATGATTTCATAGCTGATTGACAATTCATCTTCCAGTTTAAGTCGGGCGGATACCTGTTCAGGGGTCATATCCTGTCAAATCATCCTTTCCACCTTATTCCAGTCTTCCTGACTAAATCGTTAAGCTTGGGCTTTCTGCCTTATATGTTTATCTCGTAACTTCTGCCCCTGCTTTGGGCGCCAGCCTCGCTGTCCTCTATTGCGCCTGAGTTCTCGTGAGATGGTAGGTTTGTTCACACCTACTTCATTCGCTATCTCTCTTTGCTTAAACCCTGCTTTCTGTACCCATAAATCTGACAGCTTGCTCACAGGTAAACTGCTGATAGTCTTTCTTCTGTGCTCCTTTTATTTGATTGTTCAAGAAGCTCAGATGCTATCGCAGCTTGCTTCTTGTTAACCTTATAAAAATTGCACTTCAAACTTGAATCCGCCACTTAAAAATACTCAATTTTCCAAAAGCCAGTGATGCAGAGGTCTCTCGGATAGACTGGAAATGGTAGCAAGTTGGGTACCTGCGTTGACATAAGCTGCTGACCCGGTCAGTATACCGAACAAGCTTACTCAGTAAAAAGTACTGGCACGAATCGCCGTAAATCCCATCCACAGATTTATCAGGAAAAAGAAAGGCAGACACGAGTCACAGGAAGAACAGATAAAGGGCACCATCCCGTTCTAGGCCCTTGTTGATCGCCTCAAGACGATCGCTAACACAGCGTTGTAATGCCTCATGCAACAAGGAGAGCGTGCGGCCAGAAGAGCAAATGTGGTACCTAGAGTGGCTGAAACCAGGGCAACTCTATCCCTATTAAGAATTCCCCTGCAAGCGACATGACAGTAGAGCCCGGTAAGGAAAGTGCCCGTCTGCCTCTATATTGGAAATAACCTGATTAACAATGAAGAGCGAAAAACGCCCATTCGGTAAAGTTTACGCATTCCTTCCTGCGTATGAGCAATATACCTTGCTCTCTTCCCTGATCGGGCTGCATTGCGTCGAAATGATCGAGACTTCCCAGAAATACAGTGGATAACACTAGAACCGAGCAGGACGATTTTGTAAAGTATAGGCAATGGCACACACAAGTGCGCGAAGCTGGCGCCGCGCTGATCGCAGGTCATGTTGCAATAGTGTAATTAGCTTCAAGCAATCTTCTAGCTTATCTATAGCGGAACGTTGCTCCATTATCGCAATAGACTGCCCTGCCCTTCGGCAATAATCTATCAGCGCCGTACTTAATTGATCAGTGCTCCACGGCAGATCAGTCAGTACTGGCCATGGGGTACAATTAGCCATCAATGCAATACCCCCATTTGTTGCTGGTACCAGCACCGCATCATGATGCTGCAAGGCAATACGACAATCTGTATAGTCATTTTTTGTCAGTGATGGCGCATCGCTACCAATATAAACTAACTGCTTCAATCCCTTGTTACGTAATTTGCAATCGAGCTCACTGAGGCGTTTGCCAAGGTTACCAATTGCTTGGGGTTGTATCCATACTGCCTTAGATGATGGCAACAAGGTTGTGGCCCAATCATGATCCTCCTCCGATGCGGGCGCAATCACTACCAGATTATTCCAATTCTTCGCATCTTCTAGTGCACAAGCCAGAAGTGCTTGTGCGATCTGATGTGTTCTTTCTATGCCTATGCTTGCTGCCAGACGCTGCTTGCTAAACCCTAATACAGGTCGCTTACATAACAAAACCAGCGCTATTTCATCCATAATAATTACTGATGATGAATCGATGAATCATTGCTTGCTGAACCAGTTATCATAATACCAGGCTGTTGTTGCACTACAGTATTATCCGTAATAGTCATAATGCTACAGCATCGACCTGAAGGGTTTCACCGAATAATAATCGATAATCAACGCGCACATCGCAGCACTCGCTAATCTATTGACCGGCTTTCTTGAAACCTTATTCTACTGCCATGATGTGTGCATTATTTGTGAAAGCGTTAAGCCAGCTACTCCCAATTGTCTGCCCATTCGATCACATAGAATTGATAGCGCGAGCATGTCAGAATGTTAAACATCCTGAGAATACAGTACCGTTTTGATTAAGTGGCAGAACGTCATGAAGAAAGATCGCCGGATATGATACTGCCTGCTGGACGTAACTAATATTATCAGTTATTGATGTATAATTGGCAACAAGCTTTGCTATTGATATACAGTTGGCAACAAGCTTCACTTCTTGGTATGATGTAAATTAGGCTTTATGAAGGCTTATCACTTTGGTGCCGGCTGTCGCTCCATGGCTTCATATGCCAGCCATGCTCATGAAGCAGGTTTGAATTTATACTGTGGAAACCGTGCCCGGCCATTCATCCCAATTACTTGACGTGTGATAAGGAACGATGTGCTGTTCTTTTATCTTCATTTTATAGCCGGGTATGCGCCATTCTTCCTTATCAAAACCGGTGTCTGTCCATTCTGCTTGATGTAGTTCACCTGTTCGCACGAAAACCAAGCGGGATAAGCCGTGTTGTTTAATTCGCTTATTTAATGACTTTGACTGGCGCTGGATCAACGTCCCTAACCAGCACATCCCATGCTTCATCTCTTTTTCGCATGCAGTGGGGAGAGTAACGGCTGGCTAAACACCGATAGTTAGAGCATTTAGCGCTTGCTTGCATATCGATCGGGAAAGGTAACCGCAAAGCATTTGCTATATTATTAATATATAATGATTTTTATTTTTCAATTTTGAAAAATACCATCAAATTTTTTACTGGGGGTAAAAAAGCATTTGTTAATGATTATTGATTGAGAATGCAAAATGAAAACCATCACAGCAACACCCGCCAGCAGCATCAAAAAAAGCCAATCATTCACGCCACATGAAAAAAACTTGATTCTGGTGTATTCAATTTTTATATGCAAACAGATAACGCGCGCCACCTATCTTATATTTGCACCATGATTTATTTTTTAATACACAGAAGGTCGCTTTATCGCTTGCGGCTGTAAATTGTCGGTTTATCTGAGGGGAAGCGCATAACAAAACCCCACCGAACCACAGCTAATAGATCTGATGGGGGGAGAGGCATACAATAATATGAACTTCATGACGAGCACTACATCATGAAATATTTTTAACGGCTCTTATTTCTGAAACTTTAGAATAAAAAAGGGCGAGATTCATTAAAATCCATTCCCACCAAGTAATAAGCGTTCTAGCGAAATCCTGGCGTTTTTTAACCAGTATATACTCTGCTTTAGGGTTATTTCTTATCAATACCGACAAATTACTTTCTTTGGAAACATTTAGTGTAGAAAGAGTAAGCCGCGGCTCATACATCTAAAATCTGTAGAGATTGAAATGGCCTTACCCTACCATTTACAAAATCGTTTTTATAATTTGTACGTACAAAGATTTGGACTGATTACGGTACTAAAAATGAAAGCTGTACAGATTGACGTTGCCCCACTCATCAAAAAGAGGACAACAAAGGAGAAGAAAGAGGAGTAAATTATCTTATCCCTTTATGAAATACACAATTTAATAAAATTGTGTATTGGAGACATTGCTTGATTTGATGTGAGAAGATGCAATATTAAATCGCATTTGGGCAGAAATATAGCTCTCGATAATCTACCTAGTGCGGATTTTTATTAGCTTTTGGAAAGGGAATCAATGAAAAAAGCTATATCGTTATTAGCCGCAATTACGCTGTTATCAGGTTGCGCTTCCATATTCCATGGCGTATCGCAACAAGTGATAATACGAAGTAATCAGCCAGACGTTGATCTCTATGTGAATGAAGCCTTTATTGGACGCGGTAATGGCATCACATCCTTTAAGAAAAAAGAAGAATACGTGATTACTGCACGCAAGGAAGGTTGTATGCCTGCTTCCATTCCAGCCTCAAAATCATTCGATGCCACCACCTTGCTTGGTATGTTTATTGACTTGGGCATCATCTCAATACTTGTGGTTGATGGCGCTGGTACTGGTGCATGGCGTAAATTTGACCAAACCAGCTTTGTTATTGATCCGCAGTGCGATAAAACACTAGTAGCACCAAAACCAGTGCAACAACTGTTAAGAAATAAGAAGCTAAAAAATAAGATTAAAAAGAAAATATATAAATATACAGATGATGCCCGTTAGTGCGGGCTATCTCTGTCGAATACCAATGGGGCAAGCTGTAACGCGCATTTAGTGATGTATGAACCAACCAACCCATTGATTAAGCGTAGCAATTCACCAATAACTTTAGGGTCGGTAATGCAGGCATGATACTTTGCTTTAACTGGCGTTAATGCCCCCCTCAAATCGCCACCAGAATCACGTTCAGCACGCCCGGTTTGTTTAAATACTCAGCCGACATATTCTTCCTTGCTCATTGCATTTTCTCGTGCGCCCCACGGCTTTTTATCTTGCGTAACACAGCAAGAGCAATTCAGGTGTGTTAGATACCCTTGGTTGGGCTGTTATCTAGCCAGGGAAATATATATCTTCTTCTAGACATCAATTTATATCTCTAAGCTTGATTCTCCCAAATAGTTAATTGCTTAATATGCCATTCAAGTGCTATAACTTAAAATGTGTTTTCGTGAGCATGATTCTTGGCTTGCTTGTTTACGGCTTTCACCATCACCGGGTCAATATCTTTAATAAGCAAATTTCGCGCTTCGTCTCTTTTCTTACGCGCAGCAGATAGGGTAATAGCTGGATAAGCACCAATAGCTAAAGTTTTCTGCTTACCTGCATATCGGTAGTTCATGCGTCAATACTTCCCGACGGAGTTCAACAGCAAATATAAACCGCCGCTATCAGTTAGTTTATATGGCTTATCTCTTGCTTGAGCATTACGTATCGCGATATCTATAAACATTGATGGCATCTCTCTAGTGATATCAAATAGTAACATCAAATTGTATATACAGATATCTTGTAATGCTATATGAAAATATCGATCTTGCTAAAAGCTAGTAAATTAGAGGGATTTGATGCTATAAGATACTATTTGAAATGCTTATGTGGTGCCGGGAGGGGGAATCGAACCCCCATGATGTTACCATCGCGGGATTTTGAGTCCAGTTCATTACTATTATTTATCAAATACTTAATAGTGATTTTTGTTCCGCAAAGATAGTAAAGAAGCATCTCTGAGAACCTTTATTTATGCGGGTCTATTTTATTTTGCGGAACGGATTTATCCGCGTTTTTTGCATAGCTTGGTCAGCATTTCCTGTAGTTTGACAACCGTAATTAAACACACTTATATTGCGCTCAAGTGCAATCCATCCGTCGTTCAAAAAATCATAACAGAGAGTTGATTTATGATTGCTCAATCAAGACTAGATAATGCTTATCAATTTTCAGATTGCTTAATGCAGACTATGAGAGGGATTCCCCTTTATGGAGGGTTAAGAGTACAGGCAGCTGCAGCATGCTATGGTATTGTTGTGCATCATTTTAATGCTATTCTCCTTACTATTCAAAATAGAATTTATGCTTCTAGTTCTGCATTAGAGAGAGTGATGCTAGAAGCTTTTATAAATGGAGAGTGGATTAGATCATGCGCCACAGATGATGAGATTAACATTCTATACGAAGAAGGTAGGTATCCCAGTCCCAAAATTAATAAGCGGATTAAAGCTATTGAAGAAATGGGGGAATGGAATGGTGAGTTGGAGAAATATTACAAAGATAACTAGAATACTCTTTGTAGCTATACCCACACAGCTGCATTTCAATTGTGGCAGTGGCATAAGCAAGATGAGATAGAGCCTAACTATAACCATGAACATCTTGTTGGACTATTAGATCGCTCAGAACGAATTTTAGCTTGCGCCATTTCTGGAATTGCACATATGTCGAATTCATGTGAAGTATTAAATAATTTAAATGTGATAATGACTAATAAATGGCCGGAGCATAATTCGAATAGGCCATAAACATGATCACACGATAAAGCGTGCAAACGTTCCCACTACAACTCCCCACACTTGTAATTCATCATTCTCACGGAACCTGAGTGTAGGATATGCTGGGTTCTCAGCGTGCAATTCAATAACTCCATTACAGGAATATAATCGCTTTACAGTATATTCATTATTAATCACTGCCAATACGATATGCCCGTGTTTGGGTTCGACTGAGCGATCGACCACCAGCATATCACCATCATAAATATGTGCACCAGTCATTGATGAAGTGGTACCCAAAAACTGTACAGGTTGTTAAGCTCTGGCAGAATTAAAAAGGAGCTTAATAACAATGAGTAAAAAGCGCATACAATATTCGAGCGAATTCAAAGCAAAACTAGCGCTGGCAGCGATACGTGGTGATGAAACTGTCCCCCAATTAGCAGCGCGTTATAATGTACATCCCACGCAGATCAATAGCTGGAAACGGCAACTCATTGAGCAAGCTGCCGAGCTGTTTTGTAAAAATAATACTGCCGCCAATAAGGAGCAGCCTACAACAGATGACCTGCACCGGGTTATTGGTCAATTGGCGGTAGAACGCGATTTTTTAGCAAGAAAGCTCAATCATTAAGTCTTGTAGAACGCAAAGAGATGATTGAGCCCCATGGCAAACTTAGTCAAACTCGTCAATGTCAGCTGCTGGATCTGGCGCGCTCAACTTATTATTATCAACCGCAACCAATCAGTAATGCTGATCTGGTTCTGCTGCGCATGATGGATGAACAGTACTTAAAGACGCCACAATATGGCTCACGCAGTTATGCTACCTGGTTTCAGCGCCAGGGAATCATGTTAGGGCGCAAGAAAGCCTCTTCCTTAATGAAGACACTCGGTATTGTCAGCATAGCTCCAAAACCCAGGACCAGCATCTCAAGCAAACAGCATAAGGTCTATCCTTATCTGCTTAGAGAACTTGTCATTAATAAACCCAATCAGGTTTGGGCTGCCGACATAACCTATGTCCCCATGGAGAAAGGCTTTGGCTATCTGGTTGCCATCATCGACTGGCATTCGCGTAAGGTGTTGAGCTGGCGCTTGTCCAATACCTTGGATACTGACTTTTGTACTCAGGCGCTGGAGGCAGCCATCCAGGATTATGGCTGTCCACAGATCATGAATACCGACCAGGGCGTACAGTTTACCAGCGAAGCATTTACCTCCATACTAAAAGATCATCATATTCAGATCAGCATGGATGGCAAGGGGTGCTACTATGACAACATTTTTGTTGAACGACTTTGGCGGACAGTTAAGTATGAGCTTTTATATACCAGAGAATTCAATAATCTGAAGGAGATAAAGCAGAATTTATCCACATGGTTTGAATGGTACAATCAAGAACGATTTCATCAAAGCCTTGACCGTCTTACGCCTGATGAAATCTACTATAGTGATCCAAGAATTGATCGGGTTGCCTGAACCTGTTTAACTATACATATCAGAGCTGAACTTTCTTTCAGGTTGTCCAGTTACAGGGAACCACATCATAAAGGCCACGGGAAATTGGTAGCTAAGTACAAATAAATATATTTCGAGCTCTAGTTAGGAGGCCAATTGATAATTATGGATTTGCAATTACTGTTTTGAGCAATTATTGCTTGATAGTTAATCAACCACCTCAAACCTAACCTTGCATCTCTCAGTCAAATCCCAGGCATATATCTTCAATTTCTCGAAGTCCTGCCACACCTGTTCTAATCCGTTACTCGGTTAAGCTCAAGCCAATCTCTTCAAAGGCTGATGTAAATACATGCACTGGCTCCTCAAATCCTGATCCGTTTTCCTCCGGACGTATGCCCAGATCAGGAAGTCTTACGATACACCCCCATTCATGCTGTTCTATTAACTTATCCCCTATTTCGACAAAAACCACTTTCAGTTTTTTGCCTAATCTTTCTCGTACTTCATTCGCCAGATCATGATGAGGCACAAAGCCATTAAGCTCGCGATTTGTTGCGATACCTTTGTAATTGGCTCCAAATCCTTTCTTGCTGCCGTTTAGTACGGCAACGGGATTGGATACATTTTTTACCGCCTCAAAGAATCTTTTGAAAAGATATGTGTATTTTTGATTTATATTTTCTATATCTTCGTCTTCGGTAGACAATACTACGCCCTGATGATTGCCATCCCATCTGCGGGGAAAATCATGATGATGAAGTATATTAAGCTTATAGTTATAGACAGTATTATGTTCGTGTGGAGGGCTGATGAGAAGATCGTCTCGATCTACATGGAATTTAAACCCTGGTTCCAGCATTCTTAGCATGGATTTCGCTGGCGTTATCCACCAGTCAAACGGGTATGTGGTATTAATACCAAAGTGGCTACGTAAGTTCCAAGTATTTCTGCAGTTTGGGCCAAGGCTAAAAATTAGATCTGACTTCATAATATATTTATTCCTCTAAATAAATATATTATGGCGATAAGCCAATTCCACAATTGTGTAATGATTTACAGCGTACTGTTCCCTAACAGTAGCAGGCAATGTTTGATTGGTAGCATTGAATAATTCAACTATGGTAAAAATTACCATAGTTGAACTGTATGCTTGCTTAAAGCATGTTGATTTTAAATACCTCAAAATTGTGTAATGATTTACAGCGTACTGTTCCCTAACAGTAGCAGGCAATATTTGATTGGTAGCATTGAATAATTCAACTATGGTAAAAATTACCATAGTTGAACTGTATGCTTGCTTAAAGCATGTTGATTTTAAATACCTCAACCGAGGTAATAAAAATTAACATGAAGAGAAATTATTTATTATTAGCCACCTCAAACCTAGATCTGCATCTTTTAGTTAATCACTTAGCAACACCTTTGATCTTCTCGACCATTCTGACCCCGCTCAACCCTAACATGGCTAGCACCAATTCTAGCAAGTAGTCAGTATGAATATCCGGCAGAGTCTTAAACGGCAGCTCAAATGCCTGAACGATCCAAAGCATGAAGGGTTGACCAATGAATGCCCAAAAGCATCCAAACACGCAGCACCAACCCAAAGCAGGACGCCAGCCAGCAACAAAAACAGAGGAACTAGCGGCCTCAATCTTATTGATCTCACGTTGATCCGCAGCTGCTTGGTTGATGGCTTTCTGCAGATCGCCTTCCAGTTGTTCCCTTGCTCTGGCTCGCTCGTTCTCATTGGGTATCAGGTCAAGAACTTTGTTGATGATTGGGGTTATCGCTGGAAATAATAATTGCCACATGTTATCGCTCCACGTCTTTGTCAAGATTGTAAAAATTCAGCCTTCCGATTTTACCGACGAGCCGGTCAGGATTTTCTTTGGCCCACTTTGGAATAGCATTACCTTTAAGGGAGTCGTCATAGTATGAATCGATACCTCTGAGGGGTGATTTGTGCGATCCATCGACTACCGATCTGGCTATCTCAAGACATTCTGAAAATACTGGATCGCCCGTTTTAGGCCAGTTCGTCAACTGTCTATCATTGGGATCGGTAATGCTCGAATACTGCCATTTTTTCGTGAGCACACTAATGATGTCATTGCCCCACCAGCCCGGATTGTTCACCCGGTTAACAATGGTATGAGCGACAGCAATTTTCGCATCGCGCGTTTCACCCCTCGCCTCACGCCAAATGGTTAGCGCGAGCATTACAATTTCGTAATAACTCCACATATGCCCTACCTCACAACGTAATAATCACGTAGATATTAATGGCTACGATTGCCACAACAGACGGAACCAGAAATTCAAGTCTTGCTTGATCGTTCCACCTTTCAAGATTCCACCAATAGATCAGCCCTCGATATTCGTTATCTTTGGCGATTCGCTGCCCCAGCTCCCACATATACCAGCTCACCACTACGGCAACAGTTACCGCGATCAGGTGCGGCAATACTAATAAAATGATCATCATCACCAGAGAAACAGCAGAATGCACCAGAATGTCTTTTAAGTTTTTGTTCATGTCTTTATAGTCAGTTAGTTAAAAATAATTGCTTGCAGCTCAAATAAAACGGTCAATTTCTCAGCCAGTTGCTGATGCCATGCTTGATGTAATCCACGTTCTGAAAAAACCACCAGCCTACGGACGCGCAACCCATTACGACATACAAAGCAACCCTCCCAGCAAACATCATTCTCTCGATGCTTTGTAAACGCTGATCGATGTTCTTCAATGTGGCAGCCATGTCGCGCACGCTTTCAGGATTCATCGGGCATTCATCCGGTGTCTTCTCTCTCGCCACGATTCATGCTCCAGTCCGTTCTATACCCATGATTCATCCCTCTAAAAATGTCTCAAATTAGAGACAAAAATGATAATATGACTACTGGATTAACTCCAATTTGAATGAAACACGGGCTCTGCTGGAACAGGGCTCGTGCATATGATGTAGTTTTAAAACAATCTCTCCACGATCATCTTCACTCCGGTAGCGAGATTATCCCCATGCGCTCTGAGAACCGATCCTGATGCGAGCCAGCCTGTGTATCCATTTCCCGTAGGTCCGGATCCTGTAGCCTGCGCTCCGCCGCCTGCAAAAATTAATTTCTCTGACTGTGGTATTGATGAGAATGCTGTTGCGAGATTTGCAGAATTCAAGGAGACACCGCACTCTCCATTTGTGTTCACATAATCAACCATTAAATTAACATGATAGAGTCCACTAGCATTGATCGTGAATCTCCCGCCGTTTGCTGCGTTATCTGCATAGGTAATCGATGCGCCCAGATTAGTTTGAATTGTTGCGAATCTCATAATAGAGGTGTCTGTAGAGGCATATGCATTGGAAGTATAAACCACGACTTTTTCAGTGCCCTGGAATGGCAACAGGATTGGCGATGCCTGACTGATGGTCCAGGTCGCTATCGTTCCGGATCCAGCAATATGGGTGACATTAACAACCAGTGCCCCGGTGCTTGAGTTGTAGGATACGACTTCACCTTGCATCCATTTCGTCACATCCGCGCTATTAGCGACTCTAACTGTCATTCCAGCCACATAGCTTTTAGATGCCTGCACAGTCAGGCTTTTGTTTCCTGTGCCGATAGCCAGGCTGGTGGTGCTGGTTGAATTGGTGGCATTAAAATTAAACGCATTGACTGCGGCATTAATCTCGATACCAAAATTAGCCAGCTCAGAAAAGAACTTGTTCATGCCCTCATTAAACTGGGCCTCCGTCATATTGGACGTATTCGGCAGTGGCGTGCTTAGTGGAGTGATAGCCATCAAATACCCTTCAATGTTAGGTTGATTTTTGCTTGCTTGATATTGCTTAGATCGATTGGGAATCGCTGATAAACGCCAATCAGGACGAGTGGCTCAGCGTACACATGGTCCAGGTTATCCAGGCCGGACCAGACCACGGCTTTCGCGTTTGCTTGGTCTCTAAATTGTTTAACCGTATTTACTCGATTAGCCTCTGTTGCCAGCTCAAGTTCAATGACTGGCTGGCTTGGCACGGGTGTGAGTGTTGCTTTGCCAAATGCATCCCACGTGATTTCGCTATAGTTTTCAGCATCCGATACCGGATTCCATTCTATGTCTCCCAAGTGTATTGCCTGGCCTACTGCGAATCGTGATAGCTCGCACGTACCGGATGGATCTGTTAACGTAACAGTAATGACCGAATCACCCACTGGCGGCACATCAAAAGTGGCCGTTATCTTGTCGTAGATAAAAGGCGAGAAGCACCACTCGTAAGGTGTGGTTGCATGGCGATTCAGTAAATCCTTATTAATCGTTAATACAGTTGGTCCGCTTAGCCCATCCTTCACGGTAATCACTGCAGTTGCCGCTTTGAGCCCTTCCAGCATCACGCGTTAATGCGTCCGCCGGGTCGTATCACGACCGTCATAGGCGAGGTTCCCACGCTTGGATTGCCTTGGTTCCAGTCGAACATGCGGAAGCGATTGGTGTAGCATTTGAGGAACCATTTGTCAGGTGATGTGGCAGGAGGGTTATTGAGATTGCTGGCTACCAGCGACTTATATACCAGATGGCTATCGGCAGTGATCACGCTGACCTCGGCATCTTGTGCATAAGTGGTGCCGGAACTCCAGGCAGGCTCTCCCGCATACGGTTCAGCAATAGTGCTGCTGACAAAGCGTGCATCAGTGATGTCAATCGGGAGAAATGCTTTCATGCCGTTTTAGTCCTGAGAGCAGTCCCGCCTTGTGTTACAGCGTCGAACTTGTTTGACATGCGACGGTTGTACTCGCGCACTTGCTTTATCTCTTCGCGTAGCAGGCGCAATTCTGCAATCACATCATCTTGATTCAACTGGATAGATTGATTATTGTTAGTGGTAGATGTGTTAGGTCTGGCGCTTTCCACAATCGGAGATGGGCCAATATCCTCACCAATAAAACCACCTTCAGCAAAGCCGGATGGCTTGCCATCTTTGCCTGCCTTATGCAGCCTCTCCAGCGTATCAAGACCGATGCTCTCTACCGCTGAGGCAGAGAACACATACTCCCGACCATGCACGATGCCGACCGGCTCATCTGTGCCAGCATTGCCGGTATAGCCTCCACTTGCAAAGCCGCGATTCAGCTCTACATGCTGCAACTCACGCACATGGTCAAAGATGGATTTACGCGATCTATCATGCTGGCTTTGTATATATGCCGCATTGACTACATCTTTGAGGATGTTTGCTTGCGTGATCCGTTCGCGGATAACATCATTGGCCGCCCTGGACTTTTCAAAGATACGTTTGGCATCAATGACATTAGGGCACCTCTAAAAATACCTAAAAAAAGCAAATCAATTCAACCAGGAGGGCAATTTCACTTGATTCTCAAAGTTTTTCTGTCCAATAATTAAATTTTTCTAAATTCAAGGTGATTCGGGTTGTTATCTTCTCGTTTTTGCTCCCTTTAAGCCATTTCGGGCGCACTAACCCTATCGAAACTGAAATACCCTTTTCGAATCAGCGTCGCTACACGCTTGATGTTATAGACGAGGTTGAGTAAGCCTATTTGTACTTTTGCTCTCCCATAACCTATGGTACGAATCGTGATTCCGCCCAGTTCATTCGTCATCGAACCAAACACATGCTCGACTCGTGCACGCACCCGTGATTTCTCTTTGTTACTGGATTTTTGTGCTTGCGTGAGGGGATGATTGCGAGCGCCTTTTTCGTGAATCTGACTCGTGTATTTTGAGGTGACCAGACTTTCTTCCTGTGCATTGCTGCGGTATGCTGAGTCCGCATAAATATCTGCGCCTCCCACTTCAGGGGATTGCAGCACTTCTTCCAAAACCTGACTGTCATGAATTTGCGCTGAAGTAACTTCCCATGTGGTTATCAGCTTGGTATCGCGATCCATATTGACGTGATCTTTGTAACCATAAAATGATTCGCTGTTCTTCTTCGTCCAACGCGCATCAATGTCTTTTTGCGCCAGTTTGTGGGGATTCTGTCCCCATTCAATCGGAACGGCATCTTCTTTAATCATCTTGTTTTCTTCACGTGTATTGCGTTGTTTAGGCACACTCACAAAGGTCGCATCAATGATCTGACCTGACTTCAGTTCTACCTCCAACTCTCGTAAACATTCATCGAATCTTGCAAACAGACGATCCATCAGATGGTTCTCTTTCAACTCTTCCCGGAACGACCACATGGTCTTTGCGTCAGGCACTACCCCTGCCAGACCAAGTCCCAAAAACCGCATGAAACTCAACCGGTCCCGGACTTGATACTCCAGCCGATCATCCGACAGATTATTCATTCTTTGTAATACCAGCATTTTGAATAGCATCACCCGATCAAAGGGTTTGCGGCCTGCTTCACTTTTCCGGGGCTTCGTCGTTGTCTCTGCAAGAAGATCAGCGAATAGATTCCAATCGATTATGCGATTCAGCTCTTCAAGCGGATCATTTAACTTACTTAGCTGAGCATATCGATTGTCAAGGTCAAAAAAACCGAGTTGCATGGTGAGGACTCATATCGGGGAGCATAATCTCATTATTATACATTTGAAACAACGTGTTATCCTGGACAAATCAAGAAAATACTACTTTCTCCTAACGCGCCTCATTTTATAGCTTGAATTTTTAGAGGTGCCCATTATTTATATCGCTTATGCTCTTGATGTCATTTTGCGCGTTTAACGTAGAGGCCGTGCTCTCGATATCGCGTATGTCAACAACACTGCGGATATTCTCATCTATCGAACTGATGCGCTTGATCTGATCGAGCGTCTGGCTTTTATCAGAGATGCTCAATGCGTTAAGAATATTCCGGGTGTCCCTATCTGTAATGCTGGCTACAGATTTATAAGCACGCTCTTCAATTGAGTCTAATGCAGTATTAGAGAGATTCGTTATATCGCTAACGCTCCGAGCATTACTAATATTGCTCTTGCTGCTTACAAAAGATGCATCTGTTAATTTCTTGCCAACGCTACTGAGCAGATCATTTTTATTGGTTTCTGATGTAATGTTTGCCCGGCTGAGAAGATCGCGTCTAGTTTCGCTTGATACCGCTCTGTTCTCAAAGATATGCTTGGCATTAATAACATTGTCGATATGGCTTGTGCTGCGTGTATCGTTTAACACATTCAGCGCATTAGCTGTTTCCTCAATTTTTGAGATTGATTTTTGCTCTTTCTCAAATTCCTTGATGAATTCCTGCTTGTTTCTCAAATCGCTATGCTCATGGATGATCGATGCATCACTTAACGCATGGCGTTCAGTTGATGAGTCAGCAAATCGATTCATCGCATTAATCACATTGCTAACCATGAGCTGCTTGCTGGTACCGACTAGACCGCCGGTTGCATAACCTTCCGGCTCTCCTCGTTTGGCGGATTCGTGCAAACTGTCAAGCGCACCTACACCAATGTTCCTGACTGCCTCTTGGCTGAACACATACTCGCCAGCATGAACGATACCGGCAGGCTTGAACTTACCGCCTGAGCCGGTGAAGCCACCGTCTGAATATCCTCTGGAATCCAGCCGCTTCAATCCATTGTCGTCATAGAATTTATTAATGTCGGCAATAGAGACTCCGATGGAACGTGAAAGCTGTTCAATGTTTACGTCAAACTGTTGAGCCGTTTTCGCTACTTTGAGTAAATCGTTTTTATTGGCCTGGTAGAAGTCACTGACCAACTGATCAGATATTCCATAAGTAGGAGTAGCGGAAATGCTAGGAGTCACGGCTTCAGATAGTCTGGGTACTCCCAATGCATCGGTAGTCGCGTTGATTTCGCCAATCGAGTATCCGGTAGCTTTGGATATATCACCGGAACTATAACCTAGCTCTAAAGCCTTGTTATAAATCTTAAGAGGATCATTTATGTTGGCATCTACAAAAGCCTTGATCTCTGCATCACTTGCCTTTGTCTTAATACCTGAACCGCTAAAACTAAACGAGCTGAATCCTCCGCCACCACCGCTGCCAGCACTGCCTGAGCCGCTTGCGTTAGCTGTATTTATAGCTGCCTGGAAGTTTTGAAGCGCATCAGCAATGGTTTTAGTGTTTGTTTCGATTCCGTTCAGAATATCAATCTGCGTTTTAGCATCTTCCAGAATCTTATCTAGCCGTGTCATTTCACTCTTGAAACCATCTTCAAGAGATTTTTTAGATTCTTTCAATGCATTGAGAGAACGTTCCTCTGTACTCAACTGATCGTCAGTCAATGCGCCCAGCTCACCCAGCATGCTAGCGGTCTTAGCCTGCTCGAATGCAAAATCAAAACTAGTCGTAAAGCCCGAGGTGGATTGCTGCTTCAGTACGTCCAAAGCTTGGCTGATATCATCTAAATTCGGCAATCCGCCACCAGCCCGCGCGGTAGTAAGCGCCGCTTCAATCTGAGCTTTAGCCTCACTCCGTTCCATTGGACGGATAGCATTGATCGTATTTTTGAATGCATCTGACAGGGACTTCAGTTTGCTGATTGAATCAGTAACGCTCTCGATCTGGGTATTGATTCCATCCAGTGCGGTATTGTATTCATTGGTCAGCCTGGTGCGCTCGGCATCAACTGATCTTTGAAGATTTGCATAAGCTTTATTGACTGCATTCAAGCTGTCTTGATCAATACTGTTAAAAAAGTCAGCAGTTATGCCCGCCGCACGCATCATTTCATCAGTAAGCACTCCGCCAGCATTAACGCATTCCCTCAGCGCTTCAGTTATCGCCTCCCTGCCCATGTCAACAGATAGCCCGAACTGACTGAGCGCATCGTTAGCCATGATGCGCTTAATGCCAGTCACTTCCTCTGGCGCAAACATCCCGGCAAGAGATAGTAGATTTTGGTTGTCATTCGCTTTTTTCAAATCGACAGAATTTAAATAATCGAGCGTAATGCCAACCGCGTTCATCACGCTTTGAGCAGCAGCAGTCAGCAACCCGCCGGAGCTTACAAACTCTCTGACGTATTCTATTAGCTGCTCTCTGCTGATATCTGCCGATATTCCAAACTGGCTGAGCGCATCGCTCATCATGGAGTATTTAATACCTAGCACTTCATCGGGAGCGAGGTTGCCAGCTAAGGACAATAAGTTCTGATTGACGCTTGCTTTTAACTGATCTGCAGCATTTTTGACATTCAAGAATGCTGGCGCAAGTTCCAGCAATTTACTGGCTGTTTCAACCGAGACGCCGCCAACCTCAGTGACTGATCTGATCAGCCCAGCGTATTGCTCTTTGGTCATGTCAGCAGATAGACCAAGCTTGCCAAGCCCACGGTTCAACAGCTCAAGGCTAGTGGCGTTAACTTCCTGCTGAGACATGAAGTTCTCTGAGAAGAAACTAATCTGCTGATTGAGCTTGTCTATGCCGCCTACCTGCTGAACCAGTTGCGAGCGATGATCAAAAGACATGCCGCCAACTGCTTCTGTCGCAGCATTGGTTGATCCGCTTAATAAAGACGCAGCACTTTCCAGGCTAACGAACTCCGTGCCCAGTCTAGATAAGGTCTGAAGCGCATCTTCCCCTTTGCGACTAAACTCAGCAATGCCAGGCACAAGTGCATTGACCATTTCATCGGTGATGCGTATCAGCTCTGCGCTAATTTGTTCCTCGGTTAGCTGTTTGCCGCTCTCGGACGCCACTTGAATCTGAGTAGAGAAATCATCAAGAGGCTGTTTGCTGATATGCAGGCTGTCAGCTACCGTGTAAAGTGATTTAGAAACGCTGGCAGTTGTTTCATTGATTACCTTGGTTATAGCCTTTGAAGTCTCAGTTAAGCTTTCCTCGTAGGAACTTAGCTTATTATTATCCGTGCTGAACTCATTGGTAACCATGTCAACACTGACAAAATCGCGCTTGTCACTGACAAAAGTTCCGCCCTTCGCCTTAAAGTTGGTACGGATGGCACCATTTTCCACGCCCTCAGCACCCACCATGGCGTCGATTAAGGTCTCTTTCTGTCTCAACGGGCCTCGGCCAAACAGCGCGTTTAAGGTGCCACCCAAGATGCCGCCGATGGGACCAAGCAGGGCCGTACCGACCGCTGAGGTGATCATGCTATTCATGCCAAACAACTTTTTATCGCCGCCAATCATGGTTCCACCCATGAAGCCAGCCGCTAGAGCGGCGACTGGCGCAGCAATTTCAGCAAACGACGCCATGATTGGCGCTAAGGTAGCGGCAAACTCACCCGCCATCACACCGGCTTGAGCCGCCATGCCAGCTCCCATCGTCGCACTTTCTGCGGCTATAAAACTGGCTGCCTGAGCCCCTCCAGTCATGCCTGCGCTAAATGACCCAAATAGAGTACCTGCGTTAGACCCAAAGCTGGCCAGGCTCATAGCATTGGATCCAAAGTTGGCTATATCCGCCAACCCAATCCCACTGGATCCGCTACCGGTTGCGGTACTGCCAGACAACCCAAACGAACTGAACAGCGACGCCATATTGCCGGTTGGCTTATTAAACAGTGCACCCCAAATATCAGCGGCCAGCGCCTGCACCAGCATTTGCTGAATCGCTTGCGCAAAACCATCCACCATATCGCCAAACCGACCATTTATGCCATCAAACAGCGCATCCCCTAGCGCGTTTTGCAGGTTACGTTGCGCCTGGATAGCGAATTGGGATATCTCATCCAATGCATCACGTCCAGCCTTGCCGGTTTTAAGAAATTATTCTTCAGCCTGCTTTAACGCTCGATTGTAGGTTTCCTGGCTGATCGCGGTTCCATCGGTAGCATTGCGCGCTTCACTGAGAATCTGAACCTGCCTGTCGTATTTTTCCTGATCGGTTAGAACGCTCTCGGTGATCTGTTGATAGCGTTGTAAATTCTTGGTGATCGAATCAATCTGGATCTGTTGCGCTTTGAGCGCCTGGTTTTCCTGTTCTATTTTATCGATGAGAGGTGCAGCAACGTCAAGCACACCAAGCTTGGCAGCCTCTAGTCGCTTAATTTCGGTAGACGTTAATCCAGATTGACTGGCCTCTTTAATGAGAGCATCTAAAAATCTCTGACTTTCTGAAACAGAGGTTTTGGTAACTGTTGCTGTTTTTGTGTATTCTTCTTGCGCTTTCTGTAGGGCTCGATTGTATGTTTCCTGAGTAATGCGGCCAGCCTTGAGCAAACTGTTCAGTTCTTTCTGGGTTTGAGCGTATTTCTCACTTGGCGAGATAACTGATTCAGTGATTTTCTGGCCGCGCTTAACCATATCTTCAGTCAATTTGTTAGCTGAGGATGCGGTCGACACAGCGCTTTCTTTTATTTTTTTGTTGGCGGAAATCGTCATTTTATAGAGATCATCAATAGCGTTTTGATAATCTTCTCTAGCCTGGTCGAACTCTCTCTGAGGGAAGAAAAAATCACCCCGTATAGGTATATTTTTGATATCGGCAATATCAGCAACCTTCTGCCGCAATTCTTCGACTTTGACCTTTTGTTTTTCTATTTTGGAAAGATTTTCAGCTGATCCCACGCCAGCCATATGCTTATCAAAAGCAGAAAGATTTTCTGATGAGCCAAATACACCTGCCATGGCATTGGCTAATCTCGTGGCGAGCTGGATACCGCTAGATAGAAAATCAATCAGGCCGGTATTGCCGATCGCCACTTTCATTTCAAACATGGCGGTATTAAACCGGTTGATTTGCGCTTGCAATCCCTGTGCGGCTTGCTGAGACTGCGCCCCGAATGTTTTCTCCAGTTCTGCCGCCAGTTTTGGCAATAATTCCTCGGCCGTAAGCTTTCCGCTTGAAACGAGAGCATTAAGCTCTGTTGTAGTCATGCCCATTGAACGAGCTGCAATTTGTAACGCGCCAGGCAAGCGTTCGCCAAGTTGGCCAGAAAGCTCTTCCAAACTTACCTTACCTTTACTAACCATCTGTTGCACAGCCAGCAACGCTCCGCTTGCTTCGTCAGTAGACAGACTGAGCGATACAGAAGCTTTAGAAATGCCTTCAAAGATATCGCGCGTAGCTTGCCCTTCTAACGCAGTTCCTTTAGCCGCCGCAGCTAATCTGGAGAATTGCTCCGCAGATACCCTCAAGTCTAGCCCAAGTTCATTAGAGGTTTCCCGCAGGAATTGCATAGCATCATTGGATGCATCGACGCTCCCCAAGCCTACCTGGAGTGTATTATTGAGCTTTTCAATGTCTAAAGCCGCATCCGCTACCGATTTGATGCTTTGGAAGGATGCGAATCCCGCCACCATACCTAGTGCACTGATGTGGTTCCCTGTAACTGGACAACCTGAAAGAAAGTTCAGCTCTGATATGTATAGTTAAACAGGTTCAGGCAACCCGATCAATTCTTGGATCACTATAGTAGATTTCATCAGGCGTAAGACGGTCAAGGCTTTGATGAAATCGTTCTTGATTGTACCATTCAAACCATGTGGATAAATTCTGCTTTATCTCCTTCAGATTATTGAATTCTCTGGTATATAAAAGCTCATACTTAACTGTCCGCCAAAGTCGTTCAACAAAAATGTTGTCATAGTAGCACCCCCTTGCCATCCATGCTGATCTGAATATGATGATCTTTTAGTATGGAGGTAAATGCTTCGCTGGTAAACTGTACGCCCTGGTCGGTATTCATGATCTGTGGACAGCCATAATCCTGGATGGCTGCCTCCAGCGCCTGAGTACAAAAGTCAGTATCCAAGGTATTGGACAAGCGCCAGCTCAACACCTTACGCGAATGCCAGTCGATGATGGCAACCAGATAGCCAAAGCCTTTCTCCATGGGGACATAGGTTATGTCGGCAGCCCAAACCTGATTGGGTTTATTAATGACAAGTTCTCTAAGCAGATAAGGATAGACCTTATGCTGTTTGCTTGAGATGCTGGTCCTGGGTTTTGGAGCTATGCTGACAATACCGAGTGTCTTCATTAAGGAAGAGGCTTTCTTGCGCCCTAACATGATTCCCTGGCGCTGAAACCAGGTAGCATAACTGCGTGAGCCATATTGTGGCGTCTTTAAGTACTGTTCATCCATCATGCGCAGCAGAACCAGATCAGCATTACTGATTGGTTGCGGTTGATAATAATAAGTTGAGCGCGCCAGATCCAGCAGCTGACATTGACGAGTTTGACTAAGTTTGCCATGGGGCTCAATCATCTCTTTGCGTTCTACAAGACTTAATGATTGAGCTTTCTTGCTAAAAAATCGCGTTCTACCGCCAATTGACCAATAACCCGGTGCAGGTCATCTGTTGTAGGCTGCTCCTTATTGGCGGCAGTATTATTTTTACAAAACAGCTCGGCAGCTTGCTCAATGAGTTGCCGTTTCCAGCTATTGATCTGCGTGGGATGTACATTATAACGCGCTGCTAATTGGGGGACAGTTTCATCACCACGTATCGCTGCCAGCGCTAGTTTTGCTTTGAATTCGCTCGAATATTGTATGCGCTTTTTACTCATTGTTATTAAGCTCCTTTTTAATTCTGCCAGAGCTTAACAACCTGTACAGTTTTTGGGTACCACTTCACATCCACGCGGTTCGAATTACCCACACGGGATTGATGCTGGGAAGGACCCGTGATCATTTGTTGAATACTAATGGTCGTCATTTCTTACTCCTTTCTTTTTATCAACCCACATATCGCCAGTGATCCCACCGATAGCCATACCTTCAGTGGATGGTGTACCCAGCTCACGCTCACCTTCCTTCAGATACACCAGCTTGAGGTCATCGCCAAACACAGCCCGCACCTCATCGGCCAGCTTGCACGCTTGCGGGAATTGCTGCCTCACCTGTTCTTTTTTCATGGGTTCCTAACCTTGTCTGAGGTTAGGAATAGGTTAGAAAGCTGAAAACGAGCATCTGTGCTTGTTCTTCCTAACCTTCCTAACCTTCCTAACCTATGTATGACTAAATATATAAAACAGAAATAGCCTATACGCGCGTGTGTGCGCGTACGTGCGCGCGCGGTGAGGTGCGGAAGGTTAGGAAGGTTAGGAAGAAGCCCAGCCCATGCGGCTTTTGGGGTTCCTAACCTATCCGCGAGGTTAGGAAGAGGTTGGGAACTTATGATGTCAAAATGCGATGCCATGATCGCCAGCTTTCTCTTCATCACCACGCCCTGGCTTTCGATCGTGTCCCATTTCTGTGGGGGACTTGTACCAATACCCGGTTGTTGCGTGCGTCCGTTTCTCAATGCGCCTGCAGCCTAATTGCCGCAATGCACTCCCTATCCTCGTTTGAATATCCCTGCTTAACCGTGCTGCATCAATTTTTAAACACCCTACTGCCACATCTGCAACGCAGAATTCCTGTTCCCTGTACTGTCTCAGTAACCAGTCCTGGATCATATCGACATAGCTGTCTGAGGCACCCCGCTTGAATTGTTCCGGATTAAATATCTCCCGCTGCTCATTGCTATCTGGCCAGAAACGCTCGCCACTCAGATACACCTGATAGGCTTCCGCGAAGAGCTGATCGCGTGCAGCGGATAGCCCATCGGTATTCACATCACCATCACACTCCACCGGCCAGAAACGACGACCGCCGGTCGGGTCCTTGTTCCATTCCCACTCATTGGTAGTTCCCCCGAACACCAGCTGGCGCGGGCAGCGTATTTCTCGCGAACCATAAGTAGGCCTGAATTCGTCAACCTGTCTGGAAAAAAACGACTTCTGCCGGGTCGCTTCCGCCCGAGCCAAAGAGCCCAGCTCAGCAATCTCATACAGCCACTTGCCACGCAGCGCCGACATGGAATCCTTGTTATTCAAATCAAGGTCAGTCTCACCGAACCACTCCCCACCCAGCACGCGCAGCGCAGCCGATTTTTTACGCCCCTGCTCTCCTTCCAGTACCAGGCAGTAATCAAACTTAACCCCCGGCTGCATCGCACGAGCAACCATGCCAACCAGAAACCAGCGGGACACACGCCACACATACTCGGTCTTCTGTGCGCCCAGAAAATCTGGAATCCAGTCATTGATTCGCTCTACCCCATCCCACTTAAGGGAGCGCAGATAATCCTGTACCGGGTTAAATCCATGAAATTTAGCCAACGCCTCAACGGCAAGACCGACCATGTTCTCCCGCGGTGCAAACCCATACTTGCGCGTGATCCACATCGCTGTCTGTACATCATCATCACTCGTCCATTCCCCCACCCTGCCACCGGCATAAGGAGGAGGCTTCAGCTTCATGGTGCGGTAAGCAAATTCATCGTAGCCAAGCACCCCTGCCATTGCTTGTCATGTTCAAGGATGTCATACACATTGGATAAACAACTGGCCGGCCGTTTACCATCCCATACCAGATCATGGGACGTCCAGGGTGGACCGCCATCATCACCCCCTGATGAGGAGAAATTGTTTTGTCTGACAGGCGTCTGTTCTATCGGTCTGGTATTGAGAACAAACTGCGTCAATTCCTGCGCTGTCATGCCATCCTGAATGGCATCGGCGATATCCCAACCATCTGCCTTTTCACCTGGCTTAGGAATATCGACGATATGAAAATTGTCCGGATTGTCAAGAATACTGCGTATCTTGAGCATCGCTGCCATGCCGGGTTGTTGTGACTCAGGCAGCAAATGATTGCCTGTTCGATCGCGTTGCGCATCACAATCCGCAAAGGCATAAACCACACGGCCACGTAATGGCGACCAGTCGATCTTGCCAATCGCCTTGGCACCACCCGGCCAAGTTACGAACACAAAATCATCTCTTAGTATCACATGCCCTGCATCAGCACATTTTTCCCCTTCCACGAGTACTACAGGCTTATCAGGATGCTGAGCGAGCTCATACAATCCATAAATCGGTCTAGGCTCAGGGAAAGCCATCCAGCGCCACTCACGTTTCTTATTCTGAGTATGCTCAGCAAAACAGCACGGCAGCACTTCTTTGCCGCCGTCTGAGGTCGTAAACCGGCAAATAATGCCCAGTAAATTCCCTTGCGTATCGTAATACTCATAAGTTGCCTGCGGACGACCGCGCACAGGATGAGCCAATGGATATTGGCCAGCATCATCCGGTGCCGGCAAAATGGGATGCCATAACGTGCGCTTACTGGTGGATTCCTGCTCTGGTAACGCATCAGGCTGCTTGATGGGTATAACATTGCTGCGCGGGCCCGGCTTTGGTTCAGCATCATCAATTGCAATACCCACCTGAGCGGCTATTTCCTTGGCGGCATTGATCTGAGTTAAACCATTAATGTAGGCATACAGGCTGATCAAATCAGCGCCAGATTCATTTGTGGAAAAATCAGACCATACACCCGATCTCAGGTTGATCGAGAACGATCCTTTTGAACGATCACCACGGGTAGGATTGAGCGCCTTATATTCACCACCGGACACATCACTACCTGGTAACCATTGCGCTACCAGTAAGTGAGCACGATTCAGTGCGGCTGAGGCTATTGCTTTGAAATCCAGCCTTCTTTTGGCGCTCATTATTTACCCCTACCCATCCAACGTTTCAGATAGTTAGCTCCAACGCTTATGTGAAGCAGGGCTTCATCCACCTCTGTCCAACCAGTGACAAGCAACTTACTCAAATCATCCAATGCATCCCAGAGAGGGGAGCCGACATCGTGCGGCAGTGTGTTAGCCCATCCCTTCAATTCAGTAATGAGCTTCTTAGCTACTTCAATGTTTCGGTCATTGCCTTCCCCACAACTTGGAGCTGGACGTGTCCATACGGGTGGATTGATAAGCTTGTGCGCGACCGGAAGAGATTTAAGCAGGCGTTCTTCTATTTGCTTGGCGAGTTGCTCGGCCTGAGCGGATTGATCTGGTAAGGCGGGTTTGTTGGATCGCTCCAAAGAAATGAAATAGCGTCGAATCTGACGACCTTTTTCATTGTTCTCGACCATCGCCAGTTCTTTGGCCATGTCGAGGGTTAGGTGGTATTCGGTGGTTGGGCGACCGCCTTTTGTGCCTTTGGAGGTTTTTAACAAAATTGTTAAAAAGTCCTCTCCTTCAGTAAATCCGTATTGTTCGATACGTTCTTTAATCCAGTTGGCAAATTGTCGCTGTGACTCTAAGAATTTATGAAGGTCACGTGCATTGCAAAGCTGGACGGATTGATGCTGAATGGTCCCGGTGAATACCGGTACTAAATCGGTAGCTGTCATGATATGCGCCTCAAGTTCGTTTAACGAACCGCCGACCACGACTGCAATCATGGTGGGCGGAACTGAACAGGTTGCAGTACTGGTGAGGCACCAGCGGCCTTGCGGCCCCTGCTCAGCCCGCCCATAAACGGACGCACTGAGGCACAAAAAAAGCCGCACTGCTTGATACGCGCGGCTAATATCCTTCGCCGCCTCATTCAGGACTGCAATCCATACCACGTTTTTTTCCGTGGTATGGAAAGGATAAGCCTGTATAGCAGCGGTTGTCAAATCCTTAAATTTTTCGTTATGTAATTGATGAAATGTCTTGTATTTGACCTCTTTAGTCTCATTTAGGTTGAGATAAAGCTTTTTATACTTTCTGTAAAAGTTACTGTACGCCACATATAACCATAAGAAAGGCAACATTATGTTTCCCGAATCCTCTAAAGAATCCTTGCACGAAAACCGCCCTATGGTGTCTATTACAATAAGTGTTCCAGCTGATGTAGAGGATTCTATGAAAAAAATAGCGCTACTCAGAGGATTTACCGAATACCAGGCAATGCTGAAGTCATACATCAACGAAGGGTTACGCAGAGATGAATACCGATATTCCGGCATATCAATGGCACGTTTCATTGAAGCGCTAAAAGAATATGGCGTACCTGACACCGTAATCCAACAAGCTACACGGAATTTAATTGAGCCATGAATACCTGGATAAGCCTGAGAGGTTAGCGGTGTCAAGAGCATCATAATTCGCAGTTTCTCCAATGCAGAACGAGAATAAAGTTCAGACAAAGTATTAATAACAAGCGAGGAAACATGGAAGAGATATACCTTGTGCATGCTGAAGCTGTGGCCGCAAAAACGGCACTTAACGCAAATGATATTGACAATGTAGATGCAATCATTTTTGTTTCTGCTAAATCACAAGATGAAGCTCAAACACTTGCAAATTCTGCTTTGATGGAACATGGCTACCAGCTGATAAGGGTTTTTGCAGTTTCTGTACCCACTCTTTCCGCTGTTTTAAAGTCGGACACACGATTAATAGTTCAGTACCATGCTGCGGTTGAGTTAGGGTGCAGTCTTGAGATAATGGCTCATCCGCGTGACGAGCGGCACCCGGATCATCCTTTTGAGAGTCGTACATTGATATCTCCCATTTTTTATGAGACAAAAAAGCAGCAGATTGGCGATTTCTCCAATGTTGATAGAATAGTAAGTTCCAACAAGCTATTAATAACAAAGGAGAAACCATGAAGCTAAGTGATGACAAAAAATCTGTAAGTCTGTCAATCAATGAAACACTATCGGCAAGCGAGCTGACTACGCTAATAGCCGAGCTGGCAGTTATCAGAGCAAACATGCTGCCTGAAGTATCAATGAAACCACCTATTAAAAAGGAAGATGGAACAGCATCCTTACAAGATAATCCGCGGCTAGCCATTGCAAGACTCCAAGATAACAGGATCAGATTCTGGCTCAGAAATGCCGGACTTGGCTGGATGATCTTTGATATTCCCAGCGACCAGGTTGGCCCGATCCGCGACTATCTCATCGCCAATACTCAAACGGGAACCAGCGATCTCTTCAGAGATGGCAACAGAAATAGCAACAATCTTCAATGAATTCAGTGAATTTGAATGATCAATAGTGAACATATGCGAGGCTGTATTCATGCTTATCCCCTTCCTACCAATCCAGCCATTGACCCGGCAACCTCAGCCCGCAAATGATCCATATCCCCATCATTACAAATGATCTGGTCGATATACCTATCATCAATACCGTGCTCACTCTCATACCCGGTATTGACTGCAAATGGATTATTCTTGCGCTCGATATGCCAGATCACCCCGCCCCGCCGCTTGATCATCAGCGCTTCATTTCCAAAACGCACATCAGATAACAGGCACCGGTTAAAATGCACAATTTTGTTTTCTACTCTATGCACCCAAATATCAGGATGAATTAACTTCCTGCCCCAATCTGTACCAAAGGACTGCATCACCTCCCTGGGCGAGCGTCCAAACAATGCAGCATCCGGCTTTTCTTTCAATTCACGATCATGGAATATCTGCCCGTCTACCTCAAAGATATGAGCCAGGCAATGCACCATAGAATTTTTAAATGTCAGCTCAGTAAAACCATATGAACTACATAAATGCTGAGCCACCGTGCTCTTACCCGCGCCAATCGCCCTGCTTAACCCGATCAATTTAATATCTACCATCTCACACCTGAATAAATATTTAGTTAGCTTTTACGGCTCCTGACTTAGGATACAACTCACAAAGAACGCATCAAATGCCATTTGCATATAAACATTGACTGACATAAAGAAATTCAACAAAAATTTGTTAAACTGATTTTGACAATCGTCAATAAATTGATGTCTCATCTTAATTAAGCTGAGAATGGTGATTTTGCTCAGCACAAAGTGATGAAGGATGTGTTTTTCAAGCCACGTTCTTTCTTTGGCAGAGGCAGTCGCGTGTATTACGTCTCCTAACTTTCCTACTCTTACCCTACCATGCCCCTGAAAATTATCGAAAAACTTATTGAAAAATATGGTCCAATTAATGCTCATAAAGAGCAGCTTCTGCTCTTGAAGGAGCGAATCATAGCTTACGAGGATCATCTTTCTGAATGCAGAATAAAATCTGCTGCTTCCGCGGATGTAATACGTAATCTTGAATATGAAATTCGATATCTGAAGCTCGAAAATAACGTATTGCAGGAGAAGATAGAAAGGTTTCATCATGCTAATATTGAGGGATTCCAGTGTAGATATTGCGGTTCGGTAAAGCTAAAGAGAAAAGGTGATAAGCCACATAAAGTATTTTCTGATCTGGGCATAGTAGATACTTTCTTCATTTGTCTGGATTGTGGGAGAGAATCAGTACTCACCATTAATACTCTTGAAAAGCTTTATTAAATTTTGGCTGGCCAGACGATCCCTTCAATGTTGGGAGAGCATTCATGATAATATTGAGCGCTTTTCCTACCATTCCTGCTAAGGGTAATTCATGAGTCAGCTTGGCGAACAGTTGTACGAAATTATCTGTCCTCATTGCAAAACTAAATTTAGTAAATCTTTGCAATGGTTGAAACAGAGCGATAGAGATTGCAAAGAATGTAAAGTTACATTCAAGTCTGATGAATTCATGCGAGAGATTGAAGAAATCGAGCGCAAGCTTTCTAGCATTAGAGAAAAAATTGAAAAGATGGGATAAGAACCCCTCTAAAAATCCATTTAATTCATTTGTATCTGCTGTTGTAATATCTATCTCTCTCATAGTATCGTCAGTTAACATTTGTTTATAAAATCCCCGTAACACCACACCGAAGGGAAGTCGGCAGTAAGGGAGGAGTTACGGGGATTCGTCATGTCACTACTCGGAAAATCTTTTATAAAGGCTGGCTGTCACCTGATTTAACTCAAGCAACAGTGGCGCCAGTTCTTTGCGCTCTGATGCATCAAACTTCCCATCTTTTAAATGTTCAGTGCCTGCGCTCAAACAGGCCGATGCAGCTGCAACCAAAGACAGGAAATGTTTAACCTGGCTTTCTTCGTTAAGGTCTGCGCTTCCCATGTCTATATCCATGGTGGTCTGACCTGTTAAGCTGCAAATCTGGAAGGTTGTTCTCTTCGCCTGTGCCAGCAGAATGATTTCAACAATGGTGGCAAACGTGGGTGGTGGGCAATCATGATCAGGATTAAGGCCATTAGCCAGCGTACTGCCGTTTAAATCAAGCGCTTCAGCTAATGCCTTGATGCCTCCAGGATAATTCTTGGCATCAGCCTGCAGGGCCAGAAACAATGCTCTATGTACTTGCTTAGGATTCCGTTTCACGATTCAACCTCTTATGTTCGCGTTTTCGCTTGCTATTTATTCTTTAATAATGACGTCATCATTTAACAAGGAGACGCCATGAAAAAATTCTTGCCGCCAGTTAAAACGCCACCGTCAGAACCGCTTGATATGCGGTCAGCGTCTGCATGGGCTGCCATCATTGGAGCCGTCATCGAAGCTGAGCGCATCAGGACTGGTAAGGAGAAGGTTGATGCTTCTTGCATTAGCGATTCCATAGCTCAAACTGATCGATCTGATGTAAATAAATGAGAGTCATGTCAGCTTTGACGACGATCAAACACGCGCCTGTATTCCTTGCGCCTGTAATTTTTACGTCTATCCACTTGGCGGCGTTGGTAAATGCGGCGTTCTGTAAGCTCGCCAGCAATAATTTGTTCGCTAGTAGCAGGCTTCCTAACGTACAAATCAGGCCTCAATTCTTCGCGGGGTATGCCGGTAATTTTTTCAACGTCCAGTATCCTGTCAGCTGGAATCACTTCCCATTGAGACACGGCAGCCCTGCTTAAACCAAGCTTCTTTGATAGCGCAACTACCCCGCCGACCCTTTTTGCTATATTTTTGATATGTTCTTTACTCATGAAACTACGTTTAGCGATACTTAACAAAAAATGACAAGTAATACTTGATCACAAAAGTATAGTTTTGCTATACGATTAAATATATGGAAATTGGAACTAAACTATTAAAGTTAAGAAAAAGTCTTGGATTAAATCAGGAGCAATTTGCCGAATATGCCGGCATTTCTAAATCCGCTGTCTCCCAATGGGAAAATGGCGCGACCACACCAGGGCTAGAACAACTGTTAAGGTTGAGAGAAAACCTGTCTTTTTCTTTTGATGAATTACTTTGCGACGAATACAAAGAGCCATCCTGTCTCAAGTTGACTACAAATAAAGAAAGCGGCAAGATCCTGCCTTTTGAGAGAAATGTAGTGAATATTTCCGTGTTTTCAGCTAAAGGCTCAATGGGTACAGGTGAGCCGCAACCTAGCTACGAGACCATTGTTGGCGACATCAAAGTTAGCAAGGAGTGGGTTGAGGAAAATTTAAAAGGTATTACGAATGTAAGAAACCTTGCGGCAATGACCGGCAGAGGCAACTCTATGTCGCCAACATACAAGGATGGAGATATTCTTATTGTTGATACTGGGGTGAAAGCAGTAGATGTTGACGGCGTATATGTTTTTACTACTAATGGCAATTTATTTGTTAAGAGAATAAGAAAAAGACTTGACGGAAAGCTTGAGGTGTCAAGCGATAATCCTATCGTAAAGTCTTACGATATCTGCGACGAAAAAGATCAGCTAAACATCCTTGGCTTGGTAAGGTTAGCGTGGAATTGCAATAAGATTTGATTGACTATCGGCACCATTGCAAAACTACCAAGCGCAGCTGTTTGTAGAGCTGATACTGGGGCAGCGTAATGTAACTTAAAGCGCAGCGAAACAAAATTTTCTAAAAATCCTCCAAATAAAAATCACAACATTTATGCGGAGGTATCTGTGAATCAGATAACTCAACTCAAGAGTTACTCAATAAGAGTACATAAGATAAAAGATACGATTCAAATTCTAGCTTTTCTCATAATTCTATGGCTGCTTTTATGGCTGCCTTCTGTTGAAGTTCACGCATTTAGTGCGATCACTAGAGGTGGGTATGTTGCTTGCACAAAAAAAGAATGGTTAGAAGACATGTTTCGTTTTAGCGCAGCAAAAGATATATATAGCCTCCAATCTTACTTAGACTCTAGAAAGTGCATCATTCTCAAAGAAGGGCTGCTAGTTACGGTAAAAGAATTTCCTGGTTTGAGTAATATTGTAGGTTTTACTTATCGTCGTGAGGTGATAATGTGGGCTAATATAAAGGCATTAGATTATCGAGATAAAAAATAGTCACATTTGCGCGTCATATAGTGGCAAAGTTACCAAGCGCGGCTGTTTATAGGGCTGATACTGGATCGATTTAAAAGACATTAATTGCAACAAGGGTTTATTGCACCTCATTTTGCGCTTCTTCAATTGACGACAACGTCATATCAAGAGAAAATCCCACCTTTATTACTACAATCCAATCCGAAATTTTTCATGCGTTTTCAAAAGGAGTAATTCATGAAAAAAATTTTATTTTACTACTGTTTTTTTTGACAACTAACACTGCTAATGCCTTATCAATAATTTATGATGGCTTTAAATGTACAGATGAATCAGCAATTTTAGGCGATCAAGCCCAAAGCATATTCACAATTGAAGAAGATTTAGGAGGTGGTAACTATAGATTATTATTGGAAAACGGATACTTGGTCTTCAAAGATAAAATTTGTATAGAATTGATTAATACTTCAATAGATCCAGCCAACTTACATGGCCTATCCAAAATAAAAGCGGTAGCATATTTTAATGGCAATGCTCTAGTTATCTCATATGGACTCATAAAGCAAAACAAAGACATAGTGAATGGCAATCCTATATTACTCACCGACATTAACTTTCCTAGTACTTACACCCTAGTTTTTGATTATTTGCCCTCCACACAAAGGTTCAAACTTAAAAGTGCAACTAAACTCGATAATCTTTTTACCGCGCTGCATAGTGGAAGTAATAGCACTCCATCCTTCTCTAGTTCTCATGTAGATCCAATATTACCAGTAGAGGAAATACAATTCTTAATTAAAGAATAGTTCAGCTGGTTGTCGCCACCCCAAGCACACCAAATCAAAGCACAACAGCGCAGAAAAAAGGTAAGTAACTAGCAACCCAGCCCTACCCAACGCCCCGATCAAGGGGCGTTTTATTTATTAAAAAATAAAAGATGACTGAAGAAATAATTATAAGTAGTGAAAGTGAAGGATGGGAATTATTAGAAAAAGCGTTAGCCAATGAAATTGGTAGCGCAGCTACAATAACATTTCAGGATTGGCCGGTATTCAATCTTACAATTGAAGGTAGAGATTTCCATGGCACTATTCCAACACGAATTATGCCTTCCATCATGGATCTTCAAAAAGAAATACACAGGCTATACTGCAAAGCAAAATACAGAACCGAAGATATCAGGAAACTTACACAGGATGAAAAAGACCAATTAGAATTAGTTGTTAGCGTAAAGCCCGGCAGTAGCAATTTTTTTACTGAATTGTTCAATGCTCTAAATGAGGTTATAAAAAATTCTAACATGGACGGCACTCAAGCTTTAATTCTTGTTCTCGGTATAGGTATGATGATAACAAGTGTTGTCTGCTGGAAAGAGTGGGTACAATCAAAAGAGCGACTACATAGCAAGGAAACAACGGTTCGTCTTTCAGAAGAAGAAACAAAACGAACAAAAATAATTACTGATGCGATGAAAGAATCTTCTGAGCTCAAGAAGGATAAAGAAGATGTCGACGCATTCAGAAGTAATATATCAAGAAAACTTAAACCTACAGATCAAATCAGGGTTGATAATGAGCCCATTATTAATGGTGAAATGGCCGCAGAAATAATTCCGTCCACCAAAGAAGAATCTGAGGATATAAGAATTGATGGCGAGTTCATCATCAATCAAGTCAAATTCCCAAATGAATATGGTGGCAAATATCGGCTTCCTATTACTTGTTTATTTGATGATAAAAATATAATGGTGGATGCCTCTCCAGATACATTAACGCAGGAAGATATATCAATACTTAAGGAAAGTGGTTTTAGCGTAAAACGAATATTAATGCAAATCAATGCCAAGCAGCTTAGAGACCAAATTACATCAGCAAATTTAATCTCGATTCAATGGCCTAAAAGACAGGAAATTTCTAACTAATCTAGCCCAGCGCGGGCTTTTCACTGGCAAGAACTATTTGTATTACAAGAGCCAGGTGCGGCGCATAGCTATAGAAGGGAGGTAAGAAACGACTAACTATGCACCGCGAGGGGATGGAAAATATATACATAGCCGATGACTTAGCAAGAAGAGAGTCAGCAGGTATGTACGGAGCACTCCTATATAAAAGGAGAACTATTAAGACTCATTCTCAACAATAAAGTTCAAAAACTTAGATACTTGGTGACGCTTTAGGAAAAATTAAAAGCGTAGTACATAGCAAAGACTGGTTTATGAATAATCCCTTTCTATATATTTTTCATATTCGTCAGGATAATTATTTCTCAATTCACTGGATAATTCATTAACCCTCTCAACGCATCTATTAACCCACTTATCAGAACCAATATATCCAGAATTATTATCTACCGCTCTCTTTAATTCAGCTTGAGCTTGGTCAATTTCTTCTAAGAGATTGCTTAGTTCCATATCAATTTCCTCCTATTAGAAACTTCTTTTGAGCAATATTCATATTAATTCAGACACATGCAAACTGTTTTAAATCCCTAACGGGATTTTTAACGGATTATTTCTAATCTACATTACATTTTTTTTGACTCGTTTTTACCTTTCGCCCTACCCACACCCTCTTAAATAAGCTCATAGAAACTCCTTGCGTTAAACATAAATAGATTTTAACAGCCTATGTTAAGTTATACTTGACTTTATTAGTCAAGCTGCTCTAAACTTATCCTACCAACCCAACAATAAGTTATCTACCAGGAGACCACTATGGCATTCCAATTCGAATTAGATGAAGAAGTAACCGATGACAACGGCAAAGAAGGCCTGATCATCGGCCGGTTTGAATTTAGCGGCACCTCACCCGGCTATCTGGTCAGCTTCGTAAATGATGACGGCTTCACGTTTGATCAATATAAATCAGAGTCAGCATTAACAAAAAAGTGAGAAACATGAAACCGACTGTAAAAGTTAGACGGTTAATTAACTTCAATATTTCAGTCACTTGGATTGGAGGCATGTATACATGCTATCAAATGCTGTTTTTCAATTCTGAATCGGCTCGTTATTACGCTACTGAAGTTCATGGCATTGAGCCAAAGATCAAAGTGGAGCCATGCGTGAATTGATCCAGCAAATTGTATTTCAGTTGTTCATTGCTGTTCTGTATGTAGTGACACTGTTCTTCACCCTGCTTTCAATTGATGATGTTTATTTCCCAATGGTTTGGGATTCGATCAAGAAACAAGGATGCTGCTCATGAATATTACTTCAGGAATGAAAGTGAGATTCCACCCGATTATTGGTGGCAAGCACGATGGGAATCTCTACGAGGTTAGATGCACAGGGAAGTTGTATGGCCGTGATTTTGCATGGCTTGGAAGTAAAACTGATCCTGTTGATATACGATCCCGACCATGCCTATGTCATTAAAAAACTGTTACGATCCCGATCGTGATAGTTAATAAAGGTTATTGATATGAGCAAGCAATTCAGCAATATAGAAAATCTTCGTGAACTTAGGCTTAAGTTTGGCCTGAGCCAGACAGAATTTTGGAGCGCGGTGGGAATTACGCAAACAGGCGGATCAAAATATGAGTCGGGTAAAAGCATGCCAAAACCAGTAAGAGAGCTGGTGAGACTGATTTATGTTGAAGAGGTAGATTTGGCTAAAGCTAAAAGAATCGATCTGGAGATAGTAAGAATGCTCAAGGAGCAGCATCCTGAAATCTATAAAAGCATCAAAGATTCAATTAAATAATTTTTATGGAAGTGGTTATGGGATTTGTTGGCAGAAGAAAAGAAAAGCAATTAGCACACATTGCACACAAGTTTGATTATGTGAGGCCGCAGACATGAGTTTTTGGGAGCGTTTTAGGTTCTGGCGTGAGCGCAAATTATCCGTACTCGAATCAATAAGACGGGCTCGCAATATTAATAGCATCCTGTATTACGAGTTTTACGATTTTATGCATAGAGGTTCATGAATGGGCTGAGTTTAAGCCCACAGATTTAACAACAAGGGAGATGCTATGAGCAACAACATATTAGAAACCTGCCGTGAGCTAATAAATGTATACCCTCTGGTCTAAAGACGAGGAAAAACTGTTGGCGCATCTCTACCCCAACAGCCACCACAAAGCATTGGTCAAGCTGTTCAGAGGGCGCTTTGATCATGTCAAGATCAGAGCCAAAGCCATGAAAAAAGGATTACATAAATCAGAGCGCTATTACCAGGGCATCTATACCAAAAATGCAAATCCCTGGAACAAAGGACTCACCCTCAATCCAGCGTTAAAACAATACCAGATGCCAGGCTTTGGCCGAATCAGAAAAAATCGTAACGGTTATCTGGAAGTCTGGCACCAAGGCAAATTCCAGGTGCTCTCGCATGTCATATGGGAGAAGCACCACGGCAAGCCGGTACCGCATGGCATGACCTTGCGCTATGCCGATGGGGACAAGGACAACGTAGACATCAACAATCTGGTACTGACCAGCAGAAGTGACGTCATACGCGAACATTCATTCAGCAATTATCCGAAAGAAATCAGGGAAGTTCACCTGATGAACAAAGAAATCAACAGGATCATCAACAATGAATAATCAAAACAACATCACCGAACTGCGCGCCATCCTATTCGATACGCTGCGCGGATTGAAAGATAAAACAATCGACATCGAGCACGCCAAAGCGATCTCTGACACCGCTCAAGTCATCATCAACTCAGGCAAAGTGGAAGCAGACTACGCCAAACATTACAAAAAGAAAACCACATCATTTATGCACGACAAAATCATAGATTCATCGTCAGACGAATCTAATGACATCGATGATGACGATACAGATGATCGACGTGAGCTGGCAGACGTTAACCGCACTGAACCCAAATTAACCAGTTATGTGCACCGCGCTGGCGGTGGGAAGGAGCGGATTTAATTTAGCAAATTTACCGGGACCACCAGAAAAACGAGAGTATGAGGTTCTGTTTCATCTGGATCCAAGATCTCATCAACACGTACAGAAATTGGCTCATATGTCTCAGGACGAACAAGGCAAGGTCTAATGATTAAATCACCTATATTCGGCAGCGTAGCGCAAGATGAATCACATAGATTTTCATTATATGAGACCTTGCCTACATCCCATGGATACACAGCCCATCCTACAGCCGGATTACTCATTGTCGTTTCTCGGCAACATTGTGAAGTGAATTTACATAATATCACCATATTGTTGTGAGTTATGAAAAGTTAATGAACCAACACCAAAAAGATAAATTAAATGCGAGTCTACAATCAAATCATCAAATTCCCTGAGCGAGCTATGGCGGCCATTATCGGCGGTCATCCAGCTGCTGATCCAGTCATCACTGAAGACGTGGTAATTGGCGCCGTGGATGATAGCCAAAACAACAGAGAGATAAGTAGCCAGCTAATCAACAAGCTGTTTGACAACATTATTATATGATCACCCATGGCACATGGGGGCAACGGTACGTAATTCGCCGTCGCGGTATATCAGGAGCCTGACCCACGGCAGGCTTGAATGTGCCACTACCGAAGGGAAGCCCTGGTGCTTGAGGGCATCAGGGATACAAGAATAGATAACAACAATAAAAAGAGAGGAGCATGATGCTTAAAGATATAAGAAGTTTCGTCATCCATGCATGCGCATTCATCATTATAGGAGCGTGTGTTTCTTTTGGAATGATAGGCATGCAATTGATTTTACCGAATCCAAAGCATGAACTTAAAGTGGTTATCTGCTACGTAGATGAAATTGATACTGTTGAAATGTGCAGACCTTTAGAAGAACTCAAGCAAGAAGAGAAGATTGGTAATACATCAGGTAATAAACGAATACTTTAAAGTGACCAATAAACTGATGAGGAAAGCAAGGGGTTGTAATTTATGGAACAGACATCGGAAAGTATCTGGTTAAGCAAATCAGATCTAGAAGAGCTAACCGGGTATAAAAAAATCATTGCAGATTGAATTCTTGAGAGATCGCGGCATTGCATTTATCGTAAATGGAGCGGGACGACCTATTGTAGCCAAAACAGCATGGACAGGTCAGCCAGCGCCACAGATTAATAAAAAATGGCAGCCTAATTTTGCTGGGTAAAAATCATGGGGAGACTTCCTTACGCTCATAAAAATTTGCCTAGACGCATGCGAGCCAGAAAGCGTGGCAAGTCTATCTATTATTTTTATGATGCTGGCGGCAAACCACGCAAAGAGATACCGCTTGGTAAAGATTACGCAATGGCAGTCAAAAAGTGGGCTGAATTAGAGATTGATGCCAAGCCTATCCATCACCAGGTGATGACGTTTCGGTACGTTGCAGAGCGGTATATCAAGGAAGTATTGCCGACCAAAGCGCCTGCGACACAGAAGGATAACCTTCGCGAATTGCAGATGCTGTATAAATTCTTCGACAATCCCCCTGCCCCACTTGACGAAATAGAGCCGATCCATATCAGGCAGTACATTGATATGCGAACGCAATCAGGTGCAGCTGTCAGGGCAAAAAGAGAAAAGGCTTTATTTAGTCACATATTCAATAAAGCACGTGAGTGGGGATACACATCACGTCCCAATCCTTGCGCTGGAATCCGTGGCGCAAAAGAGAAAGGAAGGAAAAGCGTTTATATCACTGATCGCATGTATAGCGATGTGTATGACGCAGCCGAGCAACCACTTAAAGATGCAATGGATTTAGCTTATCTAACCGGTCAGCGCCCATCTGACGTTCTCAAAATGACAGAGAGAGATATAGACGATGGAGCGCTGTGTGTTGTCCAGAACAAAACGGGCGCAAAGCTTAGGATCATCATTGAGGGTGAGCTGACAACATTATTGGCTAGGATATCCGCAAGGAAAGCTAGCTATAAAGTGATAAGCATGCATCTAATTGTTAATGAAACAGGACAACCAATCAAGTTAAGGGCGCTGCAAGATCAGTTCCATAAGGCGCGTGATAAGGCCGGGGTAGATAAGGACTCGTTCCAATTTAGGGATTTGAGGGCAAAAGCTGGAACTGATAAAACAGAATCATCTGGTGATATCAGACAAGCTCAGAAGCAACTTGGGCACTCTAATATCACAACGACTGAGCATTATATTCGTGGTAGAAAAGGCGAGAAAGTTAAACCAACAAAATGAGGAATTGCGGAAAATTTCCGCAAAAGACAAAAAACGAGCAGACACATTCTGACGATGATCAATTCTAACTTATTGTTTTTATTTGGTGCCGGGAGGGGGAATCGAACCCCCATGATGTTACCATCGCGGGATTTTGAGTCCCGTGCGTCTACCAATTCCGCCATCCCGGCCACCGCTTATTTTTTTCGGGTGAGGCGCAATTATTACTGAAAATAGCGGGTACAGCAACATAGAGCTCGGGAAAAATTGCAGCATGTGATGCAAGAACAAAGAAAATCAAGCTCAATCCCAATAAATATCAAGTAGATATAAGCTAAATATAAATAATATCTCTCAATGCAGTTACCTGAATATTATGAAGTAGATTTTTTTACATTTTCATAATTGCAGCAGCTTTAGCTAAAAGAATGATCTGTCCTTAGCACAGCATATATTCAAATATGGGGAAACGTGCGAATAGATTGAGCACACCTGTATAATAAGAGTGATGAAAATTCAGGATTTTGATTTTTTTCTACCCAATGATTTGATTGCGCAGTTTCCGCCTCAGCATCGAGTAGACAGCCGCCTGCTCTATTTGGATAGTCCGAGTAACAAATTTCAAGATGCATTATTCGTTGATCTAACAACATACCTGCGCGCTGGTGATGTGATTGTTTTTAATAATACTCGAGTCATCAAAGCGCGACTATGGGGTAGCAAGCAGACTGGTGGCAAGATAGAAGTAATGGTAGAACGAGTGCTTGATTCTCATCATGTTTTGGCAATGATACGTGCCAGCCATGCTCCCAAAATCGGATCAAGTTTATTGCTGGGGAACAAAATTAACGCAGTTGTTCAAGGGCATGAACAAAATTTATATATACTGCACTTCGCACATGAACTTCCAGTCATTGAATTACTGGAGCAATACGGTAATCTGCCATTACCACCTTATATTGAGCGACAAGCCACCCAGCTGGATGAAGAACGTTATCAGACGATTTTTGCAAAAGAGATGGGTGCTGTCGCTGCGCCTACCGCAGGGCTACATTTTGATGAAACAATGCTAGCAAAATTGCATGAATTGGGGGTAATCATCGCCTATGTAACGTTACATGTCGGCGCTGGAACATTTCAACCTGTTCGAACTGATAATATATTGAATCATCAAATGCACACAGAGATTTATCACATACCAGCAGAAACGATCGATGCCATTCAACAAGCCAAGCAGATCGGCAATCGCGTGCTAGCAGTCGGCAGCACCTCCCTGCGTGCTTTGGAAGCTTGTGCTAACGCCAATAATGGGGAACTAAAGTCAGGGCATGGTGAAACCAACCTTTTTATTACACCTGGTTTTAACTTCCGCATCGTGGATCGATTGCTTACTAACTTCCATTTACCACGCTCTACCTTACTTATGATGGTATCTGCTTTTGCCGGCATGGAAAATATTCGTTGCGCCTATCAGCATGCCATTAGCCAACGCTATCACTTCTTTAGTTATGGTGATGCCATGCTTATCGAAAAAAAGTATGAAATTTGAACTGCATCACATTGATAATAAAGCCAGACGGGGAACATTGACACTTGCCCACGGTAAAGTGGAAACACCTGCTTTCATGCCGGTAGGAACATATGGAGCAGTCAAAACTGTATCACCGAGTGAATTACAGGAAATTAATGCAAAAATAATATTAGGCAATACTTTCCATTTATGGTTACGCCCTGGTTTAGACGTTATTGAAACACATGGAGGGCTACACCGCTTCATGGGATGGAATGGTCCCATACTCACTGATTCAGGCGGCTTCCAGGTTTTTAGTCTCGGTAAATTGCGTAAAATCAACGAGAAAGGCGTCGCATTCCGCTCACCGGTAAATGGTGATATGTGTTTCTTAACGCCTGAAGAATCCATGCGTATTCAGCGTATACTCAACTCTGATATTGTCATGATTTTTGATGAATGCACCCCCTATCCAGTTGATATTCCGATTGCAAAAACCTCTATGGAACTTAGCTTACGTTGGGCGGAGCGATCAAAACGTGCCCACGATGGCAATTCCAATGCACTTTTTGGTATTGTTCAGGGGGGAATGCATGAAAATTTGCGTGACCAGTCTCTCGCTGGTTTACAGCAGATAGGTTTTGATGGTTACGCTATTGGCGGACTGTCTGTAGGTGAACCCAAAGCAGACATGCAGCGTATACTTACGTATGTTGCACCACAATTACCACCTGATAAACCCCGATACTTGATGGGAGTGGGTACGCCAGCAGATATTGTCCATGCAGTCGCACAAGGCATTGATATGTTTGACTGTGTTTTACCGACACGCAATGCGCGCAATGGCTGGCTCTATACACGAAATGGCATTATTAAACTACGGAATAGTCGATATCGCCTGGATACCTCATCACCAGATGAACAATGTCCCTGCTATACTTGCCGTCATTTTACGCGTGCTTACTTACATCATTTACAACGAACAAACGAGATTCTTGGCGCACGCCTGAACACACTACATAACCTTTATTACTATCAGCAGCTCATGAGTGACATTCGCACAGCAATTGAGCTTGGCCAATTTGAGCAATACGAACGAGAATTTCAAGCATAATGCTACAGCGTGTTAGAATATAATTTTTAACCTTTTTTTCAGGAGAAAATATCATGTTGATTAGTGAAGCCTTTGCTCAAGCTGCTAATGGCGCTCAAGCTGAACCAAGCTTAATGAGTCTCCTGCCGTTAATTGGGATTCTTGTTATTTTTTATTTTTTATTGATTCGCCCACAATCTAAGCGCGCCAAGGAACAAAAGTTAATGAGAGAAGGATTGCAAAAAGGCGATGAAATTATCATTAGTGGGGGCGAACTAGGTCGTGTTACGAGTGTGGGAGAAAACTATATTATGGTGGAAATAGCACCCAGTGTGGAAATTACAGTCCTCAAGGCTGGCGTACAGACCTTATTGCCCAAAGGAACGCTAAAAAGTATCGATACCGGCAAAAGTAATAGAGCGCTTAAAACTAACAAATTGCAAAAAGCAAGCGACACTCAAGAAAGTAGCGATGAGAATATGAGCGTAGCACCGCTTAACGAGTCGCAAAAAGAAAGTAGCGACAAAAGCGGAAAAATCCAATAAAAATTAGAGTGATTTATCCCCCCCTATTTTCTTTTTTAAATTCATTTTTGATACCATGAACCGCTATCCTCTCTGGAAAAATTTAATTATTGCGATTACGCTTCTTGTTGGGTTGCTTTATACCTTACCCAATTTTTATGGCGAATCACCCGCAATACAAATTTCACCGCTGCGAATTACAGCAGAGGCTGGCTTACCACTATTACAGAAAGTAGAAGGTACGCTTAAAAAACATGGCCTCATCAATGAAGGAACACTTGTCGAGGGAAATAGTATCAAAATTCGTTTTGCTGATACGGATGTTCAAATTAAGGCAAGAGATATTCTGCAATCGGAGCTTGGCACCGATTACATTGTAGCGCTCAATCTTATTCCAAATTCTCCAGAATGGTTGAATAGTCTAGGTGGATTACCCATGTATCTAGGGCTTGATTTACGCGGCGGAGTCCATTTTTTGCTGCAAACAGATATGGATGGAGCATTATCCAAAGCGCTGGATCGCTATAGCAGCGATATTCGCAGCACCTTACGTGAACAGAAAATATCATCTGCTGGCCTTGATCGACAAGATTCACAACTCATCATCAAATTCAGAGATGAGCTATTACGTTCAAAAGCTGAAGCCGAACTCAAGAAAATATATTCTGATCTGGATGTGCGCACCCAGGATACAGGAAGAGATTTTCGCCTGCTCGTATCGATTAAGCCAGAAGCACAAACACGTATGCAAAGTGCCACCATACAACAAAACATTTCTACGTTGCGTAATCGTGTAAATGAGCTCGGTGTCGCAGAGCCTGTTATTCAGCAAGCTGGTACCGATCGTGTCATCGTGCAATTACCTGGCGTTCAAGATACGGCCAAAGCAAAAGATATTCTAGGAAGAACAGCGACTCTGGAAATCAGGATGGTAGATGATGAAAACGACATTGACGCAGCGTTAAGGGGGCAGATTCCATTTGGTACCGAGCTTCTTACTGAACGTGATGGCGGCGCAATTCTGGTAAAAAAGCAAATATTATTGACCGGTGATCGTATTACGGATGCACAACCCGGGTTTGATAGCGACAATCAACCAGCTGTTCACGTTACCCTTGACAGCAATGGTGCACGCATTTTCAAGCAACTGACACGGAATAATGTCGGCAAACGTATGGCAATTTTACTTGTTGAGAAAAATCGTGCAGAGGTTGTCACTGCACCTGTCATTCGCGAGGAAATCGGCGGTGGACGTGTTCAGATAAGTGGTCGAATGAGCAGTATGGAAGCTCGTGATGTTGCTCTATTATTACGAGCTGGTGCATTAGCTGCGCCAATGGAAATTATTGAAGAACGCACGGTAGGGCCTAGTCTGGGTGCTGACAATATCAGCAGAGGATTCAACTCGACATTGTTTGGTTTTCTAGCAGTAGCCATTTTCATCATGCTTTACTATAGAGCAATTGGCGTGATTTCTATTCTTGCACTTGGGGCAAATCTTTTATTGCTGATCAGCCTTCTTTCCATTTTGCAAGCGACACTAACCCTTCCTGGAATGGCTGCAATTGCACTTACAGTCGGCATGGCGATTGATGCCAATGTTCTTATAAATGAGCGTATTCGTGATGAGCTTCGTAATGGCTTAACGCCACAACTCGCCATCAGTGCTGGCTACGAGCGAGCGTTTGGAACTATTGTAGATTCAAATATCACCACACTCATTGCAGGGATTGCATTATTTGCTTTTGGTTCAGGTCCAGTTAAAGGATTTGCAGTCGTACTTTGTTTGGGTATTCTAACTTCTGTATTCACAGCAGTAACTGTATCTCGTGCGATGGTCAACCTGATATATGGTGGGCATCGTAAATTGGAAAAAATTTCAATTGGTACCGTCTGGAAACCCAAAGCAGTAAAGCGTTAATGATAATAGACAAATATTAAGTTTTACTTGTATCAGAGACCACAGAAGTCTAATCTGAAATAGCTAATCAGGATTCTTAAACTATGGAATTTTTTAAATTTGAACGTGATATTCCCTTTATGAGTTGGGGAAAATATACAACTACTATTTCATTATTGACTTTTGCTATCTCGCTTTTTTTTATTGTTACAAAAGGATTAAACTTAGGGGTTGATTTTACCGGTGGAACGGTTCTTGAAGTAAGTTATGCGCAACCCGCTAATCTCGATAGAATTAGATCAATCTTTGTTACACTCGGAATACCTGATGCTTCAGTACAAAATTTTGGTACTTCTCGCGATGTATTGATTCGATTACCAGCTAAGCATCAGCTTTCTAGCGCTAAACTATCAGAAACTGTAATAGCTTCCCTTAAAGAATTAGATGAATCTATACAAATACGTCGAGTGGAATTTGTCGGCCCTCAGGTAGGCGATGAATTACTAGAAAATGGCGCATTAGCTTTACTGTTTGTATCGCTTGGCATCGTGGCGTATCTAGCAATGCGCTTTGAATGGAAATTCGGTGTTGCTGGTATTATCGCAAATTTGCATGATGTGATTATTATTTTAGGTTTTTTTGCTTACTTTCAATGGGAGTTTTCCCTTACCGTTCTTGCTGCAATCCTGGCTGTTCTCGGCTACTCAGTAAATGAATCCGTTGTTGTATTTGATCGCATTCGAGAAAATTTTCGTAAGATGCGTAAGGCACCAGCAACTCAAATTATTAATAATGCTATAACGCGAACAATGTCTCGTACCATTATTACTCACGGCAGCACAGAGGCAGTGGTTGTATCTATGCTTCTTTTTGGTGGTGAGACCTTGTATTATTTTGCACTGGCATTAACCATCGGTATTTTGTTTGGCATTTACTCTTCTGTGCTCGTTGCAAGTCCACTTCTGATGTTACTAGGGGTCAAACGCGAGGATTTAGTAAAACCTGAGAAAAAGCAACAAGAAGAGGCTCTACCATAATCATAAAAGATCTGAGACTTATCGAATGAGGCAAGAACGATAAGGTATGTACCATACCATTCTGTCTGTAGAGTAATAACTGGAAATCTGACTGGAGTACTTGTTCAACCATTATTTAACTGCCCATCCGGTTGGGTATCAGTCTATAAATCATCCTCCTTGCTGGTCTCGCAAAAATTAACTTAACCCTAATTTCCTATAAAAGTTTGAATAGAATTTAAGAAAAAGGGTTCAAGAAATGAATTTGCAGAGCATGAAACTATCGCCTCAGAGCCGGAAACAGCCTTCTTCCCTGTACTCCCCTACTATTGACTGTATTTGTCCAAGAATATGAAATTGGCTGATGTTTCCTAAGAACAAGCAAGCGCAGCAGATAATCGAACGTCTTGATCACTGATTACGCAAAAATCCCGGATTTAGAAAGGCGCATGAGGTATTCTTCAGAGCATCGGTTAGTTATTCCACTTTGAAATCAAACATGACGCGAAGGCGAGCCACAGACAGTATCAATAAAACAGCGTGAAGCCGACAAAGTCATTTTTTATTTAGAGATAGAATAACATACATTACTTGAGTACGTTTTTCAACCGTCTGCTAAGGGGTATTAATATTTAAATTAGGTTCTAGACTAACAAAGCATTCCTGCTAGTCTAGAGCCATAATTATTATCTAAAGCAAAGCGCAATAATGAGTAATATTCTTGATGAAAATCAGTTCTGAATACGATTAACGCCAATTAATCAAACATTAAGCCGCGCTAATTTTAGCTAAGCTGTTGCTGCTTTATTCTTTTTGCCGCGCATCAAGAAGAAGGCAGCAGCCACTGCCAGCAGGATGACACCGATGATATAAGGCAGGTTCGATTTTCCACCTGTTCCCACAGCAAACGGAAAGCGTGAAACATATTCTTCCTTGTCACCTCTTACTGTGACCAGTCCTACAAATTTGCCTGGCTCCGGAAAGGTATGCTCAAAGGTCACCGATCCATTCGAATAGACTTTCGGTGGTATATGAAAGATGGTTGCGGCATCCGGATTCTCTTCTGACCCGGTATCCCGTATGATGCGCACTTCGGTGGTCATAGGCCGCAGCTCCTCATTGATGTAATCCAGTGCCACCACGGTGCGGCCTGTCATGGGAATATCTTCACAAAACTCCTGCTCTTGCGTGCTCTCAGGCTGGTAACCCGTAAAATGCATGGTGTAAGGCCCGATCGTAAGCTTGCACATATCCTCAGCCAGTGACAGTCCACCATGCGCAGACAGCTGCATGGAATACATCATGCCTAATGCAACCAGTAACATTGATTTATAGATAGATTTCATTACGTTTACAAACACTCTTCTCTCCCCAGGGCGATAATAATATTTTTATTATAGGATCATTTCTTTGGCAGTACACTTACTTTAATCTTGTGAGCGTTGTGCCGTTCGCCATTTGCGCAACCGTTGCAATGGCTTGATTTTATAGATAAGCCATGCCAATAGCAGCAATACCATCACAGGCAGAATGGAAGCACGCACTATCTTCATATAATCTACCATTTCCACCCGCAGTCGATATTGATATTTTAGCGGTGGAACGCCTTCTGCCGTCACAATCACTGAATATAACCCTTTTTCCAGGTTAGTTATGCCGTTAATGACGCCATCGGGATGCAGTTCTGCAGGCAACTGCAGCACGCTTTCTCCCTCTGTCTCACTACCACGATAAACGTTGACTTTGACAGGCATGTTACGTATGGCAGCATCAATCAGATCGATGACTAAATAGGTATCGCCTGCTAACGGGATCTCGGTACAATAATGCGCGCTTTTGTCATGTTGCGGCTGATAAGTACTTAGATGCACCATATTTTCATTTATTTGGCGCGTACATGGATCTTCCTCTAAAGAAACTTTTCCGTGGGCAATTACACTACCCGCGTAAAGCATCGCAACAAGAACGAAAGCCGCAATACCCGCTTGTGTTAATTGCTTTACCACGACAATTCTCCTATTGATGATTAAAACTATTATGGTTTAAAAAAAAACCGGCACACCTTGCTGCCTCTCGACAGGGGTGCACCGGTTTGTGTTGCTTTCTGCTATTTATTAAAGCTTGGTAAAGACCGGGATAACCGCACCAGCAATACTATTAATGTGGCGATTTCCATTTTCATCCCAAGACATCAACAAACCACCAAAACGGCTTTCCGGATCACCCAACAGCGCCATCAGACGTTGAATTTCCCATAAGGCGTCCTTAGCTTCCATTTTGATTTCTTTAGTTTCACCAGGTTGAATCGCTGATTCGTCATCAAACGTCAAGCCGATTGCGATCAATTCCCGTGGATAGGATGGATCAAGATATTGACGGCCAGTGGAGTTGATGAAACGAATACCCGCTGTGGTGAATTCTCCAAATGTGACTGGGCTGTCACCATTGTTAGTCACTTCCATAGTCACACGCAGTGCACGTCCCGGTACGTCATAGTTAGCGTAAGTTACGCGAATAGCGACTGGGTTGGGTGCAACCGGCAACGGCGCTACTTTGGATTCACCTGCCTGGATGGGCACGGTATACGGATGTTTAGTTTCCGTGTAGCGATAGCCGCCCCACACCAATGCGATCGTTGCAATGGCAACACCCCAGGCCAGTTTTGTGTCCAGCGGATCCACCAGCGGGTCATCACCATAAGCCAACAACACACGGCTACGTGGCAGGAACATGGGACGTGCCACAAAGATGCCGATCCAGAAGCAGGCTAACGTCATCCAGATAATGTGCCAGGTCATCCCATTGGCAAAGTTGAAGGTTTCGGTATCAACGGTTTCGCCCGTCAATAATTTGACCGGGTTGGTAAAGTCGTCCCAGCTACCTGTGATATTCATCCATGCACCGGGTCCTGCGATCGGGCCAGCATCCTTCACATTCAACATCGCATGCATGTGATGACGACCTGGAATACGTGCTCTCAGGTTGACTTCAACTTCATAGTCACGACCAATTTCCAATGGCCCGGCGATGAACCAGGGCTGGCCATTGATCCGGGTGCTCATACGCACAAACACCGGGCTTGGGCTACCTACGTTGAAGAAGGATCGATCTGGCTTAGCTGCTGCACGCGGCCAATCCTCAGCCAGGTGGAATTTACCCTTGATCGTGGCAGAGTCATTGACTTTGGTGACTTCTGGTGACCATTTGATGTCATACCATTGTACCGTACGCATCCGCAAGAAAGGTTCTTGCGAACGTTCCCCGTGGGCTGCCACCGGTGTGACATCGACTACCAGGCTGGACTGCTAATGCTGCTGCTGCGTAAGCGACTCCGTAAAGCCCCAGCACGCTTCGTTTGTATATGTTTTTTAAATTCATTATTTGATCCCCTGTGCGAAACCTTCTTCACCAAACGCGGTAACGTCATCTCTTTGCACGATACGTCCTCTTTTGCCTTTAACATAGTAGAAGGCTGTGCAATAAATTTTACCGAGATACCACCAGACGACGAACATCAGCATAGATACAAACGCCGCAAAGAAGGCAGCAATGACAGTGGTATGGCCACCAAAGGTACGCAGTGAGCCTTGCTCAATATTACGGACATATTCTGGTGTACCGGTACGCACATACAGGTGCCCCATGAAGTCTGCCATTGAAAGTAATACACCATCAGCTACGACTGGCAGATGGGTGGGTCCAAAAATTGGCCAGTTTCCTGGATAAAACAACAAACCAAAAAATCCACCGCCGACTAACGCGGTAACCAGCCAGTTACGGGTTAGATACATAGTGATATCCAGCATCAGTGCGCCTGGGAGCATGATGCCAGGGGTCACGAAGTTAAGTGGATAGTGCGACCACCAGTAAAAACCCCAGTAACGTGTTAGCCATTCTCCCACCAGCAGACAGACGATACACAGTGTCGCGCCAAATGGTTGACGATAGTTAACCCAAAGGTAATACATGATGGCTGAACAGTAGGTAATGCCTACAATCGGGGTCACGACCGGCCACCATTGACGGTCTTTCCAATCCATCCAGAAATCCCAGTCACCTGCCAGCAACATAAAATGCATGTGGTATGTTCCAACCAGCAGTATGCACAGAATCGGAAAATAAATCAGATCAATTGATCGCGACATGTGGATTGCTTCCGGTGGCATCTTGGCAGCTTGCAGAATGTCCTTGGTTTTGAACATATCTGCAAAGTAGCCTTCACTTTTTGACAGCAATGGCACAAATAGAAACAAAACAGGTATGAATATTAGTACCCATACTATACTTTCATTCATGATTCAACTCCCTCCCTTTTGAAGCTTTTAATATTTAAATATGACATGACGATTCCTTTCTTTTCTAAGTGTTTTTAACCGCCGACCATTCTATGTTTCCCTCACATAGGTCGACTCACTTTTATTTCATTCCCACTTCTGGTTTGCCAGAAGCAGGAATGATAAGCAGGTATAAACCCAGAGAATTAAGGAACAATCCGGTTGTTAAGGATTTCCTTGTTAGCGTTGTTCCAAACCACGTCTGTCAGATTGGAGTAACGGGTGATGATCTGAGCTGCAATACCGCCTGCGAATAATCCCGACCAGCCCAGAATCACAAAGCCCCAATGCAATGGTGCACTGAAGAGTTCTTCCATGAACCAGAATGCATGACCCCATTCATTCAAGCCTACGTTTGGCAGAATCATGAGCGGACCTGCAATGGCCAACACCAGTGGGAAGGAAATCCCTCTGCTGTATAAAGGCAGGCGAGTCATTGCGTACAGGTATGAAGCCACACCACATACGATATACATGGGGAAAGAACCATAGAATACGACTACATGGCTAGGAGTAAAACTAGTATCCCGGATAATTACCTGGTGCCATGATGCATCTTGCTCGGTGAAGAAGCTACCACCCCAGTATACGCCAAAGAGGTAAACACCAAGCCACATCATCCAGTAAAAATAGCGTTTGATTTCCAGTTTTGGATCCAGATTGTCCAGTTGCTCTTTGGTATCACGGGTTTTCCAAATCCAGCCCCAGGTAATCAATGCAAATAACGGCATAATAGTCATGTGAACACGCCACAATCCCATCCATACGCGATCAAATTCCGGCTCCATTGAGTCCATACCATGAGAATACGCGAATGTTCGTTGATACCAAATCCAGAATATCGCTACCAGCAGCATGGTAGCCATTCCAAATTTATACCATTTTGAGTCATACCATACCGACGTGTCATAGCTTTGGGCGCTTGACGCTGCGCTGCCCGTTCCATATGTTGTTGCCATTTGTACTTCCTCCTGTTTTTCATTCACTTATAAAAAGTAATATCTTTCCTAGCATATTACCCTTACTCGTTAACTATCGCAGTATCCCATAAAAACCTTTTTGTCTTCAGGGTTTATCGATAGCCTTCCTTCTAAACTACTCTTCTTGTTGTTCCAGCTAAAAAGTGCTACACCCTTTGCTGGCTACACTCTACAGGCTAGTCACCTTCATCGTTTTAGTCAAGTAGTTTTTCCATATTTATAGCAGGGTATTTCAGAAAATATTAATTTCCATTACTACTTCAATAGCTTCAATGAATTAAAAATAAATCTAAGAATTACATTCTCGCACTGGGTTTTAATACTTAGTATCAACCCAGATTTTCTATTAGAACCTCAAATAGGAAGAAAATCAACGTCTTGTTTTAATAGCCCTTTTTGAGAATAATATTAAGAATCAGATAATTAGAATATAATGTATAATGGAAAAGCTGGGATCAACTAAACATGCCCAAGTCTTAATAAATAATAAAGTCAGATTTTCCAATAGTAAGATTTTTTAAAGGATGGCATTAGAATAAGATGCCGAATTCAAGCTTGAAGTGCAGCTTTTATAAGGTTAAAAGAAGCAAGCTGCAATAGCATCCGGGCTTATTAAACGACCAAATAAAAGAGGCATAGATGAAGCATTGTCAGAAATTCACCCGAGAGCAACGCTATCAATTCTACGGGTTACGAAAAGCAGGCTTTAAGCAAAGAAAGATAGCGAATGAAGTTGGCAGGAATAAGTCTGCGTTCTCACGCGAACTCAGGCTTAATGAACGGCAATGCGGCTGGCATTCGAAGCAGGCGCAGGAATTACGATATAAACGAGTGAGGCAGAAAGCCAAAGCAAGGGGATTTGGCCGAGAAGATCGGGATAATTCCATTTCTAAATCAAGATTTACTTTGTCGGCTTCTTTTGCCGTATTATTTATACTATCTGCGATTTGCCTTCGCGTCATGTTTGATTTGGAAATGGAATAAAGTGGACAGAATGATTCAGCAGGATATGCGACCTGAACAGGCACCAGCCCGACTACCAGCCAAACATGCCGAAGAAGCAACAGAAAGGATCAACTATCTATTACTTCCCTAGCAGCACAAGGATCACACTATAATATTTGGTAGTGGCAAGAAATCTGCATAATTTGAAACAATCACCTCAGAACTGGAAGCAGCCATTAACCTTGCACTTCTTACCCTTCATTGAAGCGAGAATTGAATGGAAACAGCAATGGTTTACTACGACAATATTTTTCCCAGAATAAGAAAGGCTTTCTTACATACCAATCTCATATGCTGCATCAGCCTTTTTGTTCTCACCTCGTATTTTTAAAAAACTCTGAATTTTCAGAGATGCCTAAGAGTTCTGAAGTAAGCAATGACTGAAATGTAACAGCCCAAATAGCATCCCATCTGCTAATAGAGTTGCTCATCTCGTTCTCAGCCCAGGTAAGAAAAGCTTAGCTTCAGGAAACTTAAATTGCTGTCGTAAAAATTGATTTTACAGTAGCACGGTTAATTACTATTGAAATAGCAATTAAATTTACAGCGAATAAATTTACATGAATAGAAACATGGAAGGAATATGAGTCACTTCTTCAACAAGAAAGATTCATACCCTTCCACTTGAGATTAGCCTTAGCGATTCAATTAAAAAGAATAGCTTATTATCTTTTCTCTATAACATCCTTAATATAGCTTAACTACAGTCTTCACTGCTCGCCTCAAAACAGCCATACAAATGATATTTACAGCAGAAACCTATTAACTATATTTAAATTCATTTAATTATAGCGTACTGCTCATTTAAATAACTTAGCATTAGCATTTACCGCACTTTCATTTTTTTTCGTTACCTCACCGCATGAAATTTTCGTTCCATCTATACGGTCTTTAATTTGGTCTTCTGCTTTTTTATCTTTGCAAGACATGATGTTCAATAGATCCTGCGCTCTAATAGGCGTTACTGCAGATTCCACATTTCCACTAGCAAAGACAGAGGTAGAACCCAATATCAATGCAGAAATGAAAGCAGAAATAATAAATTTATTCATTTTTGATACCTTCCTCTTATTGAATTTAATGATAGCAAATCGTTTCTATTAGAAACTAACTGTTGCAATGAATTTATTACACTCGGAAACGAACTTGTTATTTATAACATAAACGAGCGCTTCATACTATAACAGTATATAACAGCGTTTTTTATTTGTCAGGTAGTTTTGATTTTAATATTGTTATCAGAAAATAAGCTCTTTCTTCTTTATGTGGTATCAAAATTCTAAAAGTAATGCACATTAATTGAAACAAATGAATAAATTTCTTAAAAAACCAGAACGATAGACAAAAGATTAGGAATTGTAAACCAAAGCAAAATATCCGTTCTGTTAATGTTACAACAAAAAATCCGAATCATTATTGATGTAAACTGTATAAATACTTGTAATCTGTATAAATACTTGTAATTTTAGAGTTTCAAGTTATAAGTTATTTCAGAGAGTCGCCTAGTGTACTTATAATAGTTTGAATCTTGATAATAATTTTATTTCTTTTTCATTAGGGTCTTTTGAAATTTCACATAGGTAGCCACAGATATCCACACGCTATGGCTACCATACTCTCGTAATTTCGCTTCAGTTTGTCGTATCGCGTTGCTATTGCCCGATACTGTTTTAGCCTGGCAAAAGCATTCTCCACCAAATGCCGATATTGATATAAACCCCAATCCATATCTGCATTACCCTTCGACGAGTTGCGCTTTCCCGGTATCACAGCCTGAGCTCCCTTCTTCGTTATCTGTTCCCGTAACCATTCGCTGTCATAGCCCTTGTCCGCAACGATTGTTTTTGCGTCAGGCAACCTGGCAATCAAATCAGGTGCGGCAGAACAGTCATTGACTTCTCCACCGGTAATTTCAAACTCAACTGGCAAACCATACCCATCGACCGCTAAATGGATCCTGGTGGTATTGCCTGCACGGCTTTTCCCGATAGCCTGCGATTCTTGACTCGCTGCTCCCGCACTATGTTGATGCGCTTTAACATAACTGCCATCCATAAATCTCCATTCCCAATCGGGATCAACAGCCAATGCTTTGAAAATATTGAGCCATTTCCTGCTCAATGACCATGCATTGAATCTTTTATAGATAGAATTCCTGCAGCCGAACACCCTGGGCAGATCGCGCCATGGACAGCCAACCCGCATTCGATACAGTATGCCTTCTACTGTCATGCGCAGATTGCGCTTGTTATCAATCGATTCTTGAAGCAGAATCTTCTCCAGCTTCGACCAGTACTCATCATTGAGCATCATTCGGGGCATCGCAAACTCGTTTTGTTGGTGGTACGGGAACTCCAATATTACGAGTTTGTTTCTATCAATGAAATACTTATCTTAAAACGTCAACAGACCCTAGTAAAATAATAAATGCAATTCATCAATTTCTAGTAGAATTAGGGACTTTTTTACATCTTTATTGCTTAAATTAGACACAATCTATACTCAGCGCGGTAACAATTGCGGATTTTAAAGGTATTGAAGGCCTTAAATTATAAGAGTTTTTCGCATTTCTATTTTCCGCATCTGTGGCCGCGCGGAGTATATTGTTTTTTCTCAGCATGGAGGCTTCTCGGGATAGCGCTCCTTAAATCAGACTCAGAATGCTGAAAATGGCTAAACAGAAAGTTCTTGGAAAACAAGTTATTGTAAATTTTATCAGCAATGAGTTATAAAAGGTGTTGATCTCAGTGCTAGAGCGATTGAATATAAAGCTTTCTTTAACTGACACCAATCTCTCGGCGGGTAGGAAATAAATATCGGATGTTCGTTGAATCAAAAATTAGGTGAATTTTTAAATAAGCCGCGGTTGTTGCTTTCGTCATACGGCAATATATTGCTCAGCAACTTCAAGGTTGCCTGATCAGCTCAATATATTTATAGGCTTCTCAGACGTAAACGGAGGCGTGCTATTGCTTGAGTATGTATTTGACATATCCGTGATTCGCTGACTCCAAGTACCTCTCCAATTTCCCGCAAATTCATCTCCTGCTCATAATGCATACCCATTACTATTTTTTCTTTTGGCGGCAAATTTTCAATTGCTGCAACCAGTGACTGCCGCAATTTTTTATCTAATAAAATTTCCAGTGGCTCATTCTCAGAGTCAGAACATAATCGATCCAGGAAATGATCTTCATCTTCCTCCTGAAAATCTTCATAATAAATCAGCTGAACCCCTCGCACTTCCTGTAAAACTTCGTGATATTCATCAAGAGTCATATTTAATTCAGTTGCCAACTCCTGCTCACTTGGAGGACAACCCAAACGCTGCTCCAGCGCTCTCATTGTTACTTCAATTTGGCGCATCTTCTTACGGAGGCTACGAGGTAGCCAGTCAGATTCACGCAGTTCGTCTAATATTGATCCACGAATACGCTGCGCTGCATAACTTTCGAATTGGCGCCCATACGATCCTTCGTAACGGTTTATAGCATCTAGCAAGCCAATCATGCCAGCCTGTATTAAATCATCTACTTCCACACTAGGAGGCAACTTAACCATCATATGGTGCGCTATACGTTTCACTAGTGGCGTAAATTCAACTATGAATTGTTCTTTGTTTATGATTCCAGGTGTTGGATACATTGGATATTAAACTAAAAAATTCGCCCTATTCAATTATCAGTAGGGATAAGGTGAAGCTTGAAATTTTCTCTACTTTCATCGTATGGATTGGAATAAAAATAAAATAACGCAATATTTTTGCAGTAGATATAAAAGCAAAAAAACTACCCCTATTATTTGACATAACTAATTAGCACATCACTATCTTCCATTATTATTAAAACCCTCTTATTGAGTTTTTCAATAAAATAAGATTCCTAATCGTTTCTGCCATATTGCCAAGCACTTTCTGCACATTAAATTTAAAATTTATCTTCTTGATTATCACTTTATAATTACGTTTAGCTTATTAATGTAACTTCAAGATTGCCTTTCTATTAATGACTTAGTAGAGCTTACTTACTACACTTTCAATATTTATTTTTGTCATGACATCCCTATGGGTAGCATGTATTATTAGTGATCCATTCAATTTTTAATAAGTCAAACAGAAGATGATTTCTTCCATTATTCTCTGCATATAATTGCAAATAACCATTAGCATCACTACCTGATGTAAATTGATAAAATGCGCTAAATACAAACTGATACACCGCTTAGTGAAGATCGATCATAATTTCGGCTTCATAACTGCCCGCTAACTGAAAATTCACACTCTTATCAGTCCTTGTGGATCAAGCAAGCTAGCAAAATAAATATAAATTCAGCCTAAATTGAGGTACGTCGATAATTCATATTAATTAAGTTCATAATAATTGTGGAAGACACAAACTTTTTCGTTCTTTCTAGCTTTGGTTATTTTGTCTTATGAGTATTCATTAGCAAACTTCTTGCCACTTATATCGGTAAAAACCGTCATCGTAGATTTGTTTTTGAACACAATTAGATGTACCGATTGAGGGAGCCCGTAAACTTTGAAGTGGTACCCAAAAACTGTACAGGTTGTTAAGCTCTGGCAGAATTAAAAAGGAGCTTAATAACAATGAGTAAAAAGCGCATACAATATTCGAGCGAATTCAAAGCAAAACTAGCGCTGGCAGCGATACGTGGTGATGAAACTGTCCCCCAATTAGCAGCGCGTTATAATGTACATCCCACGCAGATCAATAGCTGGAAACGGCAACTCATTGAGCAAGCTGCCGAGCTGTTTTGTAAAAATAATACTGCCGCCAATAAGGAGCAGCCTACAACAGATGACCTGCACCGGGTTATTGGTCAATTGGCGGTAGAACGCGATTTTTTAGCAAGAAAGCTCAATCATTAAGTCTTGTAGAACGCAAAGAGATGATTGAGCCCCATGGCAAACTTAGTCAAACTCGTCAATGTCAGCTGCTGGATCTGGCGCGCTCAACTTATTATTATCAACCGCAACCAATCAGTAATGCTGATCTGGTTCTGCTGCGCATGATGGATGAACAGTACTTAAAGACGCCACAATATGGCTCACGCAGTTATGCTACCTGGTTTCAGCGCCAGGGAATCATGTTAGGGCGCAAGAAAGCCTCTTCCTTAATGAAGACACTCGGTATTGTCAGCATAGCTCCAAAACCCAGGACCAGCATCTCAAGCAAACAGCATAAGGTCTATCCTTATCTGCTTAGAGAACTTGTCATTAATAAACCCAATCAGGTTTGGGCTGCCGACATAACCTATGTCCCCATGGAGAAAGGCTTTGGCTATCTGGTTGCCATCATCGACTGGCATTCGCGTAAGGTGTTGAGCTGGCGCTTGTCCAATACCTTGGATACTGACTTTTGTACTCAGGCGCTGGAGGCAGCCATCCAGGATTATGGCTGTCCACAGATCATGAATACCGACCAGGGCGTACAGTTTACCAGCGAAGCATTTACCTCCATACTAAAAGATCATCATATTCAGATCAGCATGGATGGCAAGGGGTGCTACTATGACAACATTTTTGTTGAACGACTTTGGCGGACAGTTAAGTATGAGCTTTTATATACCAGAGAATTCAATAATCTGAAGGAGATAAAGCAGAATTTATCCACATGGTTTGAATGGTACAATCAAGAACGATTTCATCAAAGCCTTGACCGTCTTACGCCTGATGAAATCTACTATAGTGATCCAAGAATTGATCGGGTTGCCTGAACCTGTTTAACTATACATATCAGAGCTGAACTTTCTTTCAGGTTGTCCAGTTACAGGGAACCACATCAAGCTGCCTGCAATGGCTATTAACCTGGAAGCAATAGAGACAGCAGCATAAGCATAGACATATTCCCGGGTGATCATTGCCTGGCATAGTGGTCGTATAGGTTTGGGACACCAACCTCGGCGTGTATCGTAAACACGCCCGAAGCGAGCTTCATCCTGAAACATCAGACGAAGTATCCCTTCTGCATGCCACTCCTGATCGATTTCGATGAGAGTAGCGCGCAGTTTTTTTCCACTCGTCCTGAGCGAGTGCGTCAGCTCCGGGATGGCGCTTGTCAGGGGTTAATTTGCGCCAACCATGACGGTGCAGTAGGTAGTAGTAGGTGGCTGCGGGCGATGTCTTGTGTTTTAAGCGTGCATCTAATGCCTGCTTGATTTCGCTTACAATCAGAACACCTCCAGCCGCTGCTTTTTCGATAAAAGGCGTCAGAAAGGTAACTTCCTCTAACGGGAAAGATTCTCGCGCCGTCGCCCACCATGGGTAGGCTTGGTCGTGTCATGTGTGCCGCTATTCGGATGAAACGCCTTCGAAACTGGCACGCCCAGCCTATTGAAACACCTATTGCGGTAGTTGTCTGCTCTATTGATAAGCCAAGTTCCAAAGGTAGCACTACAGCCTGTGCTTGCTTTGATTCTTCTATTGGTCGGGCATTAATTAGTAATGCCTTTGCTTGGTCCAAAATTTCTTTACCACTTGCCGATCGTGCCATCACCATACTTCCTTTCATAAGTTGCTTCTATTATTTCACTTATGAAGTACAAATGGAATTAGCACTGATTCAGCAAGAACAGGAAACCAGGGATCCCGGGCAGGTTTGGTTGATTGATTCATTTCCGGTCATCCTTGCCAGGCAAGGCCGCCGTTTTAAAGCGTATGTAGCGAAAAAATCGAGCATTCCCGTCATCGCAGCTCATTTAACTTCTTTGTTAATCTGATAGCTGGGCTGGTGGCTTACACCTTTCGCGAGAAGAAACTCTCGCTTAATATCAGACTCCCTCAAGCTCTTCCAATCGTGATGTGATGATTCTTATGTCGAACTCACGTTAAATTTAATTAGTCGCCCCTGAAAAAAGCAATTTTTAGGACATCAATTTAAATTTCCTGGCACGAAGCCTGCACTTTCTGAGCGAGGATACAAGGCTTACAGCTCTATTAACGGCTGATAAGTTGGTTGTTTCGTTCCAGTAACGATGGAAAAAGCAGCCAAAAAATGGCCAATAGCCATTGATTCAGATTCCAGGCGCAAGCTGCCATCAGTAGATTAATATGATCACCCATTACGCCCTTGAGATAATTGCGTGACAATCTGAAATCTGATTTCAAATGCCCGATAATAGGTTCAATAGCCGCACGCCTTTTGCATTGTTTGCGCTTCTTGTCTTTCTGGTTTCGGCTATCCTTCTTTAGTGCCTTTCCAGGTAAGATGATTCGGGTTCCACTGACTTCACTTCTGCCACGGTAGCCTCGGTCACATACCGCCTGTTTGACTGCTTTGCCACGCGATATTTCAACATGCTTTAGTATTTCTGGTAAGGTATGATGATCATGCAGATTGCGCTCATGACTGATCACCCCCACAATCAGGTTGCTTTGTGCAGTCGAAGCAATTGACGCCTTTGCGCCATATTCGTAAGGTTTGTGCTCCTTACCTTTAGCTATGCAGTACACTTGCGGCTCGTGCAAGGAGTAGATTTTATTCTTGTCTTTGGGTTGCTGTTGCCATATCTGTTCATACCACAGGAAATCTGCTTGATAGCGTTCAAACAGACCATGCTGGGGTAATTTTCTGCGAAGCTCCCGGATCAATTTGTGAGCGATGGTTCTGAGTCGCTTTAGCGCTCGTCGGGCTTGAGCTCTCCTCTTGGCGTGTCGAAAGTGCCGGCTAGCCAAACGCAGTTGCTTTACTTCCTTGACATAGGTACGCCTTTGCAAAATGTCATGAAATTTGGATAGCTTGTTTAAACGATTGATGATGCGGATAGCAAGCTTACTGTCTGTGGGATAGGTCACCGCTTTTTCCTGGACGGTAGTATCGATATTGACGGTATCTTCCAGCGCTAACTGACCGTGCAACTGAATACTCATCTGAAATATCTTTTCAAACCCCTCCTTACCAATACGCTTGCGAAAGTGAACAAGCTCTGTGCTGTGGCAGGGTAGCCCGCGTTGAAACATTTTCATGCCACAAAATGCCTGGTAGTAAGGATTACGCTTCCATTGCAACACTACTGCTTCATCACTCAGATTCTCCAGTTGCTTGAGCAACAACAGTCCCACCATCAGGCGAATCGGCTTACTCGGCGCCCCTGTTGCCTCTGTGTAATGAATAGCAAAGCTTTCTTCAAATTGATGCCATGGAATCGCTGCTGATAATTGAAGCAGAGGATCCGCAGGATCAAGTTGTAGAAGTAGATCTGCTTCAAATAAATTAGCTTGATGAAGTTCAGGGGTCTTGGTGAGCATGTTTTTAATCAATTCAACCAGAAAACAGCTACTATTTTACCATTCCCGGTCGAATTGGTTTGCTCATTCTCTTATTTCCTGTCTTATTATCAGCATGTTGAGTGATTATTCAGGGGCGACTAATTAAGTCTTCGAATGGGTTCACTGACACTTGTTATTAGATTTCTTGCAATGCTATGGAAAGCTAAAAAATAGCCTAACGCAAAGCTAAGCGGCAGCGCTTTACTTAAGCGTGAGCGATAGATTTCTTGATGATTTATTGGTGCATGGCTGTGATGTTTTCCATAATAATTTTTCCAATAAAGTCATTTTTCTTTTTGGGGTGCGTAACCCAGCGTAGCCCCAAAAAAAAGAAAAGGGTTTAACATTTCTGCTAAACCCTTAATTTTATTGGTGCCGACACCAAGAATCGAACTCGGGACCTTCTGATTACAAATCAGCTGCTCTACCATCTGAGCTATGCCGGCACGGAAATAGATAATTAGTAAGAAAAAATTTTAAATTATAAACTTTAAGTTATAGCAAGTTAACCTATTTTTTTACCTAACAATCTTTAAGTGAGCTCGCTCACGTTCATTGTTAGAGGCCGGGTAATTATCCGGCAAAGATTCCAATTGTTGTGTATCTTCCTTCTCACAAGTATGAAGCATTTTTTGTTCAGTATCAGGCGTAAAGAATAAGCCACGATTAATTTCTTTCGCAAATATCGCTTTCACTGCACTAGTTGGGACAAATATCTTCCTTGATATACCACTAAAACGTGCAGTAAACTGAACAGAATCATTGTCAATTAATAAGTCACGTGCAGCTATAGGGCTAATATTCAAAGTAATTTCACCATCTTTTACATATGCCTCAGGGACAGATGTGTTTTGATCAATTTCAACAGAAATATAAGCGGTCAAGTTATTATCGACACACCACTCATAAATGGCCCGTATTAAATATGGCTTGGTCGTAGGATATTTCATTTACGCATTAATTTCTCTGAAGGAGTCAAAGCATCGATAAATAATGGTCTACTAAATAATCGCTCAGAATATTTTAATAATGGCGTAGCCTGTTTTGGCAGACTGATTCCATAATGGTCCAATCTCCAGAGTAAGGGCGCTATAGCGACATCTAGCATAGAATATTCATCACCCAACATATATTTTTGCTTATCAAAGATTGGTGCAATCATTGTCAGACTCTCAGCAATGGCTACTCGCATTTTGTCAGCTATCTTTTGATCATTCTGCTCGACAGCTTCAATGTGACAGAATAACTCTTGTTCAAATCGATGTAATAACAATCTTGCGCGAGCACGCATTACTGGTTCTGCTGGCATTAATTGTGGATGAGGAAAACGATCATCAACGTATTCATTGATAATATTAGATTCATAGAGCACAAGATCACGTTCAATCAAGATTGGTACGCGACCATACGGACTTATCACAGCCAGATCTTCTGGTTTATTGTGAGGGTCAACATCAATGATCTGAAAATCCATGTCCTTTTCATGCAACACAATGCGACATCGGTGGCTAAAAGGACATGTTGCAGTCGAATACAACGTCATCATAATGACTTATACATCTTCATTATATTTTTATTCAATAATTTATTAATGCACGTCTCTCCAATATTCACGTTTTAGTAAATAAGTCAATCCAAGCATACCTAATAAAAAGATAAGGACGAAAGCTCCCAGTTTCTTACGATAATTCGCATGAGGCTCACCCAAATAGACTATGTAGTTTACCAGATCTGCGGCAAAGTTATCATATTCCTCTTTGGAAAGTAATCCAGGCACGCTCAGATTCAACTCTTTAACTTCTAAGCCATCTTGTGATTTGACATTAAGTGTCTGTAGACCCTGCAATTGGTAGAGAACATGCGGCATTGCAACTTTATCAAAAATTAAATTATTCCAGCCGCTAGAAGATGATTCATCTCTATAAAAAGATCTAAGATAAGTATATAGCCAATCCGCGCCACGAGAGCGCGCAATTACAGATAGATCAGGCGGAGCGACACCAAACCATTCTTCAGCTTCACTCTTCTTCATTGAAGTAAACATTACATCACCAACTTTTTGCCCTGTAAGAATAAGACGCTCGCTAATTTCCTGGTTACTTAGTCCAATATCTTGATGTCGATTATAACGCATATAGCTTGCTCCATGGCATGTCAAGCAATAATTGACAAAGCTTTGCGCACCACGCTGTAATGAGGCGTCGTCAGAAGTATCAATCGGGGCCTTATCAAGTTTTATGTCTGTGGATGCGAAAACAAAAGTCGGAGCCAAACTGATAAAAAAAAGCAGGAATTTAATTAATCTCATTTTGTCACTCTTTTGGGTTCTGGTTTTGTTTTATCTATCTTGCTATACAATGGCATCAGAATAAAAAATGCAAAATAAATAACCGTAAAAATTTGTGCTAATAACGTGTATAAAGGTGTTGGTGCTTTTGTGCCAAGCCAACCTAATACAAGAAAGCTTATTACAAAAAGTGCCAGCGCGAACTTAAAGATTGGCCCTTTATAACGTATTGATTTTACCGGACTACGATCCAACCAAGGTAAGAAACAAAAAATGATTACTGAACCCGCCATTAAGATAACCCCCCACAGTTTCGCATCTACTCCGAGAAAATTAACTGTGACTGCCCTAAGCATTGAATAATAAGGGGTGAAATACCACACAGGAGCAATATGATCGGGTGTTTGTAGCGTATTTGCAGGGATAAAATTATTATGCTCAAGAAAATACCCACCCATCTCAGGAATAAAAAATATAATGACGGAGAACACAATTAGAAATGCAACAATCCCGACTATATCCTTTACAGAGTAGTAAGGATGAAATGGTATTCCATCTACTGGAATTCCTGTTTTTGGATCTTTGTTAGCTTTAATTTCAATCCCATCTGGATTATTGGATCCAACTTCATGCAATGCGATGATATGAACAAATACCAGCACAATTATCAATAGTGGCAAAGTCACCACATGATATGCAAAGAAACGATTAAGCGCTGCATCTGAGAGCATGAAGTCTCCCAGAATCCAGTTTGATAACGTGTCACCAATATATGGAATCGCCCCAAACATACTTACAATTACCTGAGCACCCCAATAAGACATCTGCCCCCAAGGTAAAATGTATCCAGTAAACGCCAGACTCATCAACACAAAAAATATCGCCATCCCTATCAGCCACAAAAGCTCTCGAGGCTTGCGATAAGAGCCATACATCATTCCTCGGAACATATGCAGATATACCACCACAAAAAACATGGAAGCTCCCGTGGAATGCATATACCGAATTAACCATCCAAAGTTCACGTCCCGCATGATGTATTCAACTGATGCAAATGCAAGGCTAGCATCCGGCTTATAGCTCATAGTAAGAAAAATACCGGTAATTAATTGGTTGACCAGCACAAGCATTGCTAGCGAACCAAAGTAATACCAGAAATTAAAATTTTTAGGAGCATAATATTCAGAAAGATGCGCTCTCCAAGTAGCAGTCATTGGGAAGCGCTCATCAATCCATCCCATAAACGAATTTTCTTGTTTACTCATTTTATACAGATTCCTTGCTTTCAGAGCCAATTAAAAGCCGATTTTCACTCAAATACACATGAGGAGGCACCTCCAGATTAGTAGGTGCGGGAACACTCTTATAAACACGCCCTGCCAAATCAAATTTTGAGCCATGGCATGGGCAGAAAAAACCACCTAACCAATCAGGTCCTAAATCAGCAGGAGCAATATCTTTCCTAAATACCGGAGAACACCCAAGGTGCGTACACACGCCTACTACCACCAGAATTTCAGGTTTAATAGAACGCGTCTCATTCTGTGCATAAGGTGGTTGCTGATTTTTTTCCGATGTTGGGTCAGCCAGCACATCATTTAATTTTTTCAAACTCTCTAGCATCTCTTGCGTGCGTTTCAGCACCCAAACCACCTTTCCCCGCCACTCAACCATCAGCAGCATACCAGGCTCCAACTTACTAATATCGACTTCTACCGGTGCCCCAGCTGCTTTAGCGCGCTCACTAGGCATCATATATAACATAAATGGTGTTGCCACCGCTACGGCAGCAATTCCACCTGCTACAGATGTGGTTAGCACTAGAAAACGACGCCGACTATTCATCTCACCATTACTATCTGCCATTTTTTAATAATTCCATCCAATGAATTTTCCACCCAGAATCGACTCTAACTGGAAGCCGATCAGCCTGTTGTTTATCTTATGCTTTACTTTCCAAAATATTCATAGCACGTCATATGCTTAAAAAGCATAATTGTAAAAGTATAACATAGCGCTTTAAATATGAGAGTAATAATATATAAAGCTAATCATCAAAATAGCTTGTTCCTTAAAAATTTTCATCTTTTGAATTTTATAATTATCCGAAGCAGATGATTTTTGGATGATGTTCAGACCTATCAAAATAATAATCTGTACAAATTTGTACGCCAGCTCTTACTAAATAGCGCGGCCCCCAGAAACCTTCTTTTCCGATAAGGAATGACGAGCTGCGTTTAATCTTTTTTGGATTTAATTCCCCGTAGCTTGCTGCGTAAATACGTGCATGAGCACGTATAACCATTAGCGCTATCATGTTACGGTATTGTTGTAATATCTTTCCTGCAAAGTATCGGCGAGCAGTATGTAATGAGGGAGTCGATAAAGTCCTAATGGAGGTATGTCCTGGGATAGAGGATGCTATGAGATCAAATTTTTGAAGGTAGGAAAAGATAAGAATCATGTCTATTTTCTGATTCAGTCTGTGCCAATGCATTCTATAAAAAAGATTGTATAAGTGATTAAGTCATTGTGGCCCCGAAAGTACTCAAGAGGCGACCTGAAGCGAAGAAGCAATTATGAAATGGTAAGTTTGGGACTGGGGGCAGATGGAGCTGGCACGTAGTTCACCATTTCGCTGCCACTTTGTGCTTTATAAAGGAAAACCTAAGGGTCGCAGCAAAATCACTTACCATGGTGAGCGAGCACGCTCAAAACATAACGAACAATGTGCAAAGCGCGAGCGTGAACCATGGTTGCTGGCAACCTTTCTGCCAGCCACTTCAACACTGGCAAAGCAAATTGTGAAGCTCTATCGCACACGCATGCAGATCGAGGAATCATTTCGGGATGTGAAGAGCGTGCGCTTCGGTATTGGCTTCGAACTCAATGTTACGCGCTCGGCCGACCGATTGCAGATCCTGCTATTGGTGGCCATGATTGCTACCTTTGTACTCTGGTTGCTGGGAATGACTGCGCGGCATAGCAACCGACATCTGCATTATCAGGCCAATACTATTAAAGATCGCCATGTCCTCTCAACTATCTACCTTGATATGAGAGTAGCCAACGATCAGCGTTTTAAGTTTCAATTGAAAGAATTGAAAACGGCAGTAATCATCTTAAACCAGGTAGTGAGTGCTCATGGCGAAGACTGGTAATTTCGTGGGGATTCCTCAGAATCTAAAGCCTATTTACAAGCTATAGACTACGCTTCTTTTACCTGTTTTTGCCTATTATAACAACCTCAAATATGAATTCTACATCTTATTAAGTGCTTATGCATTCGCTCGATTATCTCTTTCTTTTTTTCGAATATATATGAAATGACACTTGGGATCTCATGTCATATACGCATATTCTAATTATCACGCATTTGATGCTCTAGTTCTTGATCAAGCTAAAAGAATGAGGTTAACTGCCTTACACGGTTAGATCTCTAACCATTCCCCAGCATAACCGAGGAATTACTTTATCTATTCATATATCTGTTAACTGGAGCCGTTATATTCATTCGAAAACCGATTGTAATATTAATTGAAGACTCCTCCTATTGTCGATTACCTTAACTCGCGTAAAAATAATCGTAAACTCATTTGATTCTTATTAAATAGAGCTTAGATTAGAAATCTACCATCAGTAAAGGAAGTATTCAGCAATTTTATTGACTCCACGTTTAATCAATCATTTACTATTTAAGCTTACCATGGCAATGCTTATATTTCTTGCCGGAACCACATGGACAAGGATCATTCCGACCAACTTTAGTACTTTTGCGAACAAAAGGTTGTGGTTTTTCTTCAGAACTCTGGGATTGCTTATCTATAACTTCTTCATAAGCCGCATGGTGATATTGCATATTGCTCGAGGGAGGAGCTGTTTCGGCTACTGTTTCCACTTGTTGCTCATTCTTTATTTGAACAGTCATGAGGATTTTAGTTACTTCAATCTTAATCTCTTCAAGCATATTAGCAAATAACTCGAAGGCCTCTCGTTTATATTCCTGCTTTGGATTTTTAGCTGCATAACCACGCAAGTGAATCCCTTGCCGTAAATGATCCAATGCTGCCAGATGTTCTCGCCAATGAGTATCAAGACTATGTAACATGACTGCCCGCTCGTATTGGTGCATAAGATGACTGCCGACCATTTCTGATTTACTACGGTAAAGCACACGCGCTGCTTCCCAAACCCTTTCCAGTAAATTCTCAGCGTGCAAATCGGGTTCTTTATCTAACCACTCCTGAATTGGCAGATGAATATGATAATCGCTCGCCAATGCTTTCTCTAAACCAGAGATATCCCACTGTTCTTCTATACTCTGAGGTGGAATATGAAGATTGAAAAGATTACTGATTACACTTTCTTGAATAGCTGTTATCGTTTCTGTAATATCTTGTTGCGCTTCTAATAATTCATTTCGCTGCTGATAAATTACTTTCCGCTGATCATTAGCAACATCGTCGAATTCAAGCAATTGTTTACGAATATCAAAGTTCCTCGCTTCAACTTTCCTCTGTGCATTCTCTATTGCTCGTGTTACCCATGGATGCTCTATTGCTTCTCCTTCAGGCATTTTAAGGCGTGTCATAATATTTGCCACACGGTCAGATGCGAAAATGCGCAGAAGGGGATCTTCAAGTGAGAGATAGAAACGACTAGAGCCGGAATCACCTTGCCGACCAGCACGTCCACGCAACTGGTTGTCAATTCTACGTGATTCATGTCGTTCAGTACCTATGATATGTAATCCACCTAATTTAATTACTTCATCATGTCTCTCCTGCCATACTTTCTGTATTTCAGCGATACGCTTCGCTTTGGTTTCTTCATTGAGTGTCTCATCGGAAAGCACCCGATGAATTTCTGGCTCTGGATTACCCCCTAATACAATATCGGTACCCCTTCCAGCCATGTTAGTCGCGATCGTGATCATTTTGGATCGACCCGCCTGAGCAATAATATCTGCCTCACGGGCATGCTGCTTCGCATTGAGGACTTGATGCGGTAACTTTTCTTTGCTTAACAAAGAAGAAAGTAATTCATTATTTTCAATAGAAGTTGTTCCAACAAGCGTTGGCTGTCCACGTTGATAACAATCCTTCATATCTTCCAGAATGGCTTGGTGTTTTTCTTTCATGGTACGAAAGACTTTATCCATCTTGTCTTCACGAATCATAGGACGATGTGTCGGAATAACGACCGTTTCAAGTCCATAGATTTGTTGAAATTCAAAAGCTTCGGTGTCTGCTGTGCCTGTCATGCCAGCGAGCTTGTGGTACATACGAAAATAATTTTGAAACGTGATCGAAGCAAGTGTCTGATTTTCTTTTTGAATAGGAACATTTTCTTTTGCTTCAACAGATTGATGCAGACCTTCTGACCATCGCCGCCCTGACATTAAGCGACCAGTAAATTCGTCAACGATAATAACTTCGTTATTTTGCACCACATAATGCTGATCACGGTGATAGAGGGCGTGCGCACGTAATGCAGCATTGAGATGATGAATCAAATTGATATTGGCCGGATCATACAAGCTTGTCCCAGCCGCTAGTAAGCCAGCCTTAGCAAGCAATTTCTCGGCATGCTCAAAACCTTCCTCACTCAATAATACCTGTTGAGATTTCTCATCCACACTATAGTCACCAGGACCTTTCTCTATTTGCTGTCGGGTAAGTTCAGGTATTAACGTATTGATACGCACATAAATCTCAGTATCGCCTTCTGCCTGGCCTGATATGATTAATGGAGTACGCGCCTCATCGATCAAAATTGAATCGACTTCATCGACAATTGCAAAATTAAGCATACGCTGTACCCGCTCAGCAGGGTGGCTAACCATGTTGTCGCGCAAATAATCAAAACCATACTCATTATTAGTGCCATAGGTAATATCAGCAGCATAAGCAGCCTGTTTGGTATCTTGCGCCATTTGGGAAGTAATTACACCAACCGACAAACCTAGAAATTGGTATATTTTCCCCATCCAGCCAGCATCACGAGTGGCAAGGTAATCGTTTACAGTCACAATATGCACTCCCTGCCCCGTCACGGCGTTAAGATAGGCAGGCAGGGTGGCCATTAATGTTTTACCCTCGCCAGTACGCATCTCAGCAATTTTCCCATCATGTAACACCATTCCGCCAATCAGTTGCACATCAAAATGACGCATTCCCAACACTCGCTTGCCTGCTTCCCGCACTACTGCGAATGCATCGGGTAATAACGCATCAAGCGTTTCGCCATTGGAAATCCGTTGCTTGAATTCATGAGTCTTGCCGCATAGATCAGTATCAGATAAAGGTGCAATAGTTGATTCTAGTTCATTGATAACACGCACGATTTCAGAATATTGTTTGATTAAGCGGTCATTGCGGCTACCAAAAATCCTTTTAAGCAAATTGTTTAACATAAAATATTTAGTTTTTTAATTTGAATCAATTAATCACGAAAAATCTTTATATTTCTGACATTCCAGTGGAGATTAGAAAAAAATAACAAGATAATTTTTACCTTACTTTTTATGACAAAGTCCCAAAAATGTATTGAATTTATTAATTATTTATCATTCACTAGATTTCCAAAGATGGAATAAAGAATCTATCTATTTTTAAGAATTTAAAAATGAACCATAAAAGGGATTGATTTTATATTTCCCTTTGGATTCAGAATTAAGTTCTCACAAAGAAGAACGGTTAATTTTTTACTCTAATAGTCTCTGAGATTATCTATTCATCAAATACACTCACCGCTGCCGGTAAAATTCATGACACACATTGTCTATAGTCAAAATACTCTCATCTTATCATACTCAAAATAGCAGTCAGTGGAATCAAATGATATGACGCCCTGAAACACATAAATTATGTCTTTGTAGAAAATGAAAATTTTAATGATTTTTCGTTTTATTACATTTCATCTTGCTCATGAGAGATTACTATATCTAAATGACAATGCAATACATGCCACCTTATCGCACAATATCACCGAAATGAATAAACAACTCTTTTAGAATTACACCAAACTATAAGGCTGATGATGATATCTTGGCAGTGTTAACAAACCCATTTTTTTATTATTAGCATATTGAGGTTGAATTGATATTTAGCCTTCCCTATACGTTCCTGAGATATTGAGTATCCGTGTTGTCACGAATCTAATTCCATTTCCAAATCAAAACTGATTTTGTCGGCTTCAACTTGCCGTATGATTGATACTGTCTACAACTCGCATTCGAGTCATTTTTGGTTTGGAAATGGAATCAGATTCGTAGTGACCATTCTTAGAACTAAGCCACATCGGATTAACATTTGAATTCTCATCAAATACTTATTGTAGAAACAAATTTGTACCTAGTTCTCAAGCTTGATAGCAGAATGCTTATCACCATAATTTGCTTACAATTCAGCAGCTTATAAATATAAATAAAGATGGAAGAATGAGATATATACTTTTCTATAGCTTATTTGCAGGTCATATAGCAACTTAGATATTTCTTACCGTACCAATCATTTCAGATTATTTTAATTTCTCGTTGGTATATGGCTTACAATAAACCCTTGCAGGAAAAGCTTCACTGCGACGCGAGTTTTTAATTACATCTCCCCCATTTTTTATACAAGCCATTGTTGACTTATCAAGGCTAGCAAAATATTCATTAGTACCAGGTGGTGAAGATATGGGAGCCACTTGCTCTCGGATTTTTTTGCAAGTTTCTGGCTCATCTTCTACAATCTTATCAGTAGTCATTGGGGGTAATGAGCATAAACGACACGGATCACCTACACAAAGACATCCCTTGCATGATGCTTGTACCAAAGTAGCTAATGAGCATAAAAAGATACTTGATACTAGCAAGATTAATACTCGCATTAAATTAACTAGTTTTAGTTTCACAAAATATTCTCCAAAATTAAAATCTAAAAATAATGCTTTGCACTTTTTCTTCCTTAATTTCTGCGGAAACTACTTCAATATACTGCGGTAACCAATATCGTTTATGATCAAACATAAGAGGCTGAACAAATAAACAACAATCGCTAGAAAACAAATCGATACAATAAATAAATGGATGAATGGTAATATATTTTCACCAAATGTCGCTGAAGCTGAACAGGAACTCTAAATAGCTTAGAAAAAATTGAAAGAAACAAAAACGAGAATAGAATCATCGAAAAAGAAGTGAGATGAGTTCTCCAATACACTCGTTCAAGAATGAAGAAGACGAAAAAACAAATGATAAAAATGAATACAAAGATTAAGATTATTTAAATGGATGCCTAGAAACAATAGTTTCATCACGATCAGGGCCTGTCGAAATCATATCTATCGGTACCTCACAGATTTCTTCCACTCTTTTTAGATAATTCTGTGCTGCTTTCGGTAACTGCTTAAATTCTCTTAATCCTTGGGTACTCTTGGTCCATCCAGGTATCTCTTCATAAATAGGCTCACAGTTAATCAACTCATCAGCGCCTACTGGCAAGATGTCAAGAGATTTCTCCTTATCGGTATGGGTACTATTTAGCTTATATCCTATGCAAAGCTTCAAAGTTTCGATACCATCAAGAACATCTAATTTAGTAATACATAAGCCCGATACGCCATTGATCTGAGTAGAACGTTTCATTGCCACAGCATCAAACCAACCACAACGGCGGCGACGTCCCGTTGTAGAACCGTATTCATTGCCACGATTGGCTAAATATTCACCTACATCATCCTTAAGTTCTGTAGGGAACGGCCCCGATCCTACGCGAGTTGTATAAGCTTTAGTAATACCCAGGACATAATGCAACATCTGTGGCCCAACCCCACTGCCTGATGCTGCGGCACCAGCAATACAATTACTAGAGGTGACAAAAGGATAAGTGCCATGATCAATATCGATCAATGCTCCTTGGGCACCTTCAAATAAAAGGTTCTTACCTTCTCTATTGGCTTTAAATAGCAACTGCGGGACATCTGCCACCATAGGTCTAATACGCTCAGCCTCAATAAGGCTTTCATCAATTGTCTTGTTGAGATCGACTATAGGCGCTTGATAATAATTTCTCAGAACAAAATTATGGTAATCAAGTATCTCTTCTAATTTAGCAATAAATCTTTCACGGCAAAGTAAATCTTGCAAGCGTATTGCACGGCGTGCGACTTTATCTTCATAAGCTGGACCAATACCACGACCAGTTGTACCGATTTTATCTAAACCCCTGGCTTTTTCTCGCGCATTATCAAGAGCAATGTGATGAGGTAATATAAGCGGACAAGCTTCACTGATACGTAATCTTTGATAAACATCAATGCCTGCCTTTTCAAGCATATCAATTTCTTCAAGCAAAGCCTGCGGAGAAAGCACTACCCCGTTACCAATATAGCAAACCACGCTCTCGCGCAAAATACCAGAGGGTACAAGATGTAAAATAGTTTTTTTGGTACCGATTACCAACGTGTGACCAGCATTATGGCCACCCTGGAAGCGAACGACACCTGTTGCATGATCAGTTAACCAATCGACAACTTTACCTTTCCCTTCATCTCCCCATTGTGTTCCAATGACGACTACATTTTTGGTCATATCTCAGGATTCCTTCATCTTGATGTATATGGACAATTTATATTCCCACTACCTGCCATACGCCATTGTGCAAGATAATCTTCCTGTCATAGTAGAGGGTGTTTTCTTTGTTTTCACTTCCAGGTAACTCTGTTATAACGATATGACCATCATTTCTCAACTGCTCAATTATTTTTTCCAGTGCTTTATCATCTTTTGCGTAAGGGGCTAGGATCCCTTTAGAGCATGTGTCTGATCTGACTAACCTCGATAATTCCCGCAAATCTATACTGAAGCCTGTAGCCGGCCTTGCTCTTCCAAACGCTTTGCCTATTTCATCATATCTTCCTCCCAACGCTATTGCGTTAGCGCTTCCTGGCGTATAAGCAGCAAATACCATCCCTGTGTGATAATGATAACCACGTAAATCCGATAAATCGAAAGTGATGGTATCGACAAATTCTTTTAGCTCTTCCTCAACCATTTCAAGCTGATCCAGCGCATTTTCAATTTCTGGATAACTAGGGAGCATTTTACGAGCGTGTGCTAGTATTTTTTTGCTACCATATAATTCCGGAAGAAGCATCAGAGCATCTCGAATAGGCTTATCCAGCCGTTTATCAAGCCCAGTACACAGGAGCTCCTTCAGAGCAGCTGTATCTTTGGCTTGTAATAGATTGTATAAATCTGCTTCAAACTCCGAGAGAGCCCCTGAATCCTTAATCAAGCTTCTGACAATAGCGACATGACCCAGGTCGAGATGAATTTTGTCAATTCCAGATACTGCAAGACACTTCAACATTAAACATTGGATCTCAAGATCACTTTCCAGACCAGAGTGACCATATAATTCTGCACCAATCTGGAAGGGTTCGCGTGTACGTGTTATTTCACAAGGAACAGTGTGTAACACGCTGTTTGCATAGCAAAGACGAGTCACTCCTTCATCATTCAGTAAATGTGCATCTATACGTGCAGTTTGGGGTGTACTATCTGCGCGCAATCCCATCATTCTTCCGCTTAATTGATCTAGCACCTTAAACATGTGCAGATCCATGTCACTTCCACTACCTGACAATAATGATTCCACATATTCTAATAATGGGGGAATAACAAACTGATAGCCATGCACAATCAGTAAATCCAAAATGCAGCGACGCATTTTTTCGATACGTAATGCCTCGGACGGTAGAACATCTTCGACATATTCAGGAAGAAGCCAATTACGCATTCTAATAATGATTTAGGAGCCGCTTAATTTATGAGCTGCTAGAAAAAAAGAGGATGTTTTAAGAATTCAATTCACTAAATAGAGCAGTATTAATCCTATTACCATTGACGTTAATCCAATGAATCGAATCTGATTATCTTCCAATTCAACAAGTTTTCTAAAACTATCACGCCAAGCATTAGGAAATGTAAAAGGAAGAATACCTTCCAATACCAACATTAATGCAATGGCCATCAGGAAGGTATCCCACATACAACAGTATCTCCAGCTAACTTTTTGATAATATTACGTTTTCTATGAGGTTATTCACTTTCCCAGATCAATTTTTTATAAAAATCAAGAAAATACTATTCAGAATAACTTAACCTAACTTCTATTTTTTATTTGCTGAACTATTTTCTGGATTATTCAAATATTTAAAAAATTCTGAGCTGGGTTCAAGTACTAACATATCCTGCTTGTCCTTAAAGGATTTTTTATAGGCTTCCAAGCTACGATAGAACGTATAAAATTCAGGACTCTTTTCAAAGGTACCTGCATAGATTGCAGCAGCCTGACCATCACCTTCCCCCATGATTGTCTGAGCTTCACGATAAGCTTCAGCCAATATCACTTCACGTTGCCGATCAGCATCTGCACGGATCTTTTCAGCTTCTGCAGCGCCAGTTGAACGTAACTCATTGGCTACTCGTTTTCGTTCAGCTTCCATTCTGCGATAGACTGACTCGCTAACCTCTTGGGGTAAATCAACACGCTTCAAACGTACATCCACCACTTCAACACCGATTTTTTTTGCATCCACATTTGCTTTCTGGCGCATAATTTCCATAATTCTATCACGCTCACCAGAAACAACTTCATGCACTGTGCGGTTACCAAACTCGTCACGCATACTTGAATTTACGGTTTGTGCCAATCGAGTCCGTGCCAGTGCCTCATCTCCTCGTACACTGATATAGTATTGCCTCACGTCAACGATACGCCATTTCACGAAAAAATCTACCAGAACGTTCTTCTTTTCTGAAGTAATAAAGCGTTCCGGTTCTTCTGTATCCAAGGTAAGTATGCGCGAATCAAAGTAACGTACATTCTGTGCTACCGGGATCTTGAAATACAACCCGGGAGAAGTTTTTACATCAACGACTTCTCCTAGTTGAAATAAAATTGCTTGCTCGCGCTCATCAACAATAAATAATGCAGAAGTTGATATTAAAACTAGTACAGCGACTATAACCGATAATATTGATGATAGTTTTCCCATTTTATCTTACCTCCCGTTCACGAGTACGAAATGATTCCCGTGTGCGCGTGCTCACATCAGGAACTTCTGGAGCTATTTGCGTGGGCGTCGTTGTCACGGATGGTTTCGAAGCGACTCCATCCGTCTGCATCAACTTATCCAGTGGTAAATACAACAAGTTGCTACCACTTTTTTGATCAATCAGAATCTTACTCGTGTTGGAAAGCACCTGCTGCATCATATCTAAATATAGACGATCGCGTGTCACGACTGGTGCTTTACTATATTCGACAAAAATCTTCTCAAAGCGGCTGACATCACCCTCTGCACTAGAAATAACACGCTGCTGATATCCCCCTGCCTCTTCCAGTAAGCGCGCCGCAGCACCTCTTGCTCTAGGAATTACATCGTTGGCATAAGCCTGCCCTTCATTACGTTGCCGCTCTCTATCCTGACCAGCCTTAACCGCATCATCGAATGCTGCCTGCACCTGTTCAGGTGGCTGCGCATTCTGCATCGTTACTCTACTGATAGTAATGCCTATCCGATAGCGATCCAGAATAGTTTGCATTATTTCTGTTGCGCGGGCGGCGACTGCCTCACGTCCTTCGTACAATACAAAATCCATTTTGCTTTTTCCGATAACTTCACGAATAGCCGTTTCCGCGATTTGCAGCACGGCGTTATCAGGTTCACGATTATTAAACAAGAAATTCTCAGGATTATTTAAAATGTATTGAACAGCAAACTGAATATCAATAATGTTTTCATCATCGGTCAACATCAGCGATTCTTTTAGCACCTTGCTTCTGACATTATTCCGATAGCCAATTTCTATCGTGCGCACTTGACTGACGTTGACATTTTCCACTCTCTCAATCGGATAAGGTATATGCCAATTCAACCCAGCTTGGGTAGTATCAACATGTTTGCCAAAGCGAAGTACGACGCCGCGTTGACCCTCATCTACAATGTACAAACCGCTGGCAGCCCAAACAATTGACAGCAAGACGATAATGACTATGATATTACCACTACTATGTTTTTTTGGGCTCTCTCCTTCAGGACCATCATCACCCCCGCCCTTCCGGCCAAAAAGCTCATTAATTCTTTTGCTGATATTACGCAGCACATCATCCAGATCTGGAGGGCTAGAATTGCCTTTTCTTTTTCCCCATTGAGGATCATTTAATCCCATGATAATTTAATCCTTCCTCTCGTTCTAAAAAAGGTGTAGCACTGCTATCGTTCACTTTCCCAACTTCCAAGAAGCTCTCTCTTAAATCTACAGAATTCTGGGCAATGGCTTCTGCCAGAGCCAATTTAACAAATTCTAACCCATCGCCGGTCTTAGCACTTAACCGAATAGACATTATTCTACCATACTCATCCCGCACATAATTTGCAGTCCTGCTTGATTCGGCACAATCAATTTTATTGAATACCAAAATTTGTGGAATACTTTCTGCACCAATTTCTTTAAGTAGTTTGTTTACTTCTGCAATATGTTCATTACGCGATGGGTCAGCCGCATCAACCACATGTAAAAGCATATCAGCTTGCACTGTCTCTTCCAACGTAGCACGAAACGCAGCAACCAAAGTGTGAGGCAATCCACGAATAAAGCCAACCGTATCCGAAATAACCACTTCCCCGCACTTTGGAATAAATAATTTACGTGTCGTCGTATCTAGCGTAGCAAACAACTGATCAGCTGCATAGGTCTGAGAACGCGTTAGATTATTGAATAAAGTTGACTTCCCGGCATTAGTATAACCAACAATCGATACTGACATTACCTTAGTGCGCTGCCTCGCACGTCGCTGGGTTCCTCGTTGGCGTTGCAGTTTTATGAGTTTCTCTCTCAAAAATTTAACCCTCTTGGCCAGTAAGCGCCGGTCTGTTTCAAGCTGTGTTTCACCCGGTCCGCGCAAACCAATCCCCCCTTTTTGTCGCTCCAAGTGAGTCCACCCTCGTACTAACCGTGATGCCAGATGTTCTAGCTGAGCAAGCTCAACTTGTAGTTTACCTTCACGGCTTTTAGCACGCTGTGCAAAAATATCAAGAATTAAACTTGTGCGATCAATAACGCGACACTGCAGCCGCTCAGTTAGATTCCGCTGCTGTATTGGGGAAAGATCATGATTGAATATTACCAGTGATGCACTAGTCTGGCTTAAAACCTGGTAAATTTCGTCTAATTTACCACTGCCAACAAAAGTCGCAGGATCAGGGCGCGAGCGCTTTCCTTCCACGACAGCCAGGACTATAAGCTGGTCACTTATAGCAAGCTGACGCAACTCTTCCAAGCTCTCTTTATCACTATCGCCTAGATTGAGCCCAACTAAGATAGCAATGTTATTCTTTTCTGCTTTTAGTTCTGTGTGATTAATCATCACGTACAGCTGGTGCTTCAATTGGAAAAGTCACAGCCCTGGCTGGAACGACTGTAGAGATCGCGTGTTTATATACCATTTGTGTAACTGAATTTTTTAATAACACAACATATTGATCAAATGAATCAATATGTCCTTGTAACTTAATACCATTGACCAAGTAAATAGATACTGGAATATGCTCCTTCCGGAGGATATTTAAAAATGGATCTTGCAACAACTGCCCCTTAGCACTCATGAACAACCCTCCCTGTTTTTTTCCAATTATCTCTAATTATAATTATTAGATATGAGACTCTACTTTATTTTTTTAAGTGGACCATCTGCGCCCAACAGGATCATCATCGAAAGACTCAAATAGAAGAATAAGATATTGCAACTGGATATTAACAAATGCAAGGAGTATATTAGAAAAAAAATTTAAATACTCAGTTTAGCAAATAAAATTTATGCAAATGAGGACTAAGCTTATCGGAATTTAGGCAATTATGCTAAGAACAGTTTATATACCGGGTTATTGCTCTCATCCCAGTATCGATACCCAAGATTGTCAAGAAAATTTTTAAAGTCATTTTTTTCACTAGGAGGCACTTCCATTCCTACTAGTACGCGCCCAAAATCTGCCCCATGGTTACGATAATGGAACAAACTGATGTTCCATAGATGACTCATATTATTCAGAAAATTCATTAAAGCACCTGGTCTATCAGGAAACTCAAAACGATAGAGAATCTCATTCTTAACATCTCTGGAACGTCCTCCCACCATGTGACGAATATGTAATTTTGCCATTTCATTCCCACTCATATCCTCAGTACGCAATCCGTTTGCTTCCAGATTTTTGATCAGATTAAGCGCTTCCTCACGATTATGAACTGAAACCCCAACAAATACATGCGCCTTTTTAGGATCTGCATAGCGATAATTGAATTCAGTAATACTTCTTGCCCCTAACAAGGCACAGAATTTCTTGAAACTACCAGGCTCTTCAGGAATCGTAACCGCCATGAGCGCTTCACGTTGCTCGCCTAACTCTGCACGTTCAGAGACATGGCGTAAACGATCAAAATTCATGTTAGCACCTGATGCTATCGCTACGAGTGTTTTATGACGTAATTTTTCACGATCGACGTAAGCCTTTAATCCAGCAACAGAGAGCGCTCCAGAAGGCTCAAGAATGGCCCGGGTATCTTCAAATACGTCTTTAATAGCCGCACAAATAGCGTCCGCGTCGACTAGAAAAATTTCATCAACCAGCTCTTGACACAAGCGAAAAGTTTCTTCACCAACGTATCTCACTGCTACACCATCAGCAAATAGACCTACTTGCGAAAGTTTAACGCGATGTCCTTTCTGTAATGAACAATACATGGCATCTGAATCAACTGGTTCAACCCCAATAATCTTGATTTCCGGGTAAAGCCTTTTTACATAGGCTGCAATCCCAGAAATAAGTCCTCCTCCTCCTACTGGCACGAATATGGCGTATATTCCAGCTCCATGCTGGCGTAAAATTTCCATACCGATGGTCCCTTGTCCAGCTATTACATCTGGATCATCATAAGGATGAACAAAAGTAGCATCCTCTTGCTGCGTAAGCTCTAAGGCATGTTCATAGGCATCGTTATAAGAATCGCCATAAAGTAACACGGTTGCACCAAGCGCCATCACTGCATTGATCTTGATTTGAGGAGTTGTTACTGGCATCACGATCGTAGCGGAGCAATCTAATTTCTGGGCAGCTAATGCAACACCTTGCGCATGATTACCAGCCGAAGCAGCAATCACGCCACGTTTGAGCATAGCGGGAGAAAGCTTTGCCATTTTATTGTAAGCGCCACGCAACTTGAATGAGAATACGGGCTGCATGTCTTCTCGTTTCAGAAATACTTGGTTATGAATGCGTGCTGAGAGATTAACTGCCTCCTCTAGTGGTGTTTCTATAGCGACATCATAAACACGGGCAGTAAGCACCCTTTCGAGATAGTCATTCCTCATAAGATGGCATTTTGGAAGTGGTAAACAAAGTCAAGAGTATGAATTTACAGGATGTGCTGATTCTATCATGCTAAACGAATTGCAATTGATAAGAGGCGAAATTTAAATGAATTAAAACCACCATTCATTGCAGATACCTGCTAGAGTCAGGACAATCTAATTCCATTTCTAAATTAAAATTGATGCGAAGGCGAGCCACAGACAACATCCATAATACGACAAGGTGAAGCCGACAAAGCCAGTTTTGATTTAGAAGTGGAATAACAGGTAGAGAGAACGCTCTAAAACCAGCTTCATCATTAGAATCGCTCTTAAAATTTATTTTAGACAATTAATATCATTCTAAATACGGAAGAATTAGAATTGTTATTGAGAAACAAACTGAAGTTTAGGTTCAATACAATCTGTTTTGAATTAAAGAGAGCTATACACTGCAATACTGGCAAATTAAAATTTCTGAAAAATTCACCCAGCCCATCATGAATCTGGGTGAACCATAAAGTGTTTCAAATTGAAAATTATTTCTAATCAAACCCATTTATTAATGGTCATTTAATCAAATGGCTCATACCGATGAGTTTCATTAGTGGATGGAGGTAAAATCGGTAATTTAAAGTCTGGCTGCTTACCCGTCAATGTTTTCAGAAAAGCCACAATATTAGCAATCTCCTCTTTGTTGAATTCACGATTGACTTGTAATCTTCCCATGATATCCACTGCTTCTTCCAGCGTTGAAGCACCACCATCATGGAAATAGGGGTAGGTTAATTCCACATTGCGTAATGTTGGTACTTTAAATACAAAACGATCTTCTTCCTTACCTGTTACATCCATGCGGCCTATCGCAGGGCTTTCTGTCTCATAGGGTTTATAAACACCCATTTTTTCAAATGAATTTCCACCCACTGCTGGACCATTATGGCATTTTGTACAACCCGCGCTCTTGAATAACGCATATCCATCTGATTCTGCCTTGGTCAGCGCCTCTTTATCACCTTCCAACCATTTATCAAAACGGGAGCCAGGTGTCACCAGAGTTTCCTCAAAAGCTGCGATGGCAGTAGTTACCCCATCTATATCAATTTTATCCGAATTAAAAGCTTTCTTGAATTGGTCCTTATATTGAGGAATCGTGTTCAACATCGCTACCACTTTGTCATGTGCAAAAGCCATTTCCCCGGGATTCGCGATAGGTCCACCCGCTTGCTCTTTGAGATCTTTTGCCCGTCCATCCCAGAACTGCGCCAAATTCATGCTCGCATTCAGCACAGTAGGAGCATTGATCGGGCCCTGTTGCCATTTATGGCCAATGGAAGTTTTGAGGTTATCCGTCCCTCCCATGCTCAAATTATGGCAGGAATTACAGGAAATAAAACCAGATTTTGACAATCGGGTATCAAAAAATAACATCTTCCCAAGTTCAACCATTGCTGCATTTTCTGGTTTTACCGGTTTAATAGGCTGTATTGGTTCATTAGCAGCAAATGCATGCACAGACATAAACATTACGCCAACCGATAATAGCGAGGCAGTCAGCTTACGCATCATCATTGTTGAGAATCTCCTAAAAAACACGGCTGTAATGGCGCAGCCGGTTACGCCTAAACTAAATGTATCTTATCAAAATGAACTCATTAAAAATAATTAGTTATAATTTACTCAATCTACTTGAATCATCTATCTATTACTAGCAAAAATTCATTTTTTCTGTTTTTTTACAGAAGTAGCAGTCTTTGAAATAATGTGATTATTTTCTATATAACCATAATCACAGCCTTTTCCAATATCACAATCAAGCAGGTGAGATAGCTCTATAAGAGCTTGCCGGTAGACTTGACGCTTAAAATCTATAACTGAGTCAAGTTCTACCCAATACCGATTCCAGCGCCATGCATCAAATTCAGGGTGTGGGCTTTTTCTGAGTGATACATCGGTATCACGCCCAAGTAAGCGCAGTAAAAACCAGATCTGTTTCTGCCCCTTATAGCTTCGGCGCCATTCACGTCTTATCCAGCATTCTGGTACCTCATAACGTAACCACTCTCGAGTGCGCCCCAAAACCTCCACATGATAGGGCTGTAGCCCTACCTCCTCAGTTAATTCTCGATACATCGCTTGCGTTGGAGTTTCACCAGACTTAATACCCCCCTGCGGAAATTGCCAAGAATTCTGCTTGACACGCTTCCCCCAGAAAACTTCATTTTTAGAATTTAATAGAATAATTCCAACATTAGGACGATATCCGTTACGGTCGATCATTTAATTCATCCGTCATTGAGACGTCAATTACTAGCCATTTTTCCATAATTTCTCCCAGATTAAAAGTCATCATAAAACAAAAAATCGGGACATACTTTCTTTAATTTTTTCATTTCTCCCTTTCTTAACTGGATATGATAATCGTAGTGAGTTTAAACCGCATAGGTAACCCAGCTTTTTCAGGGTAAAATGTCGCTTTCTTATTTCTAATATAACCATAAAACATACGAGATCAATCCTCCATGCGTGTTTCTCAATTCTTTATTTCAACGCTCAAAGAAGCTCCTGCAGAAGCTGAATTGATCAGCCATAAGCTGATGCTACGCGCAGGTTTAATCAAACGCCTTGGCAGTGGCCTTTATACCTGGATGCCTTTGGGTTTGAGAGTCTTGCGCAAGATCGAGTTCATTATTCGCGAGGAAATGAATAACAGCGGGGCGGTTGAGCTTTTAATGCCTGCAGTTCAACCCGCAGAACTCTGGCAAGAAACTGCTCGCTGGGAAGCATTCGGACCACAAATGCTGAAAATCCAGGATAGACACCAGCACAATTATTGTTTTGGTCCAACTCACGAAGAAGTCATCACCGATATTGCACGTAAAGAAATCAAAAGCTATCGCCAATTACCACTCAATTTTTATCAAATCCAAACCAAATTTCGGGATGAAATTCGTCCTCGCTTTGGCGTCATGAGAGCACGTGAATTTATAATGAAAGATGCCTACTCGTTTCATGCTGACCTAAATTCCCTTGAGAAAACCTATCGGTTAATGCATGACACTTATAGCAATATATTTACCCGTATCGGGCTGAATTTCCGAGCTGTGGCAGCAGACACGGGCGCGATGGGCGGTAGCAATTCACATGAGTTTCATGTATTAGCTGATTCAGGTGAGGATGTGATTGCTTTCTGCCCCCAGTCAGATTATGCAGCTAATATCGAATTGGCCGAGGCCATTTCTTCTGGAAAAATTCGCGAAATTCCTGATGGCATCATGCAAAAGATTTCAACACCTGAGCAAAAAGCCTGCGAAGAAATTGCGAGCTTTTTAGGTATTCCCGTGCAGAAAACGGTAAAAGCATTGGCCATTACTGCAGATGATCAGTTTTATCTCTTGCTGCTACGTGGTGATCATCAGCTCAATGAAACAAAAGTGAGAAAAATTCCATTTTTAAGCCATTTCGAATGGGCCAATGAAGAAAGAATATTAGCTGAAACCGGCTGCCGACCAGGGTATATCGGACCGGTTGGTTTGGAAAAATGTATCATCGCTGACAAAGCTGTTATGGAAATGAGTAATTTCGTCTGTGGCGCAAACGAGGAAGGTTTTCATTTCACTCAGGTTAATTTTGAACGTGACTTGAAATTACCCGATCACGTTTTTGATATCCGTGATGTCATTGTGGGGGATCCCTCACCCGATGGTAAGGGAACACTGGAAATTTGTCGTGGTATTGAGGTGGGTCATATATTTCAGTTACGCACAAAATATTCTGAAAAAATGAAGGCAACCTACCTGGACGAATCGGGCCAAACCAAAGTAATGGAAATGGGATGTTATGGCATCGGCGTATCGCGCATTGTAGCAGCAGCCATTGAACAAAATCATGATGAGCATGGCATCATATTTCCGCTTGCGATCGCTCCCTTCCAACTCGCTATTATTCCAATCGGCCTGAAAAAAAATCCACAAGTACAAGCTGAGACTGAAAGGCTGTATGACGCATTTTCAGCAGCTCATATTGAAGTGATTATGGATGATCGCGAGGAGCGCCCTGGTGTAATGTTTGCTGACATGGAATTAATTGGCATTCCTCATAGAATCGTAATCAGCGAGCGAGGCCTAAAAGAAGCCACAATAGAATATCGTGGCCGATGTGATGAAAAATCTCAAATAATTCCCCTGAAGGAGATCACTTCATTTGTCATTGCAAAAGTATGCGGAAATTGACTGGCTTTATTATGATGCTTATTCCGCTTATTGCTCAGGCAGGTGCCCAAATGTATGAACCTTTATCTGCCAGCACCAGAACAGTATTGCAAAAGACTGTCAGTGATCAAGCTGTTTCGTATTTTATTACCTTGCCCGAAACAGAAAGTAAGGCTTGGCTTACCACCATGTCTGATCGGTTAAAAAAGCATATGCCCGATCAAAACGAGCGCAATGATTTCCTTACTACGGTTCATTATGAGGCTGTCCGCGCGGGGCTCGATCCACAGTTAGTGTTGAGTATTATTCAGGTCGAAAGTAGTTTTAGAAAATATGCTATATCGACCGCGGGTGCGCGCGGCTATATGCAAATCATGCCCTTCTGGGTGGACACCATTGGCAGCAAAGAGCATAACCTCTTCCATCTACGGGTCAATTTACGTTATGGATGTACCATTTTGCGTCACTACCTTGATATGGAGAGAGGTGATTATTTTCGCGCTCTTGGAAGATATAACGGAAGCCTAGGACAAGCTACTTATCGAGAGCTGGTATTTAATACGTGGCACAAGTATTGGCACTATCCTGTAACCCAGGAGATAGCACAAAATTAGCAACATTTCTATTTAGTATGAGGGGAATCAACTGCATTGACTGGATCCATTCTTCCTGAATAACTCTGTATGAATTTTTCAATCTCTTCTCGGTTAAGCAGGCCAATCTTTCGTGCGGCAGGTTTACCAGCAGGGTCGAATAAATAGGTACTAGGCAGCATCGATAATTCATCAAGCTGTAAAGCAATCTCTCGGGTACCGAAAACGATCGGATAAGGAATAGACATTGCATCAGCAAATTTTACTATCGTTTCCGTATCGGCATAATCCATAGCAATCCCAATGATTATGACATCCTTCCGGTCTTGGTAAAGCGAGATCAAATCAGGAATTTCCTCCAGGCAGGGAGGGCACCAGGTTGCCCAGAAATTTACCAGCACCCACTTTCCTCTATAATCACTCAATTGATGTATTTTTCCCTTGCTATCCTCAAATCTGAACTGAAACTCTTCTGCCTGACCATAAAAAGATACGAAACTCAATAAAAGCAATAAGCAAAGGAAAAAGCGTTTCATGTTATCAAACCTGCGGATGGGCTTTCTCAAGCCTGCTATACAGTTTATTGAATGCGCTGAGATAAGCTTTAGCAGAAGCCACGACAATATCTGTATCTGCCCCTTGACCATTTACAATTCTACCGGATTTCTGCAACCTGACCGTCACCTCACCTTGTGCATCCGTTCCACTGGTAATGTTGTTAACCGAAAACAATTGTAATTCGGCGCCACTATGCAAGATCTTTTCAATCGCACGAAAAGTTGCGTCAACTGGACCGCTCCCTTCAGATTCGGCATGTAGTTCATTACTCCCGGCAGCGATCACTACCCGAGCGAAAGGAGTCTCACCTGTTTCACTATGTGCAGTGAGTGAAAGCAATCGATAATGTTCTTCAGGAGTCTGCACCTCATCCGAAACCAGTGCGTGCAGATCTTCATCAAAAATTTCATGTTTTTTATCTGCCAAATCCTTAAAGCGCACAAACATAGTATTGAGCAATTCTTCAGATTCAAACTCAATGCCAAGTTCCTTTAAACGGCTGCGAAACGCGTTACGGCCAGAATGCTTACCCAGCAACAACTTATTGGCTCCCCAGCCCACATCTTCTGCACGCATAATTTCATAAGTCTCACGATGTTTGAGCACACCATCTTGATGAATTCCAGATTCATGTGCAAACGCATTTGCGCCAACAATGGCTTTATTGGGTTGTACTGGAAAACCGGTAATTCCTGAAACCAATTTACTGGCAGGGACAATATGGGTGGTATCGATGCGCGTATCACATGGAAAGAAATCCTGCCGTGTACGAACGGCCATGACAACTTCTTCAAGCGCAGCATTTCCAGCGCGCTCACCCAGTCCATTAATGGTACATTCAACTTGTCTCGCGCCATTTATGACTGCCGACAATGAATTAGCGACCGCTAACCCTAGATCATTGTGACAATGGACGGAAAAAATGACTTTATCTGAATTGGGAATACGCTCACGCAATGTTCGAATAAGTTCGCCAAACTGATCTGGCATGGTATACCCTACTGTATCTGGAATATTCAATGTCTTTGCCCCCGCATCGATCACTGCTTCCAAAACACGACACAGAAAATTGATTTCAGACCGACCGGCATCCTCTGGAGAGAATTCAACGTTGTCTGTATACCGACGTGCCCATTTTATAGCTTTCACCGCTTGCTCGACCACTTGTTCCGGCGACATGCGCAATTTATTCTTCATGTGTATAGGTGAAGTAGCAATAAAAGTGTGAATGCGCGCTGCATTAGCGCCACACAAGGCTTCACCCGCGCGATTGATATCATTTTCGATAGCGCGAGCAAGTCCACAAACCACGCTATCCTTAATCGTATCAGCCACTGCCTTGACGGCTTCAAAATCCCCATTGGAAGCTGCCGGAAAACCTGCCTCAATAACATCAACCCCCATACGCTCAAGCTGTCGAGCAATCCGCACTTTCTCTTCTTTTGTCATGGAAGCGCCAGGACTTTGCTCTCCATCACGTAAGGTGGTATCAAAAATAATCAAATGGTCGCGCATCATTTTCTCCATCGAATGAAATCTAAATTACAGAGCAAAGATTAAAAATTCGGGTTTCGAATTTTTTAGATTATCAGCAAGCGATTGAAAGAAGTATTGAATTTTAGCGCCCACGGCGCAGCAGATAGCCTGTTAGATGCAACCAGGCCAAAGAAGAGAAATAAAAGAAGAATAGAGATACCGGAAAATTAGTTGTCAACTTGTTCATGGTAGAAATATAAAACGTTTCCAATATTTCTGCAAGCGCAAGACCGCTATGTCATATTCTGATTTTTTATCTCATCGTTTTTTTTACTTTTACTCAGCCGCCATAACTTCATGAAATAGCCTGATAAAGCATATAGAGAAAATAAGCCAAATAACACCACAGGCGGATGACTCGGTATTAAGACAAAAAAGAACAATAATAAAAGTAAAACTGAGAAAAAAGGGACGCGTCTGCGCAGATTGAACTCTTTACCACTATAGTAAGGCAAATTACTCACCATGGTAAGGCCAGCAAACAACGTCACTGCCCATACCAGCCACTTGATATCCGCGCCTTGTATTTCAAAATCCGATGCTACCCATACCAATCCAGCTATCAGCGCTGCTGCTGCGGGGCTAGGCAGCCCCTGGAAAAAGCGCTTATCCACTACTTCTATGTTGGTGTTAAAACGTGCCAATCGTAATGCCGCACAAGCGCAATAAATAAACGCTGCTATCCACCCCAATTTACCCATCTCTTTTAGTACCCACACATATGCTACCAGTGCAGGGGCAACTCCAAAAGAAACCATATCCGACAAGCTGTCATACTCTGCACCAAATTCACTTTGAGTATGTGTTATACGCGCCACTCGACCATCCAGGCCATCCAACACCATTGCCACGAAAATTGCTATGGCAGAATTCTCGTAGTGACCATTCATGGCCTGCACAATCGCAAAGAAACCTGCAAACAATGCGGCTGTGGTAAATAAATTCGGCAATAGATAAATCCCTCTGCGTCGCAATCGGGACTTAAGCGCAAAGCGCGCTGAGTTCGGTTCATGCATTTTTAGTATGAACTACATAATAGCCTACAATGGAATAAAGAAAGATAAATCGCAAAAAATAGAAAATAATTTTATTAATCTAGCAAACAAATTAGGAGGTAGCAATAATAAACAAATTTGCCTAACTGCGTAACTCAGCTAATATGGTTAACGTCGCATAAACTTTATCACCAATATTGACATTAATTCTAGTATCGGTTGGCAGATAAACATCCACTCTTGAACCAAAGCGAATAAATCCAAACCGTTGCCCACGTGCCAGGCGATCACCAGGGTTGACGTGACATATAATACGTTTTGCGATCAAACCTGCAATCTGCACACAAGTTACATCGAGCCCCTTATCTGTTTTTATCCAGAGAGCATTACGTTCATTTTCTAAGGAAGCCTTGGATAAGCTAGCGTTAATAAATTGACCCGGGAAATACCAGCGGTCTTTTATCATTCCATCCACAGGGCTACGATTGGAATGAACATTAAATACATTCATGAACACACTGACTTTAATCGCCTCACGATTAAGAAAAGGATCCTGCGTTTTCTCAACAGCGACAATCCTTCCATCTGCAGGCGCTAATATAGCATTAGCTTGTGATGGAATGGTGCGGGAAGGATCCCGAAAAAACTGCAAAACGAACAGTGCAATAAACCAGAAGGGTAATGCCCACAACCAGCCTAAAAATAGATGAACCAATAAAGCGATTGAAAACGCGACGGTAATATGAAACCAACCTTCGCGCGCAATAATAGGATGAGGATAAGTTGGCATGAGTAACTTAAATAGTAGGTTAACCCGATATTTATAAAATATCGGGTAAAAAAGCGAAGTATTTTAAATAATTCTTAGACAAAAATGCGCAGATAAGTTCTTCATTAGTTCTTTACTTGGTCAACTAATTTATTTTTCTTAATCCAAGGCATCATGTCGCGCAATTTTGCACCGACTGTTTCGATCGAGTGCTCAGCGGCAAGGCGTCGACTGGATTTGAGCATAGGCGCTCCCGCACGGTTCTCAAGTATGAACTCACGTGCATACTGACCCGTTTGAATTTCACGCAGAATCTTGCGCATTTCCGCACGCGTTTCTTCAGTAATAATGCGGGGTCCACGCGAGATATCACCATATTCAGCATTATTAGATATAGAATAGCGCATATTGGCTATGCCGCCCTCATAGATTAAATCCACAATCAGTTTTACTTCATGGAGACACTCAAAGTAGGCCATTTCGGGTGCATAGCCGGCCTCTACCAATGTCTCAAAGCCAGTCTGAATTAATGCAGTAAGACCGCCACACAATACCACTTGTTCACCAAATAAATCTGTTTCTGTTTCCTCACGGAAAGTGGTTTCAATCACACCACCGCGTGTCCCCCCATTAGCAGCTGCATAGGATAGGGCTAAATCGCGTGCATGCCCTGATTTGTCCTGATGAACTGCTATAAGTGAAGGCACGCCCCCACCTTGGGTATACGTGGAACGTACAAGATGCCCAGGCCCCTTAGGCGCAATCATAATGACATCAAGATCCTCACGCGGAGTCACCTGTCCATAGTGAATATTAAAACCATGAGCAAATGCCAGCGTCGCATTATTTTTTAAACCTGCCTCGATCTCTGATTGATAGATAGCAGCAATCTGCTCATCCGGAAGCAGTAACATCACGACATCTGCATCTTTAATGGATGGCGCAATTTCTTTTACGGTCAAACCAGCTTTTTTTGCCTTATCCCAAGACGCTCCCCCTTTACGCAAACCGACTGTAACCTTGATACCAGAATCACGTAAATTATTAGCATGCGCATGTCCTTGTGACCCATAGCCGACTATCGTGACTTTCTTTTTTTTAATGAGAGACAAATCGGCATCTTTATCGTAATAAACTTTCATTATGTTCCTTTAATAATATATACCCAGCTGGTGCAAAAACATCAAAACAAAACTCTAATGACTGCCACTGTATAGACAATTAGTTATCTTCAGGGCGCCTCTAAAAATTCATATTCCATCACAATACTTCATTGTTCACAAAAAATGATTCCTCACCTATCAATGATAGGCTGCGTCAACATTTTTTGTGTTCGCCTTGTCTTGATTAGAACTCTGAATTTTTAGAGGCGTCCTTTATTAAATCAATCTGTTATTCTTTTAAAATCCGCTCTCCACGACCTAAACCGGAAGCACCCGTTCGGATAGTCTCGAGAATCATATTTCGCTGTATTGTTTCAAGAAAGGCATCAAGTTTTGAACTGGTACCTGTCAGCTCTATCGTGTATGACTTGTCTGTGACATCAATAATACTGCCGCGAAAAATATCTGCCAACCGTTTGATCTCTTCGCGATCCTCGCCAATGGCTCGGACTTTCACCAACATAAGCTCTCGCTCGATATGATCTCCCTCGCTCAAATCAACTATTTTGACCACCTCAATCAGTTTATTCAGCTGCTTGGTAATTTGCTCGATCACTTCATCCGAGCCGACTGTAACCAAAGTCATACGAGACAAAGTGGGATCTTCTGTCGGCGCTACAATGAGTGACTCAATGTTATAGCCTCGTGCCGAAAATAAGCCTGCTACTCGAGACAGCGCACCGGCCTCATTTTCCATCAATAAAGAGATAATATGCCGCATTTCTTACACCAGAATCATTTCAGGCAAACCTTTACCACCTGGCACCATAGGAAATACATTTTCCGTTTGATCGGTAATAAAATCCATAAAAACTAATCGCTCTTTGAGTTTAAAAGCCTCCTCCAATGCGCCTTCGATCTCTTCCGGTTTCTCTATCTTCATACCGACGTGACCATAGCTCTCAGCCAGTTTGACAAAATCCGGAAGCGCATTCATATAAGACTCTGAATAGCGGTTGCCATGGAAAAATTCCTGCCATTGCCGAACCATGCCCATATACCGGTTATTAAGATTAATAATTTTAAGGGGTAAGCTGTATTGTTTACAGGTGGATAATTCCTGGATACACATCTGTATGCTCGCTTCACCTGTAATGCACGCGACTACGCCAGCGGGATTAGCTAATTGCGCACCCATTGCGGAAGGTAGCCCAAATCCCATGGTTCCTAGTCCACCTGAATTAATCCAACGGCGAGGTTTATTAAACCGATAGAACTGCGCAGCCCACATTTGATGCTGCCCGACATCTGATGTAATAAAAGCATCACCCTTCGTCACCGCATAAAGTTTTTCCACCACCATCTGCGGTTTAATCACTGCACTCGTACGATCATATCTTAGGCAGTCTCGTTCGCGCCATAAATCTATTTGTTTCCACCATTCCTTAAGCGCATGCTCATCTATTTTTTCTTTACTGGCCTTGATCAATTTAATCAGTGCATTCAATACTTCCGAAACGCTTCCCACTATGGGGATGTCTACCTTGACACGCTTGGAAATAGACGAAGGGTCAATATCAATATGAATAATTTTTCGCTCTTCACTGTAAAAATGCTTGGGATTACCAATGACACGATCATCGAAACGCGCACCGACTGCGATCAATACATCACAATATTGCATCGCCATATTCGCTTCATAGGTGCCATGCATCCCTAACATACCAACAAACCGCTTATCTGTCGCAGGATAACCGCCAAGCCCCATTAAGGTGTTAGTACATGGAAAATTCAGCAAATGTACCAATTCTGTCAAAGCCTCAGATGCATTATCCAGAATCACCCCTCCCCCAGAATAAACCATCGGCCGCTTTGCATTTAAAATCAATTGCGCCGCTTTTTTTATCTGTTGGCTATCTCCCTCGCTGACCGGCTTGTAAGAACGCATACTTACACTGCTTGGATAATCAAATACCGCCTTGTGTTGTGTGACATCTTTGGGAATATCCACCAAAACGGGACCGGGACGGCCGGTTGAAGCAATCACAAAAGCTTTTTTTATCGTTGATGCAAGCTCAGTGACATCTTTCACCAGAAAATTATGTTTGACACAGGGGCGTGTAATTCCCACGGTATCCACTTCCTGAAAGGCATCTTGACCAATGGCTGCGGTAGGGACCTGCCCACTAATAATCACGAGGGGGATAGAATCCATATAAGCAGTCGCAATCCCTGTTACCGCGTTCGTGACCCCAGGCCCTGATGTCACTAAAGCAACCCCCACATTGTGACTGGATCGAGCATAGCCATCTGCAGCATGAAGCGCTGCTTGTTCATGGCGAACCAGAATATGCTTTACTTTATCTTGCTTAAATAGCTCATCATAAATAAACAACACTGCACCGCCAGGATAGCCAAAAATATACTCCACCCCTTCTTCCTGCAGGCAACGCACCGTAATCTCGGCTCCTGTTAGTTCTACACTCATACTTTGTGCATCCTGGTATCAAAAAATCAAAAATCTAAAAATAAGAATTTAGTTAAATACATCTTTGCTTATCAAATACATTTCATACATCTCGAATATTTCAGCCATAATTTAATCAAGATGCTTAGTTAACTCTCAGGTTTATTAAAATCAGACTGCAGGAAGCAGCCCTATTAACGACCGATCACCCACCCCTATATATCATCAGGCGAACCGCTATTCGTTTTGCCATATAAAGAAATGTATGCATCCGCATATATTACTAGGAATCCGGGTTTTATTCCCGACTAACTGACGCTAAGAAAATTCCCGGATTGATGATGAACCAGCAGGAAGATAACCGGCTCTCGTCAACCACCTGTTCCCCCTACTGTCAACCCTTCCACTCGCAGCGTTGGCTGCCCTACGCCTACTGGTACGCTCTGTCCTTCTTTCCCACATGTGCCTATCCCTGGATCCAGCGCCATATCATTACCTATCATGGAAACGCGTGTCAGAATATCCGGGCCATTACCGATTAAAGTGGCTCCCTTTATGGGGTAAGAAATTTTCCCATTCTCTATCATGTAAGCTTCCGCAGCAGAAAAGACAAATTTACCACTCGTGATATCGACTTGCCCACCCCCAAAATTTGCGGCATATAATCCATGTTTCACTGACTCAATAATTTCTTCTGGATGTTTATTTCCATTCAGCATATAGGTATTTGTCATGCGTGGCATCGGAATATGTGCAAAAGATTCTCGCCTGCCATTGCCGGTAAGAGGATGCTTCATGAGTCTTGCATTCAGGCTGTCTTGCAGATAGCCTTTGAGCACCCCATTCTCAATCAATACCGTACATTGAGTGGGATTCCCTTCATCATCAATATTCAACGATCCACGACGATTAACCAGCGTACCATCATCCACCACCGTCACACCATCGGCCGCAACTCGTTCACCAATGCGTCCAGAAAAAGCCGAGCTACCCTTGCGGTTAAAATCACCTTCCAATCCATGACCAATGGCTTCATGCAGCAGGATACCAGGCCAGCCATTTCCTAGAACGACTGTCATGGGGCCTGCCGGAGCAGGTCTCGCATTCAGATTCACCACCGCTTGGTGTACTGCCTTTTGAGCATAGTCATTTAGTATTTCATCCGTAAAGTAAGTGTAATCAAATCGTCCACCTCCACCCGCAACGCCCTGTTCACGTCGGCCATTTTCTTCTGCTATGACCTGTAATGACATGCGCACTAATGGCCTCACGTCAGCAGCTAACATTCCATCACTACGTGCAACCATGATAACCTCGTACTCACCTGCAAGTGATGCCACAACCTGAATGACGCGTTTATCTATCGCACGCGCAAACTGTTCAAGTTTCTCCAACAATGCTACTTTGTCGCTATCTTTAAAGTTCGCAATAGGATCCTGCGGAAGGTAAAGTGACCTGGTGTTATAGTGTGCCACCTGTTTAACGACGTGAACTGGATGCAGGCTTCCCTGGCCAGCAATAGCGCGTGTTGCTTTGGCTGCCGATACGAGTGCATCCAGGCTGATCTCATCTGAATACGCAAAGGCAGTTTTTTCACCACTGAGCGCGCGAACGCCGACACCTTGATCGATATTAAAGCTACCTGATTTAACAATGCCTTCTTCAAGCACCCATCCTTCAGAACGACTATACTGAAAATAAAGATCGGCATAATCGATCCGATGGGTAAGTATTTGCCCGAACACGTGATGTAATCTATTCGCATCCAGCTCATAGGGCGTCAGCAGACAACGGTCAGCAATGGTAAAAAACTCATTCATTTTAAGATTAAACTCATTTTTACAACACACATTTTAACTTCTTGCGATAAAAAAACAGAATAAAAGCTGTCCTTCTTCAAGACATTTCATTCCCTATTCTGTTCAAAGTAAACAGTCATCTTTCTATATTTAACATGGGTATAAGCAGCGATGTTCTAGTGCCGGCAAGCTTGCACGCACGCTCGATTGGTAGGCACGATCCAACGTCGCCACCACCACGCCAGGCCCACGAGCCAGCCGGTCAATCACTACACCCCAGGGATCTACAATCATACTATCTCCATTGGTTTCACGGCCATTGACATGAAACCCTCCCTGCGCTGGTGCAATCACATAGGCCTGATTCTCTATAGCACGTGCACGGATTAAAGTCTCCCAATGCGCTTTACCTGTAATTGCAGTAAAAGCAGAGGGAGCAAGAATAATATCCACCTTCCCCATCAAACGGTAAAGTTCAGGGAAGCGGAGATCATAACAAATAGATAAACCTATCCGCCCAAAAGGAGAATCTACTGCAACGACTTTATCTCCGGCTTTGATTGTTTTTTCTTCCGCGAAACGTTCTTCACCCATTTCAAGGCCGAATAAATGAATTTTATCGTAGCGTGCTACCTGCCTGCCCTCATGATCATAAACTAGGCAGCTATTATAAACCTTATCCGGTACCGGACTCTCCAACGGCACGGATCCCCCCACCAACCAAATCCCGAAACGTTTAGCTGTCTCGCTTAAAAATGATTGCACCATGCCTTCGCCAGGTTGCTCACGCACACTTAATTTATCGGTATCCCGCAACCCCATAATACAGAAATATTCCGGAAGTGCAACCAGCTTTGCTTCTTGTGATACAGCCAGCTCAATCAAGCGGAGCGCCTCTTCCAGATTGGCAGAGACGCTGGGGCCTGATGCCATCTGTATAGCCGCAACACGTAAAGTACAGTTATTCTCTTTCTCTGGCAGATGTTTTGAGAAAATGCCCGAATGATTCAACATATCTTCCTCCCCTATAAGTCCCCTTTTCTACTGAATTCAGGCAAGATAAGAATTTCGCTCACAAAAACCATAAAGCGGCCATAAAGCAGCGCATAATGAATAGGCATTATCCCCAAAACCATCCATACCTATCAATTCTCATTATGCTTGGATTCTGATTGCGTGTCCTTATTTTCTTGTAAATCTTGTGATTTCTTCATTACAGGCTTATCCCACCTACCTGTTATAATATATTCACTAAATAAAACACGATCAAATGGATCCTTCAGTGACTGGTTCGCAATCATGGAAGCAATCCCTGCTACTGGTGTTGCCAGCCCAAGCGAAGGAAACATTTTGACCAGGAGCGCTTGAGTTTCTTCTACCAGATCGATTTTTCCACTCACAGTCAGATAAGCTGCGCTTCCTGCAATCTGCAGTTCATCTGTCACCGCAACCCCTCTGTTAATTCTAACATCGCCGGATATATCATCGAAACCAAAACCTTGACTAAATACATCATAAAAATCCAATGTCAGTCTGCGCGGAATGGATTTTAGATCAAAAATACCCAGCAATTTGCTCATCCCCGGCTTGAATTTGGTAAATTGACCGTGCTGAGCGGTCAATTTCAGATTGCCAGAAAGAGAAGGGAAATCTATGGAAAAAGGCTGCCCTATCCATACCAATGAACCTGTCGCTTCGCCTTTTCCACGCGCAATACGCCCCGGGTAACCCAAGCGCGCCAGGAATTTACCTATACTTTTTGCTCGCAGTTCGACGTCTGCTTGCATCTGAAAAGGAGCGATACGGTTCTGCCACACTCCCTGCAGCATAAGAGAACTGTCAGCGTGAGCAATTTGAAGTTGATCGATATGCCAGCCCTCTGCTTGCTGATGAGCTACTAATACTAATTTACCTAAAAGCTTTCCGCCTACATAGAACTCGTCAGCATACAGATCCATGCTCGGCCAATCCTTGGATGGATTCTTTTTGTTCATGACTGAGTCAGATTCCGGAATGGCTTCTGGTTTTACCAATTTTTTTAATCGTGCAAATGCTTCCTTGTTGAGAGAATTCCAAACGATATGACCGATGACCTCTTTACTGACCACAGCAGTATGCCATTGCCCACCGTGTTTATTGGCATCCAATACAAACTCATTAAAACGACTTCCTAGAAAATCGAGCCTGCCAACATTCAGATTGAAATTGACCCGATCAGTCAGCAATGCCTTGATTCCTTGGCCAGCTTGTCCTGAGCGGGCAGCCATTTCCTCATGCCGATCAAAAAGCGCTTTCCAGCGATCCCATTCCAACACCGGAATCGTACCATGTACGAGTGTGACAGTATCTTTCGGTAATTCAACAGGCGCAGTTCGGAAATTCATCACGCCACGTGTCGGTAAGTAAGTGCCATCTTCTGCACGCACACGTTGAATTTCTGCCGTAACCACCTCCCCATAACGAAAGCGCAGCACCTCACGTTCTGAATCAATGAATTTTTTTTCCAAACTGAGCGGAATCTTTTCTGCCGCAGCTTTGGCAAAAGGCTCAGGTAATGATGAAGCAGCGCCAACTAACGATGATTCAACGCTGACATCCATGCCTTCTTTGTTAATATCAAGCACGGCTGACCAATCAGTTATCCCCCGCATATACTGCGTCCACAACTGCAAGGTATTTGCCGGTTGATCAGGTTTAACTGAATGTAAGCGATCGAAATTAGCCCTGCCTGTCGCCATGATACGCATTCCTCCGTTCGGCAGAGCGGTAGAGTTAATCGTTATCGGCTCACCGGTCAATTGCCCAGTTACATTTTTTATAGCCAGCGTGGACTGAGTAAAAGCAAGCAATCCATTGACTTTACTCAATGCAGGTAAATCTTGACCCAGAGGAATCTCGTTATTGATAAACTGATAATCCCCCTTGAGTTCGATACGTCTCTCCTCATCGCGGTATGTTTTTATCGGCATGGCGAGCTCCAGACGCAATTTCCCATTCCCGGAAACTTCACCTGGCTGTGAGAAATCAACCGCATGGAGATGCTGAGAGCCTTTTTTAATCAAAGTAATGATGTTTTGGGTAGCGCCCTCGGCTCCCCCCGTCAGGTGTAAAATGGGATGCCGTGCGTGTAAATCTGCAATCTGCAAGCGCACATCTTTCATAACAATATCTGCCAGTTTTGCGCGTGAAATAGTCATGGCAAGTTGATTATCCTGCAATGAAAGATCGGCTTGGATTTCCGTCATATTCGGCCATTCTTCAGGCAAATTTACCGCTGTGTCAGCCATTCGGGTAGTTAGCTTGAAGGCGAGTTTGTTGCGCAGATCTGAAGCAGATTCACTTAACTCGCCACGGATATTAAATCGGGTGCCTTCCAATCTACCCGCTATGAGCGCTTTATTCAGCCAGTTTTGCGAAGCCTCCTGATCACCCAGGAATGTCAGGTACTTATTAAGATAAGTAACCTCTGCATGCGCCAGTTCACCCGCCACATCGATTGTGCCGGGCTGTGCAAAGATGCCACTATGGTAGCGGCCATGCATTGTTCCGGACAGATAACGATTAGCAAATGAAATATGATTGAATTCAAACAAAGTGGTATCCTGATCAGGCAATACCTTCCAATTGAGCTGTGTAGTCAGCCTATCAAACTCGAGCGGCTCGTTAAATGTCTCAGAAAGGTTCATGCTGGCTTGATCAGAATCAAGATGAAGCGTTCCGCCCGCTTCAGATAGCTTGACACTGCCACTTAGCCCACTCACTGCAGGCAGCTTGTCAAACGCCTGGATAGCCAAATTGTGAAAGCTTCCCTCGACATTAAAAGAGGAAGGCCTGGTCCAATCCCCTTGCCAATCAGCTTGCACATGCTCGATGACTCCTTGCGGGGATAATTCACTCACCTGCTGTTGCCATGAAGGCTCCATGGGCAGATAACTTAACAGAGAAGCCACCATGCCTAAATCCAGAGCATTTACCAGTAATTTATTTTCGCTGGATGCCTCACCTTCTCCCCCCTGTCGTTGCCACAAAATGTTCACTGGTTGGGTAAATACTTCATTTTCAATGGCGACACTCAGTTGCTGGGCAAACCATTCATCCCCCGGCTGGATCGCGTCATTATTTCTTTTCCACCCCACGCGACCACGCAAATGGGCAAGATCAAGCCTTGGCAGATCCTTTGTCCAGCGTATATCAGTTTCATGCAGATTCACATCGGCTTTCCAGTAAGCAACCGACTTACCCTCTATGCCCATCCACGCACGAAAGGCACCCCTGCCACGACCCAATTCCAGGTCTTCCGGGAACGATAACCAGGTTTGTAAAACAGCGAGATCGACGTGATTCAATTGAGCAAACAAGCGCCCGCGCCACTGATTCAATGTATTGACGGATTCGCCTGTTAAATCACCGCGTATATCCACCGGATCGGCTAATTCAGTGGGTGGAATGAACCTTAGTCCAAAATAGTGATGGCCTTCCTTATTATGCATACGTAAATCTACATTTTTCAGATAAAGCACGGGTGCAGCACGCGGCTCATCCAGCCAATAAACTTCAGCGTCATTGACCAACAGCTGGCGCTGTTGTAATAGCCAATTAAAAAAGCCATTATCTGCTTCCTCTTGATCAAGCGTAACGCCTGCGATGTGGATCACTTTTTCACTATCACGGCGGATGCTCAGAACAGGTCGTTCAATTTTAATCTCACGAAACAGCAATTCTCCGTACAGTAACGAGCGCCACGCAAGCGTGCCATCCAACTCAGTCAGTATCAAAACAGAATTACCATACTTATCATGCACACGCACCCCATGTAATCGTAAGTAAGGGCGCAATCCGTCCCAATTGGCATCGATGCGTTCTATACTGATTGTTTGCTCGGCAACCTGCGAAATGGCGGCCGCAATGTCGGGCCGGTAGCGATCAATATCAGGCAATAGCCAATAGCGCAATAACAACAGTAACAGGGAAAAAAACATTACGATAACAAACACAACCCACCCGAGCTTGCGCAAGGTGAAGATGCTATGCTTAACAAAGGAATGCATCATGGGATAATTGAATAAGAAGCACAGTTTTATTCTGAAAAACTGCTTAATCCTAGGAAGTAAAAAAGAAGAGTTTGATCAAAATGGTGTTTTTAATAGGATTTCTAATAGGAACTAGGATTTCTAACAGGAGCATTGCCGTGGGCTGCGGGCCGTGACCCTCCCCTACAAAATACTCTTTTATCTATTTAGTGACATAACTGATCTTAGCAAATCAAGCATGCTTTATTTTAACCTTGAATATGTTTTTACACAGCATCCATCCCCCTACTGAATCAGCGCTGGAAAGTCTCCTTCGTTTCAGCCGTTATGGACGTCGTTTATTAGAAAGCGAGCCTGATTTACGCACTGATCTGATTGAACATTCCCATCGCCCTTTTGCACGCGAGGAAATGCTCGCATTCCTCAGCGCAATCTGCCCGGAACATACCGTGGATGAAACAAGTCTGCACAGCGCCCTGCGTAAGCTCCGTAAACGGGTCATACTGTGTCTGGCTGCGCGTGATCTGGCCGGCATGGCTGATCTGACTGAAGTCATGGTTACGATGACCAATCTGGCCGAGGTCACGATTCGTTTTGCGCTCGCGCATCATCAGAACTGGATGACGCATCCCAACCAGTTTGGTTCACCTATCGGCGAAAAAAGTTCAACCCCGCAGCAATTATTAGTCGTTGCCATGGGCAAACTCGGAGGAGGAGAACTCAACGTTTCCTCCGACGTCGATCTGATTTTCATCTACCCAGAGGATGGCGAAACGAATGGCAGAAAATCGATCTCCAACCATGACTTCTTTACTCGCCTCGGGCGCAAGCTGATTGCCAGTTTAAATGATTACACGGTGGATGGCTACGTCTTCCGGGTCGATATGCGCCTGCGCCCGCACGGAGAAAACAGCCCGCTGGCCATCAGCTTCGCAATGCTGGAGGACTATTTTGTGACGCAAGGAAGGGAATGGGAGCGCCATGCCTGGCTCAAGAGCCGGGTCATAGCAGGAACGGCTACCGCATCAGTGGTGCTGATGGAGGACATCACCCGCCCGTTTGTCTTTCGCAAATACCTGGATTTTGAGGCCTATGAAGCCATGCGTCGCCTGCATGCGCAACTACGCAAGGAAGTGGATCGCCGCGAAATGCATGACAACATTAAACTGGGCCCGGGCGGTATCCGTGAAATTGAATTCATCACCCAGGTTTTTCAACTGATACGGGGAGGACGGGATGCCGATCTATGCATTCGCCCCACGCTGACCGCCCTGCACCGCTTGCAGCAAAAGCAGCCGATTCCTGCTCAAACCATCACTGAGCTCATCGAGGCCTACCGCTTTCTGCGCAAGCTGGAGCATCGCCTGCAATACCTCGATGATCAACAAACCCAGAATCTGCCTGATAATCCTGAAGATCAGGCATTAATTGCCGCAGCTATGGGCTATACCGACTTTGCCGAGTTTCTGCAACAGCTCGATATCCACCGCAACCATGTCGCGCGCCACTTTGAATTGATCTTCGCCGCGCCACGCAAATCGCCAGCTCATGACATCCTGGCAAGCCTCTGGCAGGAGCAGGCCGGAGACAGGACTCAGGTGGAAGCCGCCACCACACAGCTGACGACGCTGGGGTTTACCGAACCAGAAAAAATCTCGGCGCGCATCCAGCAATGTTATGGCAGTTATTTTTTCCAGCAATTATCGCCAGCCAACCAGCAAAAAATCAAATCCCTGATGCCGATTCTGGTAGAGGCCATTGCTCAGTTTCCACCGGTGGAAGCCACACTGGAACGCATGCTGCAATTATTGGAGCATATCAGCCAGCAAGCTGCTTACCTGGCCTTGCTGCTGGAACACCCCCAAACCCTGCCGCGCGTGACCAAACTCGTCAGCGCCAGTCAATGGGCTAGCGATTATCTGGGCAGACACCCCATCCTGCTCGACCGACTGCTGACACCGCGTGGGTTGTATCAATTACCGGACTGGCCGGCACTGAGGCAAGAGCTGACGCGCCAACTCAACCATGTGGACAGCCCCAAAAGCAATATCACGGAATGGCAAATGGATGTGCTGCGGCATTTTCAACATGCGCAAGTATTTCAGTTATTGGCGATCGATCTGGAAGGAAAGCTATTGCTGGAAACCCTCAGCGATCATCTGACCGAGCTCGCTGATCTCATTCTCGATAATGTACTGTACCTCGCCTGGATGTGGCTGAAGAAAAAACACCGCGAACAACCCGTTTTCGCTATCATCGGCTACGGCAAACTGGGCGGAAAAGAGCTGGGCTACGCATCCGATCTCGACATCATTTTTCTTTATCAGGATAACCATGCCGATGCACAGGAGGTTTACACCAAGCTGGGGCAAAGCATCAACACCTGGCTCACCAGCCCCACCTCAGCCGGGGTATTATATGCAACAGATTTACGCCTGCGCCCGAATGGCGCCAGCGGATTACTGGCCTCTTCCATCGAAGCCTTTACCCAATACCAGCATACTCAAGCCTGGGTATGGGAGCATCAGGCCTTGACGCGTGCGCGCTTCGTCACGGGTGACCCGCATGTGGGCAAGCTGTTTGAACAAACCCGCAAGGAAATTCTATGTCAAGCGCGCGACCTCGCTCAGCTCAGGCAGGATATCCTGATGATGCGCGAGAAAATGCTGGATGCCCACCCTAACCCGACGACGCTGTTCGATATTAAACATGACCGCGGCGGCATCATCGATGTGGAATTCATCGTGCAATATCTGGTGCTTGGCTACGCGCACCAGTACCCGCAACTCACCGGCAATATCGGCAATATCGCGCTGCTGAAACTAGCCAGTGAGCTGGGGCTCATTCCGGCTGAAACCGCCCAGCAAGTGTGGACAGGCTACCGTGAATTTCGTCGCGTGCAACACCGCCTGCGCTTGAATGCCGGGCCTAAGCTGGAAAGCTCAGCGGCTTCCTCGGAAAAATCGGGTAACTTTGCCCGCATCGAAGCCGATGATTTAAGCCACGCGCGCATGGCGGTATTGCAGCTATGGGAACAGGTATTTGGGGGATAAGCCTAGCGGGCTCCAGGATTATTCCATGTTAATTTAAGAAAAGCACCTAATAAACCGCTTATTTCCAACTAAACCTTTTCTGGAATGCCGTTATGATGCTAACGGCATTCTTTTAACTAAAAGATAGTGCGCGATTATTTCTGCTCTACTAGTCCATGCACTCACTGAGTGTTTTTTACCGAAAGGAGAATGATTCATGCAGCAAATGCAAAAAGGTTTTACTTTGATCGAGTTAATGATTGTTGTGGCCATTATTGGTATTTTGGCGGCGGTGGCGATTCCGTCTTATCAAACCTACACCAAAAAAGCCAGGTTTAGCGAAGTTGTGGCTGCTGCTGCCCCACTCAAACTTGGTATTGAAACTTGTTTCCAAGATAAGCGTGATATGACTAACTGTACCAATGGAGCTAATGGGGTACCAGCTGCTGTTGGCGCAAATGGTTATGTACAATCTGGTACAGTCGGTGGTAATGCTGAATTAACTGCTGCAATTACTATGAAAGCGGCTAAAGATAAAGACGGCTTAAATGAAGAAACTTATATACTTACTGGAACTGCCGCCACTAAGGATTCTCCCATACAATGGGTAAAAACTGGCAGTTGTGTAGCTGCTGCTATCTGTTAATTTAATCTTTAACAGATATTGAATTTCTACCAAAAAACACCCCAATAATGGGGTGTTTTTTTATCTTATCCTTCTACTGGATACATACTATCCTCGACTGATGAATATCAGTCCGCGATCGGGTCGGGATAACGGATACAATCCGTTATCCCGACCCGATCACGAGAGAAAGAAATTACTTGATACACACCGCTCTTACCTGATAAATGTCAGTTATCCCCTGCAACACTTTATCAATGCCATCCTGTTTCAAAGTACCCATGCCATCAGCCCGCGTAGGGCGTAATAACCAACGGGCATTGCGCCGCATGTGCCCTACTTCATCATCTGGTGCAATGCGTTACACTTATTGCACCCTACAAGCTACACGCTACTATCTCACCCCCGGGAAAGCCTGAGTGTTTTCTTTAAAAACCCGCGATCGGGTCGGACTAACAACTATGTCCGTTACCTCTCCCATATCATCGAACGTGCGGTTTTAACTTCACCGATACTTTGTATTCCGCATCCGGCGTTTGAACCTAGCACGCGTAGTGCCTCACTTCACTATCCGGTGCAATGCGCTGCGCTTATTGCACCCTACAGTTGCTAGTCTTCATAGCTCAAGCTGTCTTCCGTTCCACCGGCCCAATCAGATGGATAGACACCTTGCGCCACCCATCGATGAAAGGTTGAATACGGCCAATCTGCGACACGCTCTACCAATCCATGTTTCACTGGATTGATGTGGACGTAATCCATATGCGCCCGATAATCCGCCTCATCCTGAATCAGGTGCTCCCAATAACGCCGCTGCCAGACGCCTCGTTCACCTCGTCTCACCCGTACTGCGGATAACCGTTCATTCTTTGGTAGCGCCTTGGAAAACCCCATTTTAATCAAACGCCAGCGCATAGCAAAATCGTCATCGCCTGGCGGTAACGCTATCACGCAGTGCAAGTGGTCAGGCAATACCACCCAGCCATAAATTTGGAACGGGTGACCCTTTCGAACCCGGCCAACGACGCCACGCAGCACATCAATATGCCGGATCAGCAAAGGGTTGCCATGCCGCCGCAACAGATTAACAGTAAAGAAATAGGTGCCACCAGGATGCCACAGGCGGCGGTAATCAGGCATAGTAGCGATATTCAAGTATATGGCGCAATACCCGCTGGTTATTGCGCCCTACACTAGAGAAAGAAATTACTTGATACACACCGCTCTTACCTGATGAATGTCCGTTATCCCCTGCAACACTTTATCAATCCCATCCTGTTTCAGGGTACCCATGCCATCAGTGAGCGCGGTCACGAACATGTCAGCGACGCGCGCATGCTCCTGGATGTTCTTTTTGAGGGCATCAGTCGCCGTCAGGAGTTCGTGCAGCGCCACGCGCCCTGAGTAACCCGTGCCATTGCATTGATCGCAACCGACCGCCTCGTACAGGGTAATCTGTTGATGCTCATTACTATATTCCTGTCGCCAGCGCGCTTCAATTTGCTGATAAGCTGCCTCAGGGTTAGCCTTGAAATACTCGATATGTCTCAATTCTTCGCAATATTCCATCAGCAGCATCCCGATTTCTTCCCGGCTGGCAGTATGCGGTTTCTTGCATTGGCACAAACGTTTCGCCAGGCGTTGCGCCAGGATGCCGAGCAAGGCATCAGAGAAATTGAAGGGATCCATTCCCATGTCCAGCAGACGGATAACCGATTCTGGCGCACTGTTGGTATGCAGAGTAGCCATTACCAGGTGGCCGGTTAGTGAGGCTTCAATCCCGAGGCTGGTCGTTTCCCTGTCGCGCATTTCCCCGACCATGATGACATCCGGATCCGCCCGCAGAAAGGACTTCATCACGGTGGCAAAAGTGAGGCCGGCTTTGACATTGATCTGCACCTGACGCAGCCCTTTCTGAGTAATCTCAACGGGATCTTCTGCGGTCCAGATTTTGGTTGCTGGCGTGTTGAGGTGTTTCAGAATTGAATGCAATGTGGTCGTTTTACCGGAGCCGGTCGGACCACAGACGAAAAATAAGCCATAAGGCTTGCTGATGATGGATTTGAGTTCTTGCAGATTACGGACAGTAAAATTCATTTTTTCGAGTGGGATCGGCTCGCCTGCTGATAGAATACGCATGACGACATCCTCCAATCCACCCGCAGAAGGCAGCGTGGCCACCCTCAGCTCGATATCAAGCGGGGCAAACCGTCTGAATTTTATTTTGCCATCCTGCGGCTTGCGCTTCTCAGAAATATCCAGGTCACACATGATCTTGATCCGCGTTACCAATGCATTGCGATGACTGGCTGGAATTTCGATGTAGGGCATCAGCGAACCATCCTTGCGAAAACGGATTTTGGTTTTTTCCTTGCCAGGATAAGGCTCAATGTGGATATCGGAAACGCCCATTCTGTAAGCATCCATGATGATCTTGTTGACGAGCTTGACCAGTTCGTTTTCAGAAGCTGCGGAAGCCTCATCGATTTCCTCGAGCGGCTCTTCCTCGTCCTCTTTAAGCTTGGAAAGCATCTCATCGATATTGCCGCTATCTTGCAAAGCAATGCCTTTTTCATTCCCATAGAACAAATCCACTGTCGCCTTGAATTCTCGCTGGGTACAGACGGTATAGATGATGGTATGCTTGGGAAAAATCTGATTGACTACGCGCATTGCTTTGATTCTTTCCGGATCGAGCGCCAATATCACCAGACCTTCCTTGGTTTCATCAATTGGCAGCCAGTGATTGCTTTCGACAAAATCCCGTTTGAGATTTTTCAAGACCTCGAACGGTTTAATCCGGTCAGCCCGGTACGGTTCATACTGGACCTGGAAGTAATACGCCAGCGCTTCACCAATTTGAGCCGGTTTGATCTGAAAATAATCGATGAGCACCTCTTCCAAATCGCATTCTTTTTCACGCGCATATCGCACAGCCTGCTCAAGTTCAGCAGCTGAGATAGTCGCCGTTGATATCAAATGATCATAAATGATCATAGCTGGAGTTTGCCAATAATTGCTGTTTCTGTCGCTGCTTGCAAGCAATGCTCACTAGCTGGCCAGCTTTACTATCCCCGCAAAACGATAGTATTCAGGAAAAGCTGAGCGCATTTGCCTGTTAAACGCGCGCAAAGTATGTTGATCTTAATCCGCTACCTGAATTCAGGTAGCGAGTGTCTATATTCTGAATAACAGGACGTGGTTACCCTTTAGTTACCCTTTCTTGTCCAGCTATTTAACATGATTTACCTAACGGGCATTTTCGCTAATAGCGCAGGAATTACACCTGATTCTTGTTATTTGACCAAAAGAACCGGAATCGGTGAAAGATGGATCAGCTTACTGGCGACTGAACCCAGCAGCATACCCTGGACCGTGCCAAGCCCGCGCGGACCAAGGACAATTTGATCACATTGCTTTTCTGCCGCAAACTGAACAATCATTTTTGCTACCTCCCCTACCACCACATGGTACTGATAAGCGATACCGGCCTGATCTAATAAATCACACGCTGATTTTAAATCCTTCATTCCTTCATCCTGGTGATATTGCTTGATATTTGTCTGACTGATAAACGTCGAAATATCACCAGGCAATGGAAACTGCACATTGAGCAGATGAATTTCCGGTACTTCCTTATACCAGTTGAGCAACTGAATAAAATGAGCAATGGCCTTATTGCAAGCATCAGACCCATCTACTGGCAGCAGTATTTTTAACATGATGCACTCCCCCTCACTTGTTTTTTATGACTGATTCAATGTTACATAGGTTTATTGGTGTCATTCGTAAGATCAATCAAAGCTATATTTTTCTGTGCTCTCGCTGCCAGCCACTTGCCAGTAACGATCACAACTAATGCAGTACCAATCGGCATGAGCCAGTGTAGAAAAGCAGCATGCATATTGACCCATTCTCTGGTCAATGCGTCAGTTATGGCCATGCCTCCCGCGATCCAGCCAAGCAACCCAGCTCCAATAAAAATGGTCAGGGGAAAGCGGTTCATCAGTTTCATGACCAGCTTACTGCCCCAGACAATGATTGGCACACTTACCAGGAGCCCAAAAATTACCAGCGTAAGATCACCCCGCGCAGCACCAGCAATACCGATCACATTATCCAGGCTCATGACAGTATCCGCGATGATAATCGTTTTAATAGCACCCAGCAGGGTTGTGCTGGCATCAATTTCATGTCCATCACCTGCTGCTTCCGGCTGCAGTAATTTGATCCCGATCCACAGCAGCAGCAGCGCGCCCACAAGTTTCAGGAAGGGAAGTGCCAACAGATTAATCGCAAAGAAAACCAGGATGACACGTATCGTTATTGCACCGAAAACTCCCCAGAAAATCCCTTGATTGCGTTGCTTCTCAGGTAACCGCCGGCAAGCAAGGGCAATGATGACCGCATTATCTCCCCCAAGTACGATGTCAATCGCAATAATTTGTAATGCCGCAAACCAGAACTGGGGATCAGAAAAATCCATATTCAATTTCTCTCAAGACATGGTAATAAATTTAAGAATTTCATCTTGCTGTTGCATCGTGTCACGATAGCCAAGATCAATTAAGGCGCGACAATAAGAAGCCTCAAAGAGAACATAGCTCAACAATCTCGAACCGCTCGGACTCATTGCGCCTACAGCACGATATAAATAGCGCATAGTGCGTGGTAACGAATAAGCATGCTGCCACGCGATTTCACTGATTCTTTCGCTCGGTGATATTACCAGCGATTTGATGGGGCGCAGCAAAACGCCCCCCTCTTTTCTTGCCTCAGGTGGAATAAGCGCTAACGTGCCATTAATGCGCTCCAGACGCTCCAGATCAACTTCCAGGCTATCAAAAAAAATACTACTCATCATATGACCCGCGATCTGGGCGACGGGTGGATAACTTGTCACTTTAACACGCTCAAAGGGGATTTCTCTTTTTTTGTTCACACTGATCACCAGGATACGATCTGCTCCCAGATGCAACGCTGGACTGAGCGGTGCGAGCTGTCGCATAGAACCATCGCCAAAATATTCGCGATTGAGCCGGACGGCTGGAAAAATAAGCGGAATCGCCGAAGAAGCAAGCAAATGCTGGATACCAATACGTGACGCCACTCCTATACGCATCACGCGGCTCCAGGGCTGAATACTTTCATTCCCTTGATAAAACGTGACCGATTGTCCTGAAGTATATCCCCAAACGGTCACCCCCAATGCATGCAAGGCGCCGAGGTGGATACTTCGCTGAATACCACGAAACGGCAGACGGCAGCCAAGCAGCGTTCTCAGGGGAGCATTATCGAGCAGTGCGAAAGGTGCCTTTTTATTGGCCTGACTCGACAGTAAGGAACCCACACAGTGAGCCGTGTTGCGGATCACACCAAGGAGATCTGCCCGATGCACCTGGTCAACGTGCAAATTTCCCCACACTGCCTCCAGTTGTCGCACACCTGTAGCAAAATGAGTGGCCGACATGGCCAAACCTGCTGCATTAATCGCACCAGCCGAAGTTCCACAAATAACAGGAAAAGGGCTATGCGCAGGAGAAGGCAACAATTCAGCAATGGCACGCAGCACTCCTACTTGATAAGCAGCGCGCGCTCCTCCACCTGTCAAAAACAAGCCTAATTTAGATGATTGTGCGAAAGTATTATTCGGCTCACTCACTGGCTATTCAGTTTGGCTATTAATTTTTTTTCTCAGCTTTTCAAGCACCACAACGCTTCGTTTGTAATAAGTGATGCTGTTACCCGCTTATTTTGGATGTTCAAATTATTCTGCTATTCACCCATTAACATGGCTATTTCTGCCTGTCATATGGAACGCTCACGCTCTGCTATGAAATATGCATCATAATCGTTTCCTTTAGCCAGGTATACTGTTTCAATCGTTATCCTGTCTTATCATTCCATTTCCACATCGAAACTGGTTTGGTCGGCTTCACCTTGCGGTATGATTGATACAGTCTGCGGCTCGCCTTGGCGTCATGTTTGATTAGGAAATGGAATCAGGGCACTATTTCAAACAAACAGGCAATAAGCAAATAGGTAAATGGCGAAGCTCTCAGCAATTTCTTTTGCTTTTCCAATATCTCCGCAATCAGTAAACTGCCAGATTTATACCATCAATGATAAAAGGATAACATGTCACATACCGAGCTTTACCCGGAAATCGAGCCTTATCAACAAGGAATGCTGCCAGTCGATGCGCGGCATACCCTTTATTGGGAACAATCAGGCAACCCTAACGGTTTACCCGTCTTGTTTCTACATGGTGGCCCAGGTGCTGGATCAGCACCCAATCATCGCCGTTTCTTCGATCCCGCCTACTACCGCATCATCATTTACGATCAGCGTGGAGCGGGGCGGTCTACACCGCTGGGTGAAATTCGGGACAATACCACGCCTCATCTTATCGAGGATATCGAAACATTGCGACAATATCTGAGTATCGAACAGTGGCTGGTATTCGGCGGCTCCTGGGGCAGCACATTGGCGCTTGCATACGGAGAAGCACACCCTTCAAGTTGCCTGGGATTCATTCTGCGGGGGATCTTTCTTTGCCGCAAAAGCGAAATCGACTGGTTTCTTTATGGACTGCGCCATTTCTTTCCAGAAGCCTGGCAAGAGTTTGTGGCACCCCTCTCCCTGCATGAACGAAAAGATATCCTTGCCGCTTATTATCAGCGCCTGATGGACCCGGAGCCCGCCATCCATATGCCTGCCGCCCGTGCATGGGGTCGTTATGAAGGCAGATGCTCCACTTTGCTGCCCAGTCCGGAAACCGTCAATTATTTTACAAGTGATACGGTTGCGCTCGGGCTTGCACGCATGGAAGCCCATTATTTCAGTCATGATATCTTCTTGCCACACAATGCGTTGCTGGATAATGTCAAAAAACTGCACGGCATGCCTGCTACCATCGTGCAGGGACGTTATGATGCCGTTTGTCCCATCATCAGCGCAGATGACTTAACCCATGCCTGGCCTCAAGCCGAATATGTCATTATCGAGGATGCAGGTCATTCTGCATGGGAACCCGGTATTCGCTCGGCGCTGGTGCAAGCAACCGATAAGTTCAAAACCATGCTTAAGCCGCTAAAATAGCTCTGCTAACTGCTGCATTATTCCATCCCCCATCAAACCTGACGCGAAGGCAAAGCGCAAACCGTTCCATCATGCGGCCTGGGGAAGCCGGCCAGGTCAGATTTGATTTGGCAATGGAATAAGAAGCTGCGAGATATCGAGCAACTCAGCATATTCTCTTGCCTCTATTTGTTCATTAAACGGCAAAACACCAAGCAGAGGACAATTCAGGCGCTGTTGCAAGGCACGAATGTTTTCTGCTTGGCATTCCATATGAGGATCAATCTGGTTAGCTACCCAGCCTGCCAGGGTTAACCCGCTTGCATGAATAGCCCGGGCAGTCAACAAGGCATGGTTGAGACAACCCAGCCGCAATCCTACTGTCAGTATCACAGGTAATTTCAATGCGCGCGCCAAATCGCTGCTATCGTAGCGGTCATCCAGCGGCACCAGAAATCCCCCGACCCCTTCGACAATGACCATTTCTGCCATTTGCCACAGCACTTGAAAAGCCCGTTGAACAGTTGCAATATCAATCACGAGACCCGCTTGCTCAGCTGCGATATGCGGTGCCATCGGCTGCACTAACGCATAAGGATTAATCCATTTACGTGCTGCTGATAGGTTGCTGGCTTCAACAAGACGTTCCACGTCCATCCATTTACCGTTTTCGCACCCTGCTGCGATTGGCTTCATCCCAATCACCGATTTACCTGCCCTGGCAAATGCATATAGCAACGCGCAACTTGTGAGAGTTTTACCTACAGCGGTATCCGTACCGGTTACGAAGTAGCCTGCGGGCATAGTGTTTAATTCCATTGCTAAATCAAAACCGACTTGGTCGGCTTCCCCTTGCCGCATGATGGATACTGTCTGCAGCTCGCCTTCGCGTCATGTTTGATTGGGGATTGAAATAACCATTTATTCCAGACCGAGCTTCCGTCTGGTTTCTGGATTGAGAACCGCTTGTCGTGGCTCTGGTTTCCAGGCATGCCCATAGACCACTTCGAAGGTCGCCGGCAGCCTGCCAGCCTGACGGAATGATTCGTAATGTTTCACGACTTGCTGCCATCTCCCTTTCCCAGTCAGGCCTCGCTGTCTGCCATGTGTCACATTATGCGCACCGATGGTTTTAAGATCACGCATGATATCCATCACTTCCTGGTAAGTGAGCGTTATGTATTCCATATCCATGACAGGCGTGGCAAAGCCGCTATACACCAGCAGATCGCCGATATCGTGCATATCCATAAAACGATTGATATGGTTGTAACTGTCCACTGTTTTAAAGGCCTGCTTTAATTCTTTCAAGGTATCCGGACCGAAAGTACTAAACATCAGCAGCCCCCCTTTTTTCAGAACACGATGGGTTTCCGCAAAGGTCTGCTTGAGATCGTTACACCACTGAATGGTTAGATTTGACCAAATCATATCGACACATGCATCGCGCAGTGGAAGCTGTTCGATATCCGCACCCACATAATGCGTCATAGCGCGCTTACCCAACGGTAACCATTGCTGCCATCGGGGAACAGGTTGACGTGCTTGCAAATGCATCGCGAGTGCGATATCCAAGGCCAGCAGTTTGCTATGCGGATAGCGCTCAATAAGCTTACGGCTGCCATAGCCGGTACCGCTGCCCATATCCAGTATCCAATCGGGCGTATATTTGATGTAATCAAGGCGCGAGAGCATGCGTTCCCCCACTTCCCGCTGCAGAACGGCCGCTTGATCATAGCTGGCTGCAGCTCGTTCAAATGCTTGACGCAACTGACGCTTATCTAAAATGTGATCATAAATCATACAGGCTGGTTATAAATTGATTCGGATGCGATAAAAACGGGGCATGACCACAATGTGGAAAGCCGACTAATTTTGCGTGAGGCAATTGCTGGTGCATCCATCTGGCTGCATCCAGATGTGTGATCACATCATTTTCTCCATGCAACAGTAAGACAGGTTGAGAAATATCCGCTAATTTTCTCCGTAAATCGGTGGTCAGCAGGATCTGTAAACCGGCCCTGAGCGCGTGACCATCGGGTTGCCTATGTTGGAAAAAATGTTCACGTATTTGCGCTAATACATGTGTCATATCACATCCACCATTGACCTGCAGGGTAAAAAAACGGTTGAGCGTCTGGGTATAATGATGCTCCAGATTTTCCATAAAAAGCAGCAGCGTAGATTGATCCATTCCCCACTGCCAATCCTCCCGTTTGACGAAACAAGGGGTGGTGGCGACCAAAACAAGCTGACTCACTTGCGTGGGAAAAGATAAAGCCAGCTTGAGGGCTACTTGCCCACCGAGTGACCAACCACAAACGATGCTTTCCGCTGGCAAAATCTCCGCAACACTGGTTACGATGGCTTCGAGTGAATATGTTTCCCACATTGGACTCTGGCCATGACCTGGCAGATCCACCAAATGCAGCCGGAAATGACGCGCCAGCTGATCGCGGATACTGCCCCAGATACCACTGTGCATTGCCCAGCCATGCAACATCACGAGATCAGGCCCTTTGCCTGAAATTTCTACATGTAGCCGACTCATATCACATGACTATTTTTTATGATGAGATGATTTTTGCCAAATCATGTAATGTTTCACTTAATTGCTCAACATCTTCCTCCCGGTGGGCAGCTGATAAGGAAATGCGCAAGCGCGCTTTTCCCTCCGGAACAGTAGGCGGGCGGATGGCAGGCACCAGGATGCCTCTGTCACTTAACGCTGCACTTAAATGCATGGCCTCGTCATTGCCTCCTACCAACAATGGCTGAATGGGCGTCATGGAAGGCATTAATGGCCAACGCAATGAGTGCAGGCTGGTTTTCAATTGCGTGATAAGTTTGATTAATTTTTCACGCCGCCATGCTTCCTGCTTGATCAATGACAAACTGGTCATGAGGGTATGCGCCAATAACGCAGGCGTAGCAGTGGTATAACCATAAGAGCGCGCAAATTGGATAAGTGTTTCTATTATGTCGGATTGAGCCGCAACAAAAGCACCGGAAACACCCGCTGCTTTACCGAGTGTGGCCATGTAAACCAAGTGCGGTGAGCGCACATTAAATTTATCAAACGCATGCGTCACACCGTTACCGTTTTTGCCGAGCACGCCGAAGCCGTGAGCATCATCCAGTAACAACCAGGCACCATACTGCTCACATAGCGCCAATAGTTCAACGACAGGAGCGATGTCACCGTCCATGCTGAACACGGCATCGGTGACGACGAGTTTACCACTTGCGTCTGAGTCCGCCAGATACCTTTCCAGCCTTGTCAAGTCAAGATGAGGATAACGCTTAAAGGTTGCCTTGGAAAGCAGCGCTGCATCATTGAGAGAAGCATGATTGAGCCTGTCAGCGAAAATCGCATCACCACGACCGACCAACGACGTGATCACCGCCATATTGGCCATATAGCCGGTAGAAAACAGTAATGCCTGGGGTAACCCTACAAAATGGGCCAACGCTTCCTCGAGCGTGTGATGGGCCAGAGAATGGCCGCAGATCAGATGGGATGCACCTGACCCCACGCCATAACGTTGGGCGCCCGCACAGGCCGCTTCAATTAATGCGGGGTGGCTAGCAAGGCCTAGATAATCATTGCTACAGAAAGCAAGATAATGCTTTCCCTCAATCGCAGCATGAACCATCTGAGGACCTTCGAGCATTAACCGGCGACGGTACAACCCCGCGTTTTCGCGCTCCCTCAGTTTGGCTGAGAGATGTGTTAGCATGCCTGTTCCCGGCTAGAGGGTGCGTAATCCCAATTTGTCAAATAAGGCTTTATCGCTTTCTGTTTCGGGATTACCTGTCGTCAGCAGCTTGTCTCCATAAAAAATGGAGTTAGCGCCCGCCAGAAAACATAATGCCTGCACAGCCTCTGACATTTGCCGTCTTCCTGCAGATAACCTGACCATCGCTTTCGGCATCGTAATACGAGCTGCTGCAATGGTACGTACAAACTCGAACGGATCAAGGGGATCCGTACCATAAAGCGGGGTTCCTTCAACTTGCACCAGATAATTGATCGGCACTGATTCAGGATAAGGATCCAGATTGGCCAGCTGGGCAATCAATCCAGCGCGAGCCAGCCGGGATTCCCCCATACCCACAATCCCCCCGCAGCACACATTGATGCCTGCCTTGCGCACTTCCTCAAGGGTATCGAGGCGATGCTGGTAGTCGCGTGTGCTAATGATTTCTTCATAGAACTCGGGTGAGGTATCCAGGTTATGATTGTAATAATCCAGGCCAGCCTGTTTGAGCTGCTCGGCCTGCCCTGGTTTCAGCATGCCCAAAGTCGCACAGGTTTCAAGTCCCAGCACCTTCACAGCCACAATGATCTCGCTCATTTTATCAATATCACGTTGTTTGGGGCCACGCCAGGCTGCTCCCATACAAAATCGTGTCGCACCTTCCGCCTTGGCTGCCTGGGCAGCGGCCACAACGGTATCCAGCGACAGCATATCCTGATTCTCCACCCCGGTATGATAGCGCGCGGCCTGGGGACAGTAACCACAGTCTTCCGGGCAGCCACCTGTTTTAACAGAAATCAGCGTAGATAATTGAACGGCATTGGCATCATGGTATTGCCGATGAATGGTTTGCGCTTGATGAACCAAATCAGTGAAAGGGAGATCCAGTAAGGCCTGGATTTGTGGAACGCTCCATAGTGCCATACGGCTGCGATCCTGTTGTTCACCCATAGATTGCTTTTTTTCGTTTGCAATAGACTTGGTACTGGATTCAATCATGATAAGGTCAGAAAATTTTGCTCGATCTATAATATAGTGCCAGGAATCATCAAGGATCACGCTTCAATTGTCAAATTTTCTTTCAAAATTTTTGAACAGGCGATTAAATTTTGTGCAAACCCTGTTCCCAACCAATTGTCTTTTATGCCTGGCAGACTGCGAAAGCGATCTGTGTCGTGCCTGTCGTGAGAGCTTACCCCAATTACCTTCTGAACATTGTTCTTTGTGCTTATTGCCCACAAAAGATTCCTGTATTTGTGGTAATTGCCTCAAGCATCCGCCAGTATGGACACAGGCGCTTGCAGCACTACAATACGTTTTTCCCATCGATGCCATGATTCATTCGCTTAAATATCAAGGTAACCTGACTGTGGCGCCCATCTTGGCCAATCTATTGCTCGCAAAAATGAATCACTGCCCTCTACCCGATGTCATCATCCCTGTTCCGCTTCATCCGATTAAATTACAGGAGAGAGGCTTTAACCAGGCGCTAGAAATCAGTCGACATATATCCAGACAAATCAATGTTCCCTTGCTGCCTCATGCTTGTGTGCGTACCAGAGACACGTTTTCTCAAACTGAGTTATCCTGGAAGAAACGGCTAACTAATATGCAAAATGCGTTTGAATGTACTACGAGTCTCGCACATAAGCAGGTTGCCTTACTGGATGATGTCATGACAAGCGGTGCCACACTGAATGAATTGGACAAGGTGGTACGTAAACACGGCGCAACCCGGGTAAGTGTATGGGTGATCGCTAGAGCAATGCCGTCATCCGCTTTAATCAAAGCTACTGAGCATCATCAGACTATGTTATAGAATATGCCTTATGCTGAACGTTATTCTCTATCAACCTGAGATTCCTCCTAATACGGGCAATATCATCCGGCTCTGTGCCAATACAGGCGCTACACTTCATCTGATCAAACCGTTAGGGTTTCTTCTGAATGACAGGCAGCTGCTCCGGGCCGGACTCGACTATCATGAATTTGCTCATGTCGTGCTACACAAAGGTTGGGAAGAATGTATGCATAGCTTACCAGGACGGCGTATTTTTGCTGTGTCCACCAAAGGAACCCAACGCTATGATCAGGTTAAGTATCACCCTGAAGATGTTTTTCTGTTTGGTACAGAAACCCGTGGATTACCGATTGAAATTCTGGAGAGCTTTTCCAATACGCAACGTATTCATATTCCCATGCTGCCTGACCGTCGCAGCTTGAATCTTGCTAATGCTGTTTCCATCGTAATCTACGAAGCTTGGCGACAGCTTGGGTTTATCGCAAACGGGAAATGTTAGCCTCGATTTCTGAGCCGGCTGTGGTGACATATCGGTACAGCAGCGGAAACAGGAGGATAAGCATGCAATTGATAAGAAAGGCTATTATATGGATCATCTTAACAACCGAGCTAGCCATTAGCTGCAAAGTCCAGCTTTAATTGTTTAGCGTATGCTTAAATTTTCATTCAAAATCCGAGGGGTGACAAAAATCAGAAGCTCCCGCTTATCATCCCGCCTTGAATTATTCTTGAAGATATTACCGAGTATCGGCACGTCACCGAGCAAAGGCACCTTGTTATTCGCTATATTTTCTGCTCGCTCGAAAATCCCACCAATTACTACGGTGCCACCATTCTCAATGAGTACTTCAGTCGTAATTTGTTTGGTGTCAATCGCTGGACCAGCAGGTGTATCTTGACCACGGGTGTCCTGATTAACTTGCAGCTTCATGATAATGTTGTCATCTGGAGTAATCTGTGGCGTTACCCTGAGAGCTAGTACAGCTTTTTTGAACTGAATCTGCGGCCTTCCAAGCTGGCTGACAATCTGGAAAGGTATTTCGGTCCCCTGCTCAATGGTTGCTTCTACGCGGTTAGCTGTGACCAGGCGTGGACTGGCAATCACTCTACCTTTACTGTCTGATTCCAGTGCAGATAATTCCAAATTGATTAGCGAATCATCATTGATCTTGATTAAACTCAGCGCTAAAGCAGCCGGTCCCCCTGCTGCACCCGCAATCGCAGCAGCTGGTAAATTGACGTTAAGATTCTGACCACCGCCCGGGGCAGCGCCAGTAGCAAGTGAGCTGGAGCTGTCCAGATTGCCGGAGATTCCCAGATTACGGTTTCCAATCTGATGAGCACTTTGTACGCCAAACCGGGCGCCTAGATTGCGACTAAAGGTATCCGTTGCGACCACGATACGGGACTCGATCATGACTTGACGCACAGGAGTGTCAAGATTTCTGATATGTTTGGCGACCTCTGCCAGTCTGATAGGAATATCGGTGACGGTCAAAGTATTACTGATATCGTCAACTTCTACCGTTCCACGTTGACTCAAAATCCCTTTGAGAGGAATTGAACTGGCTGTCCGATAATTTAATCTGAAAGTCTCAGTATGCAAAGGTTCTAATTCAGTAATTTGCTGACGAGACTCCAGTTCGGTTTTTTCCCTGGCAGCTAATTCCTCACGTGGAGCAATAAAAATGACGTTACCTACTCGACGTTTATCGAGCTCCTGGGACTGAAGCACAATATCCAAAGCTTGGTCCCAGGGGACATCTTTCAGACGCAAAGTAAGACTTCCTTTAACTGAGTCGCTGGCAATAATATTCAGATTAGTAAAATCAGCCAGAACCTGCAAAACTGAGCGGACTTCCACATTCTGAAAATCAAGCGATAGTTTCTCGCCAGTATACCCTCCTGTGAGCAATTTCCTGTGGGCAGGCACATCTTCGCTTTCAACAATCGGTTTGACATCCAGAATAAATCTCGCCCCTGCATGATAGGAAGTATGCTCCCACCGTCCTTTGGATTTGATGACCATCTGTACGTTATTATCTTTGGTCATGGTTTCTATGGTTTGCACCGGTGTGGCAAAATCTACCACATCCACACGCCGCTCTAAATGAGGAGGCAAATAAGCGTTGATAAATTCGATCATGATCCAGTTATCCTGTTGACGAACATCGACGCCGATGCCTGGGGCGGAAAGGTCGACTTCCACACGGCCCTCGCCATTCAGGCCACGCTTGAAATCGATATCTTGCAGGCTCAACAGCTTTTTCTCCTGCATATCTACGCTGTTAAAAGGATAAACGGGAGTATGGACAGTTTTTTTTGCATTGAGTCCATTTAGTGAAATAAACAGTTGATTTCCTACCATTTTAGTCTCATAGGTCATCGGCTTTAACAAGTTCATCACCAGGCGGGTACGGTTTTCAGTTTGAACAATGTCAATGCTCTTCAAATCTCCTTCCCCTACTGCTTGTACTCTTTTACCAAGTGCATTAACCGTATTGATAAAATCAAAATAAATTCTATCCGGATTGTTTAAAGAAATGCCTACAGGAGCCGTATCAAGCAGTTGATCAAGCGATACTTTCACTATGATTTGTCTGTTTCGATTACTAACCACATCGATTGCATTGATTCTGTTCTGCTGCATTGATGTCACACGCGCCGGATTATCGGCCGCGACGATGGAAACCTGAAATAATATCAATAATAGTATGAGTTGGGAGGCAGCATATCGCCACCCGTAGAAAAGCTCTCTTGCTATCATCCTTCTCATTATTTCTGCACCTGCACTTGCAATACGAGCGTACTCAGGCGCTCGATCCAAACATGGACACCATCTTGCACGATTTCTTTTAGCTTGATTTCTGTCTCGGAAATATCGGTAATCAATCCAAAATTCTGGCCTAAGTAATTACCAGCCTTGACACGATGCACGGTATTATCAGGCGTCCTCACTAATGCAAAAATTTGCTTGTTTCGCTGCAATGTTCCAACCATGGTCAGATTTTCCAGCGGAAAATTCTCCAACGCTTCCTTGCGCCGTTTCAGATCAGGCTGAAGCGTGTCATGCTTGCTGGATGGAATGTTTTTTTGTGCATTGAAAGGATCGGAAACGTTAAATGCTTCATAATTGAACTGAGCAAAAGGCCTGATCTGAGGTAATGGATCGACCTTGCCACGCAACCCTTCTCCAGATTGGTTCACAAACTCTTCAAGATCATTGTAGGTACCTTCACTACAGGCCGAGGCCGAAACAATAACAAGCCACACACGCCATAAATGAGGAAACCACTTGATCATTTATTTCCCCCACTGTTGCTCTTGACCTGATTAGCAAGCTCTTCATCATCAAGATAGCGAAAGGTCTTTGCGACAGCGTTCAACACCAGATTTTGCTCCTTCCCGGGAGTAATATTAATATCATTTAACGTTACAATCCGTGGTAATTGGGCAACATCACTGGCAAAAGCACCGATGTCATGATAGTTACCGATGACACGTACCGTTACGGGTAATTCAGCATAAATTTCTTTGATCGTTTCGCTCGCTGCGGGCTTGAATAACTCAAATTGCAATCCCCGTCCTAAACCAGCCCGATTAATATCTACCAGCAAAGCATCTATTTCAGATTTATTGGGTAATTGTTTCAACATCAAACTTAGTGTCTGCTCGATCTCCTGTAATTGCTGCCGCATAATATCCAAATTGACAGCGCTTCTTTTTTTGATCAGATAAGTTTCTTTAAGCGTCACTTCTTCTGCTTCAGCCCTTTCAAACATTTCTGACTGCTCCTGCCAATCCAGAAAATAACCTACCGCGACAATTGCCACCAGCAAGCTGATCAATGTACAGACCTTGATGGCTAGCGGCCAGCTACCGGGATCATTGGGGTTAAGTAGCCGCAATTGTTCTGATAAATTCATCCTCATCCACCTTTTTATTCCAGTTCTAAATCAAAACTGCCTTTGTCGGCTTCACCCTGCCGTATGATTGATACTGTCTGCGGCTCACCTTCGCGCCATTTTTGATTTGGAAATGGAATTAGCTAATTGGAAATATGCGCTGGCGTAGATCCATTATCCCAGCTAGTCAATAACTCGGTGAGCCTCACATTCAAATCAAATTCATTCATACGCACATTATTGACATTAACTGCCTTGATCTCGATCAATAGAGGAGATTCAAATATGGGTGACGCGTCCAAATTCCGCATTAAGGTAGATACCCATGCATTTGATTGCGCATAGCCAGAAAGATGGATGTGCTCATTAGTTTGCTTGAGACTCTTGAGATATACCCCATCTGGCACTAGTCTAGCCAGCTGATCTAACATATAAACAACATGAGTGCGATTGACTTGTAATGCCTCCACGACCTCTTTGCGTGCGAGCACTTCCTTGAGTTGCTGCTTGATTTGTTTGATTTCTACAATTTGCTTATCAAGAATAGCAATTTGACTCTGCAGGTATTGATTACGCCTATTCTGATACTCAATCTTTCCCAGGATAGCCTCATGCCCTGCCCAGACAATCAGTATGCCAAGAACACAAGCGGCTCCAGCCAGTATGGCAAACTGCTGCTGGCGTGCCTTACGTTTAAGTTCACGGTGCGGAAGTAAATTAATGCGAATCATGAGGGATCAAAGCCCCGCATTGCTAATCCACAGGCAGTCATTAATAAGGGTGCATCTACTTTCAGCTGCTTGAGGGGGATACGATTAGATAGCTCCATATTGACAAAAGGGTTAGCGATTTGTGTCATCACTTGGGTACATTCAGTCATCATCTCCCCCAAACCAGGAACTGTTGCGCATCCACCACAAAGAAAAATATAATCAATCCGAGTATATTGGGTAGAAGTAAAAAAGAACTGCAAAGCACGTTTCACCTCCTGCGCAAGTGTTTCGCAGAAAGGTTGCAACACATTCGTCTGATAGCTGTTGGGTAAACTCCCATTGCGCTTGGCTGCTTCTGCTTCTTCATATGTCAAATTAAACTGATTCTGAATTTCCTGAGTTAACTGAGCTCCCCCGAACGGTTGATTCCGTGTATACACAAATTCACCATTGCAAAGAACATTTAGACGGGTAGTACTCGCACCGATATCGACCAGTGCAATCACTTGATCCTTGCCTCCTCCAGGTAACTGACGCTCAATTAACTCAAAAGAAGTTTGGGCAGCGAAGTGCTCGACATCGATTACGACTGCTTTTAGACCAGCCGTTAATGCAGCAGCAACCCGATCTTCCACTTTTTCCTTGCGTGCAGCAGCGATCAGGACTTCTACCTCATTTGGATTCTCAGGTATTGCTCTGATGACCTGAAAATCGAGATTTACTTCGTCCAGTGTAAATGGAATATATTGATTCGCCTC